>JAFUAE010000115.1 GCA_017460845.1 Lachnospiraceae bacterium
ATAGATTCCTGCTGCTGGGAATGAGTGAAACTGCAAAAGTCTGCATAGTCTGTCATTGCTACAGAGAATCAGATACAGTGATCAGGATCATTTCCGCAAGGCAGGCAACCAGGAAGGAGGAACAGAGATATGTTAGAGGAATATGATATTGATAAATTAAATCCGAGACCGAATCCTTATGCAAAAGAATTAAAGAAGCAGATTACAATCAAGATTGCTCCTTCGATAATTGATTATTTTAAAAGCGAATCGCAGGAAACTGGCATTCCCTATCAGACGTTGATCAATCTGTATCTGGCAGATTGTGTGAAGTCAAAAAGGAAGCTTGAAATAGCCTGGAAGTGATTTGTCTTCTGGCAACAAATTGGCAACAAAAGGTCAGAAAGGGAAGAGACACAGTATAACTGAGAGAAAAAGCCGGCTAAATACACACAAAACTTAACTGATATACGTTAAGTAACGCTCTGCCGGTATCGAGTTTGAATAATTGAGGTGTCGCGTGACACTCAAAATGTGATCAAAAGATACATCGCCACCGAGCGTGTAACAGCCTGAAAAACATAGTAAAATTAAGAGCCTTGTGCTATGACGAAACGTCACAGCATGAGGCTTTTTCTTTACCCTTTCGCCTTGTAATACACCCAAGAGAAACGAGAAATATATATGTGAGGAATTCTCACTCCTGTACAAATTGAAATAAGGAGCAGGAATTAAATGGACAGACGTCAGCTGTTATAAAGATCAATTGCAAGATCTGCAACTCTTTCCGGTGTGGCAGGGTCATTTCCAAGGGAATGCCCTTCACCCTTAAAAATCGTGATCGGGACAGAGAACTTTTCCGAAAACCTGATCGCGGCGCAGGGGTCTATCACCTCATCCTTTTCTCCGTGGGCCATGGAGATTCTGTGTTCTCCGGCAGGGGCAGGGGCAAAGAGCCGGAAAAGATCCGTGGTCTCCAGATCATGATAAAACGCTCTTGTGACCTTCATAGGTTTACCCAGCTCCGATCCGGTGATGAAATAGCCTTTTTCCTCAAGCTCCGTCTTCATCCGAAGCTTTTCCTGAGAGACGGGGCCGTTTCCGTCGATCGTAAACAGTTCCGGCATATTGACTGCGGCGCTCCGGAAAAAGGCTTTTCTGCCATGGTGTTTTCTTGTGCTCAGATAAAGTCCTGTAATATACGCTCCGAAGCTTGAAGCAAAATAGCATACGGGAAGGCCGGGCCAATGGTCCAGCACATAGCGCTCCGCCGTCTCAATGCTGTTTTTGCAGCCTTCGATCCGGAGCGGCTCTGCTGCTGATTCCTCCACGCCATGCCCGGGCTGGTCAATGCCGAGCATTCCGTAGCCTGCTGCGGGCAGCCTTCTCAGCAGCATCTGATAAGTGGCGCATTCCTTGCTGCTGGCAAAGCCATGCACCGCGATCACGATCCCCTTCGGATCCGCAGGGACCTCCAATATAGCTGATACAATATAAGAATCGGGTTTTTGAAGCTTCAGCGGCTGGCTCATCGTTTCCTCCTTTTCGCCGTCGGGCCGTTGTACTGTATTTTACAAAAAACCATGAAAATGTTTCCGGCCGGACTGCAGTTACCAGTATAAACCAAAATCCGGCCTTATGGTATTGCCTGTCTGAATATCCCCTTCTCATACCCATCCTGGCTGTCCGCAGGTGAACAGCACGAAGTTTCTGCAGATGCATTTTCAGAATAAAAGACCCGCCTGTTGAAATCGAATTTTGAATGAGTTAAGCTGATAATTAAAGAAGCCCGATGCACAAAGTTGTTCAGGAAAGCAGATTCAGCAAAAGGCATGCCTAGGGGTTCATGAGCCCAGTGGCAGCTTTTGAAGAAAGACGGTGGATAAGAATGAAAAAATACATCAGGAGCAGGAGAAAACACAGCCGGAATATCAATTTCTGTATGATAGTGATGATGCTGATCATTCTGGCAGCAGCCGGATGCGGATCAAAGACCGGATCAGCCGGCGCAGCGGCGACTGCAGACAGCGCCGAAAATAACAGCGGGGAGGCGGAAATGGCCGATACTGCATCCGCAGCGGATACGGAAACGGCTGCGGATGCGGCAGAAGAATCCTCCCGGGGAGAAACAGAAAATGCTGCTGAAGAAGCTTTTGCAGAGGAAACAGAAGCTTCAGAGGGAAAAACGGAAAATGTTTCCCCGGAGGAGGCAGAACCGGAGGGGCTGCCGCTTTATCAGAGACTCTGCGGCAAATACAGCCGCCCGGATGGCACTGAGGAATACGATACGATAGAGATAGGCGAATTCGGCGGAAACCTTTATGCATTCTGCGCGGATGCAATGGGAGACGAAAAAGCTGATTCTCTGGAAATTTATTCTTACTGGGCGATGGAGATTTTCCCCGAAGCTGCGGAAGACCTGCTTTCTGAAGATGCAAATGCTTTCAGGGCGGGAGTCATGGAATTCTCTAATATGTCCAATCTCGGAAAATACTGGGGGCCGCCCTCTGCGGGCACGATCCGCCTGGAAGACGGGAATCTGATATTTGAGGATTTTGGTCCGGGATTCCCGTTTGGAGACGGTTCGCCGAAGCTCATATTCGAACCGGATGAGCGGGTTGAGGACACCTTTGTTTACAGCAATACGGACGGTACGGTCTCCCCGGATGATTTTGCCGGTTTCTGGAAGGAAAAGGACAGCGAAGTTCCTCTTTATCTCGAATTTACCAAAGCCCATAACCTCAGGATCAGGCAGAAGGATCCCGCCGCGGAGCTTGTATTGTGCTGCGGCGGATATCAGATGACAGGTGAGAGCTCTCTGAAAGGCAGACTGAACTTTCTCGGCGACGGCAGCATTCCGATCGATTTCGATGTGGATATTCAGGTCAGAGGGAATATCCTGATTATGACACCCGGTCTGGAAGACAGCGGATCCGAACGGCTCGGAAGAAGCGGAGAGCTTGTATTTGAGAGGATCAGCAGGCAGGAAATTCCCATTATTACCCTTGCTGAGATTCCTGATGAGGGATGGGGAGAAGGAACGGCCGCAGGAGAGAACGTTGAGATGGAATTTGATCTTGCAGACTCCTATATGGATCTCCTGTTCCGTTATAAGAAGGCGCAGGATGGCGCTTACAGCCGGGAACAGGTCGAAGAGCTGGGGCTTGATACGGAGCTGGTCCAGCATGCATGGCCGTGGGCAGCTGATAACGATGAAGTGAGATATCTGCTGCTGAATATTGATGACACCGATCCTTTTGAACTGGTCATTACATACCGGGATCATATTATTGATATCTACGGCAGTGACGGCCGCAGGCTTAACTATGCTTACGGAACGCCGTACAGGGGCGAAGCGGAGCTCTGTGAAGGCGGCCTGCTGAAGGAAAACCATCTGCCGTCCATGAATTATGGCAGCACGACCTGGTACCGCTACGATACCGGGATGGGCGGCTTCTTTCCTGCATTTGGCGCAGTATATGATCTGTCGGGGGAAAATGAGGAGAATGTCCGATACTGTACCTATCCATATGAACTGAAGCGGAACGAAATCGCGGTTTATTATGAGAAGAACGGGCGATATCCGGAATGGATATGGGATCAGGCAGACGAAATTACTGAAGCTGAGTATAATGCATTGTGTTGGGACGCGCATGTGGTGGATGTGAGCGACGGAATTAAAATTGCGGATTTCAGAGGCCTGTAAACGTGAAAAGTGTAAAGGACCGCCCTGAAAGCGGCGGACAGCAATATGAATAACTTATCCGGCAATATGAAAAATGTGACAAAGCTGATGTTCCGGCTCCTGCCGGCACAGGTGCTGCTGGCCGCGATCGGATTGGTAAACGGTATCGTTTCCGGTTTTTTTGCAAGTAACTTTATCGGCATGGAGGCCATGGCGGCGATCGGGTTTTATGCACCGCTTAACATGCTGATCAGCGCGGTCAGCACTGTACTGGTCGGCGGCTCTGTCATTCTCTGCGGAAAGTTCCTCAGCAGAAACGAGGACACGGCGCTGCAGAAGACCTTTTCCTTAAGCGTTACAATTACACTGATCCTGTGCGGTATTCTGACAGCCGGCATGCTGATTCTGGCCCTTTTTGATCTTACGGGCTTTCTGACAGGGGATTCTCAGGTACGACCGGTCTTTAACCGCTATGTCCTCGGACAGGCGCTCTGGGTTTTCCCCTATGTTCTGGGAAATCTGCTGACAGCTTTTTTATCGCTGGAAAATAAACGAAAGCTTATTACTTCGGCAGGGATCGCCTGCTTCGTATCACATCTCTTTTTCAACCTTCTGTTTGTGCCCGTCCTCGGCTGGGGCGTTTTCGGTCTTGCGGCCGCATCGGCATGCGGCGCACTGGTCCTGCTGCTGATACAGGCGCAGTATTTTCTTGACGGCAGGTCGCATCTGAGATATTCTGCAGCCGGGCTTCCCTGGAAAGATACGGCGGAGATTATAAAAACAGGATATCCGGGTGCGGCGTCTCTGGGATATCAGTCCCTGCGTATTCTGATCGTCAATTATCTGATACAGCTTTATCTGGGAAGCGCGGCGATCTCTGCCAATGCAGCCGCCGGCAACCTTTTCCAGATTTTCTGGGCTCTGCCGAACGGCATGCTCGCTGTCTGCAGGATGCTGATCAGCGTCAGCACGGGCGAGGAGGACCGGCAGACACTGACGGATATTACCCGCGCCCTGTTTCGCTGGTATGTGCCGTTGATGAGTGTGGTCGCTTTTAGTATTATTGTTATGGCGGTGCCCCTGACCCGGATCTATATCCGGGATACGATGGATCCGGTATATGCAATGACCGTCAGGGGACTCAGGATCCTGCCGCTCTGTATGCCGCTGAGCCTGATCTGTATGTACTTTACCTGCTGGGGACAGGCATCCGGCAAACAGGGACTGGTCAATATTCTGGCCGCATCAGACGGCCTGATCGGGGTAGTGCTTTTTTCCGCACTTCTGATAAAGCCTTTCGATATTGACGGAGTCTATGCCGCAGGCGTCCTGAATGGCGTGCTGACTACCATCGTGATCGTTTTCTATTCCTGGATCATGCGCAGAGCATTTCCGAAAAATTCCGAGGATCTGATGGTGATACCGCAGGATTTCGGAGCACCGCCCGAAGACCGAATGGATTTAAGTGTGCGGGGCATCGGGGATGTCGTGCGGATATCCGAAAGGGTGCAGCAATTCTGCATGGAGCACGGGATCGACCCTTCACGCTCCATCCTGGCTGCGATGGCGTTGGAAGAGATGGCTGGAAATGTTGTACTGCACGGGTTTGTGAAAGACCGGAAGGATCACTCGGTCGATATCAGGGTGGTTCATAAGCAGGAGGAGGTGATCCTGCGGATCCGGGACGACTGCATACCATTTGATCCTCACGAGCGGCTAATGATGACCGATCCGGCGGATCCGGAGAAAAACCTCGGGATCCGTACCGTATTCCGGATCGCGCGCGATATTCAATATCAGAATATTCTCGGGATGAATGTGACGACGATCCGGATATAAAACATAACCGGTCTGCTCCGGAAAACATCTAAAGGGAAATAAAGACTGTAAAGTGCGGAAAAGAAGAACGTATATTGTGGCAGAGAAGACTGTGCGGTGAGGAAAAAAATGACTGGAAAGTATGGAAAGCACGGAAAACATGAAGTCAGGACCCTTACGGCGTGTGCGATGCTGACAGCCGTCGGCATTGTATTATCCGCAATCAGGATTCCGTTGTCTAATGTGACGGAGATTACGCTGACGGGTCTGCCGATTGCCATGAGCGGATATCTGTTTGGCCCCTGGGCCGCGGCAGCGGTTGGCGTCCTGATCGATGTCGGGGGATATTTTATGCACCCGACGGGCGCTTTCTTTCCCGGATTTTCAATCAGCTGCGGATTGATGGGCGTAATCTATGGTTTTCTGTTGTACAGGCGGCTGTATCCGCCTTCAGGAGCCGGAGGTCTTATGGTCCGGGTTATTGTGTCTCATTTTCTGAAGACACTGCTGATCAGTCTGCTGCTGAACTGCATGTGGCTCAGCGTTTTCTACGGTATGCCGTTTGGCGCAGTATTTCTGATGAGTCTGCCGAAGGAAGCCATAAATTTTCCAATCGAGGTATTTCTGATCTGGAGCCTGATCCGGATTGCAGGACGTCTCCTGCCTGAAATCTGATTTTATGTAGTTGATTTTCCGCCTGAGGCCTGATCGTTTTCAGGCGGTCTCCTGCCTGAGGTCTGATCGTTTTCCGGTAGTCAGTTAGTTCATTTGCTGAAATCTGCATTTGCTAACTGTCAATTATCCCCATTCTTCTCCCTCTTCTTTCCAGGGACGACCACATATCAAGGACTGCGTTATTCTCTCTGTCTTTTTTCAGCAAGTTTATCTTGATGGGACGACCACATGTCGTGACAGGCATCTTTTTCTCTGTTCTTTTTCGGTAATTTAATTTGAAAAGGACGACCGCAAATCTAAACAGGCACTATTTTCTCTGTCCATTTTCGCCAGATCCTTCTGAAAAGGACAACCACAAATCCAAATAGACTTTGTATTCTCTGTTCATCATCTACAAATTCGTTCGAAAAGGACAGATTCATTCAGCAGTTCATTCATAATTCTCTGTCCGACGCCTGATTTCTCCTCCCGGTCTCTGATTCCTTCTCTCAGTTCCTGATTCATATGACTGATTCGGCACCAGGTATCATTATCACAAAAAACAGTAAAATAGCGCTGCACCTCAGTCTGTAAAGATTGCAGCGCAGCGCTTTTTACATTATTTAACGAAATCCGGCATGGCTCGGATCAATGGTGGGAAACAGCAAATTTAGAAAAATCGTGACCAATTGAGTAAAACAAGAAACCACCCGAAATTGTCCTAATATCCGTCCGCGGGCTCAGAAAAGTTCATTTATCAGCTCTTCGTATTTGTTTTTCCATCTGTTGAGGGCTTCCCTGGCATCGCTCAGGTCGGCCCTGGATTCAAAATTGAGGAAGGAATCCATAAACGAAAAATCCTCAGAAAGATCCAAATCAAATTCAATTCTTGTACGAATCGTTTTGCCCTCTTCAATTACACGATCACTGAGGAACATCAGAGATTCTTTCAGCATCCGGTCTTCTGAACTGCCAGCGGCCTTTTCCAGTGCTATCGCGACATGATGGGCACAGATTTCCTGAACCAGGCAGGCTTTCTGCTTTAATTCCAGTTTTTCTTTGTCCAAATGTATATTCACCGCCTTTCTTTTGTTATTTTACATGAAGGTGCTGAAAGTTGAAACACAAAAGTGAAAATGAATTACAGTTATTCGGAATCCAAGCGGATATATTTAACAGATCAACCAAAATAATGACTGATAACATCTTCCACATATACTGCATTCAGCGGCATTCGATAGGTCTCGAATGTCAGAATTAACCGATCGCCTGGAAAAATTCCATTTGCTTCATACATACGGATCCTCTGAAGTGCATGGTTTCTGTACTCTGTGTCGTCCATCATGCCAAGATGTTCCCAGTAAATTTCTTTTCTGTCCCGCATCCTTAAAATAACAAAATCAGGATGAATGACCTGATTTCCAAGCATTAAAGGGCATTCGTACTTATATGGCAGTTTTGCATGAAACAGAGAATTGGCGATAATAACTTCTGATTTGGACCTGACACGTTCCTTTTTTACCGTATAATGTACCGGCATATTCTCCTGAAACGGCTTCTGTTCATACTCTGCTGCCTGCCATACCTTTACAAACTGTTTATCGGGTAGTTCATACGGGTTCAGTTGTATTTGCCGAAGAACACTTTCGTTTTTAAACACATTCATCACAGCATTCGGATTATATTTTCTCAAAAATGAATCGAGCACCTTCCACTGTTCTTTTGCTGCGGTAAGAACTTTCATGTCGTAAGACTTTTGTATCAGATCGATTGCGCGTTTCTGGTCTGATTTCGGCATATAAATGCCGTTCCGGTCTTTTGGGTCACTGCGATAATAATACTGGACTCCTTTCTTATATCGCTTGACCAGCACGCTTCCCTCCGGTGCATGGCTGAGTTTTTTTTCAGCCTGGAGAATGATGTTTTCCAGTTGTGCCTGTTCCTTTTCCAGTTTCGTGATAATACTTCTGTCTGTCATTTATGTATACCTCCTATAAAAATAATCTGATTTTTTTGATATTGATATATTCTTGTGTCTGCAGAGTGAGTTCTTGAGATTTAACAGAGAATGTAGATAGAAAACTGAATGAAGTTGTCCATTTCGGAATAATTTAAGATTTGAACAAAGAATTATAGAGTAACTGATGAATGTAGTCGTCCTTTTCGGATCGATTTGATGAGAATGAACAGAGAATACAAAGTCAATTTGGATTTGTGGTTGTCCTTTTCAGAAGAATTTGGCGAAAATGGACAGAGAAAAATAGAGCCTGTTTAGATATGTGGTTGTCCTTTTCAGAAGAATTTGGCGAAAATGGACAGAGAAAATAGAGCCTGCTTAGATATGTGGTTGTCCTTCTCAGAAGGATTTAACGAAAAAGAACAGAGAAAATGAGGTCTGTCAGGATTTGTGGTCGTCCCCGCCGCAGGATCGGGCGGGCGGGGGATCACAGGATAGAGTAGGCTCCCGCCAGCGCAGCAAGAACGATCAGCGCCAGAGAGGCTGCCGAGCAGAAGAAAAGCCGCCCGAAAAGCCGGCGTTCCTCCTCCCCGGTGAAATCGGGGTCGGCAGAAGTAGCAGCCATAATCATGCCGCCGCCGGTAGAGACCGGACTTAAGCCCGCAAAGGAAGCTGTCAGGCCCATGACACTGATCAGCCCGACAGGGGAAATGCCGATACTTTCCGCAACTGTCCCTACTGTCGGAAGCAGAGTCGGCCAGACGACTCCGATGGCAGAGCAGAACCATGCCATGACGCCTGCAGTCAGACCCTGGATCGCCACTGCGGTACGCGGAGACATAACGGAGGCGAGCCCGGCAGAAAGCAGCGCCACACCTCCGGCGAGGATCACAAGATTCATCAGCATTCCGAAGCCGGTGATCATCAGGATCGTTGGCCAGGAAATACTGCGGAATACAGCTTTTTCATCGGCAGCGCCCGTCATAACCAGAATGACCCCGCAGGCAAAGGCAGTCAGACCGACATTGCGGCCCAGAAAAACAGAGCCGGCAATAACGGCCAGAAATGCAAGCAGGGTCAGGATCTGCCCCTTCCGGAAGCGCGGAAGCTGCAGGGCTTCTCCTTCGCTGACAGGTTTCCTTTCCCGGGAAAAGAACAGGAATGTCAGCAGGGAGAGGACAACTGTCGTAACAAGAGCATAGATAATCATGGCGCCCTGATATCCGGAAATCCCCTGCTTTTCTGTCAGCTCTCTGATCAATACGGATTCGGGAGTAAGCGGGGAGAAACGGCCTGCAAAGGAACCCATTTCCCCGACAACAGCCAGCATGACCGGGCTGTAGCCTGTTTCACGGGAAAGCGGAAGCGCCAGTGCGGCAACGACTCCGAGGGCGGGAATGCAGCCCGGACCGATAGCCGCAATACCGAACCCGACCAGATAAAGAAGGACCGGAACCGCTGCGGCATGCCCGCCAGTCAGCTGCAGAGTCTTTTTAGCCAGAAGCTCGAGAGACCCGTTGGTAATGCCGGCAGCACATAAAAAAGAAACCCCCAGAAGCATCAGAAAGAGGCTGGCGTTGAATCCGCCGATCAGCTCTTCTTCGCTGACGCCCAGAAAAGGCGCCAGAAGAATTGACGCAAGGATCGCGGAAAGACCGATGTTGATTTTGCGGATCAGTCCGAGCAGGACCGCTGCTGCGAGAACGATCAGGGATATGACTGCTGTGTTCATGGATGTGTTCCTCCTGCTGAGTCTCGATTCTATCATACAGGATTCATGAGCCCAAGACAATGCCCGCACTGGCTCTGATTTTTCTTCAGATTTGTCAATGACAAAATCTGCTCCGGCCAAATAACGTGACATTTTATATGATAAAATTGACAATAAGAAAGCATGATAGTTTATAATGTTTGTATAAATTGCATCAACGGAAGCATTTGCAGAAAAATAATGACACCGGAGTCACCGGAGGGCAAAGGAGGGCAGAATGAAAAAAATACATGAAAGCATAGGAATCATTTTATTTGTGATGCTGTTTGCCGCTGTACTCAGTGCATGCGGAGGCGGAAAGGATTCTGCTTCCGGCACGCAGGCTGAGACAACTGCTGCTGAGACAACTGCTGCAGTGACGACTGCTGCACAGACGACCGCTCCTGCGGCGGCAGAGACCTCACAGGCTGAGCCTGCATCGACGGCGGCTGAAAGCGCTGCAGCCGGAAACGCCGGGACCGCAGAATCTTCGTCAGAGAAGATGACACTGCCGGGTTTTGATTTTAAATCCGGGAAGGAAGATGACGCTGAGGACGAAGCAGGTGCAGAAAAAGCAGGGCAGGTTGAAAACAGTCTGATCGCCGCAGGAAAGACTTTTTCACAGGAAGGCGTATATACGGCATTTGCAGCAGAAAATGAAGGATTACTTGGGTCTATGGAGGAATTGGGCCTGTCTTCGATCCTGACCCTCGAAGAAGGTGGAAAAGGCAGCATGACCCTTGATGACGATTCCATGGGAATCACGAACTGGAGCGTATCCGGCACTGACTTTGAAATCACCCTTGATGACGGCGGAAAAGCCACGGGTACACTTCATGACGGAATCGTAGAAATCGATCTTTACGGCGACGGCTCCATGATTATTTGTTACGCCCAGGAAGGCGCTGATATTTCGGCGTATGAGATCCTCCCGCTGGAAGAGATAAAGAAAATATTGAAAGAGAGGGAAAAGGAGCAGACAGCGGCAATTTCGGAGTCAAAGCTGTATAAGATCTGGGAAACCATAGATCCATCAAAGGGCGTTCACCTGAAATACAGCCGCTATAATAATTATTATGATACCGCACAGGGGTATGACGTCCACATCAGGGACGGAGTTTATTATTCGAGGTGTGAGACCGTTGCTTCCGGCAAAATAAAAGTGATGATTACATTTATTGACAAGGACAGGAAGGTTTATAACCTGTATCCGGATGAAATGAGGGGTACTTATGTCACGGAATATCCGGAATTTATGGGAGCGGACGGCGTCATGATGATGGACGACCTGCTGGCGGATATCTCGCATCGCGTCACTGTCAGCGATTATTCCGAGGAAACCATGGAATTAGACGGGGGAATATTTGAGGCAGAGATTTTTGATGCAGAAAGTTCATACCCGATGGGAATCTTCCTGTTCGGGAAGGACGGCAGGCTCGAAACATGCGTAATGGATAAGGATCCGGAGAAGGAAGAAGCCGATATCGAGGATGCTGTTTATACGATCGATGCGATCGATGATAAGGTAGACGAATCGCTTCTTGATATTTCAGGGTATCAGATCAACTGACGGGCGGATCATTTCGTACCGGCGGGCGGATCGTTTCGTACCGGCAGGCGGATCATTTAGGACCGGCAGGCAACGGTATCTGAAAGCAGCAATTATCTTTATATAGTACTTCGATTTTTCCACTGACAGTGCCGACTGAAGAAAGGCTCTTCCTTTTTGAAGCCGGCA
>JAFUAE010000116.1 GCA_017460845.1 Lachnospiraceae bacterium
ACAGTCGGTGTGAAAGCCGGTTTCTGGAAAAGTCCGGCAAGATTTGTTTCCCGGAAAGTCCCATCAGACAGTCTCTGTGCAAGTTCCTTTTCCAATGGAGAAAGCGGATACTCCTTCAGGATCAGAATTTCCGGATCCAGGGTCTTGCCGAGCCCGATTGCTTTACGGACCAGGCCGATCGTATCGATCCGGCCTGTTACACGGAGTTCCTGTATATATCTTTCATATACCTGAAGGATCGCCAGATTCTTTTCCGGGAATTCTCCCTCCGGCAGTTTTGTCCGCAGAGTCTCTTTTTCTTCCGCCGGAATCAGAGAACGCAGTGTATATAAAGCTGCTGCCATGGATTCGGCATCAGCGTAAGAGGCATTTGAAAAGTACGGGATTTCCCTGAGAAATGAATCGATGACAGCCGGCTCATCTTTCCGGGGCAGGAATGTCTGGGTAATCGCAAAACCATGGGTCTGCAGGACTGCCCTGGCAAGGTCCACTGCTCCGCAGACCCGGCATCCCAACATATTGACGCCAAATCGGGCCAGACTGCGCAGGAGTTCAGTACCGTTTGCTCCGGGTGCGAATAGAATGGTTTCTCTCATAATCAACTCCATGCAGGCCTCTGCCTGCATAATTTATCGGTTTATTATGCATCACTGGATTCATTATACTTTTTAGCACTATCCTGCGCAACCGCACGTGGATCAAGGAACTGTCATCGCCATACCGCTGCCGTATTCTAATATCAAATCCATTTTGATAACTGATATATCGCTTGTTAATTCTAAATATATGCAAATTATTGTATTTCTCAAACAGTTCCGCAATGGTATATTGTAGTAAGGTGCAGGAATTATGATTCCTATATTTCTGTATCTATCGTTCCTACATATCAAAAAGGGCAGGAATTACAATTCCTATAAGATTTATTATAGGAGGAAGAGAAGTGCTTGTTTTTGATTTTGAATTAATCGGTGACAAACTCCATGCGTATAGAAAGAAAGCCGGGCTGACGCAAAGCGAAGTTGCAGAACTGGCGGGTTTATCCGACAGGACCTATGCAGATATCGAACGTGGAAGTGTAAATATGAGAATCGAAACTGTACTCCGGATCTGCAAAGCTTTACAAATCACTCCTGACTCCATTCTGGTTGAAGAGAATCTGTCATTTCAGGATCAGCAGCAGGCATTATTGGACAGACTGAGCTCCTGCACGCCGCGCGAACGAGAAACTGCTCTCCGATTATTGTCCGTATATCTTGATTCCCTTTAATACAAAGCTGGTTCACCTGCCGAGAAAGCAGATGAACCAGTTTTTTTCCATACGATCAATAACTGTAATTACTGAATTTTTCAGGGCTTTTTTCTAAACTGATTTCATTTAAACTCTCTGAAATATTAGCTAACCTTATAAATGCCATTGAAATCAGCATTTCCATCTGCTGGGACTAACGACCAATTTGAGTCGATTACTTTAAAGGTGTAGGAATTATTTTCCGGATAGAATACACAGGTACAAATATGCCCGGATTCATCAGCAGCGATTATATATAGTTTTCCATCCGATCCAACTGTTCCTATTCCATCATCAAATCCACCTACTCGGATTATATAAGTGTTAACCAAATATAGGCTGTCTCCAGCATAAGCAATATCAAGATAAATACCTGCCTGTTCTCCGTCATAATCCGGTGTTCTATACGAGCCTGCATAATTATATGTTGCAGTCTGATCATATGCTCCATTCGGTGCATCTCCATTGCCTTCATACCAGATTTCATATTCAACCGGAGGAATTTTTCCCATGTCTGGATTCCACGCTCCATTCTGATCAACCCAATAATAATCAGGCGTCCACGTACCCTGAAGCATCCATCCGTTGGAATCGAAATAATAGTATACGTTATCGATGACTTCCCAGCCGCTATGCGGATAAGAACCATCAGAGCACTGGAACCACCATCTTCCATCCGCCGCCTGGATCCAGTTCCCGGTCTTGGCAAATGCTGTCATGCTCAGTAAAAATGTTATGCAGATAGTAATTAAAAGTGTTGCTCTTTTTTTCATATTGGATACCCTTCTCTTCATTCCGAATTATTTAACGCAAATATGCCGAAACCACGTAACCGTACTGACCGGATGCCGTATACCCATATGCAAAGCCGGTACTGCCGAATTCGGTTACATAGAAAACATCTCCGTTATGCAGCCGTCCGATTTCATTTGATGATGAACGAACTGCACTGCTGCGCAATGCCAGATAATTTGTTGTTCCTGTGACAATTTTGGGGACTCCGGTCCGCTGTGTATACTGCGGCTGATAGCTGGCTACTCTCAGGTAGGAAGCATTTACATAACCATACTGTCCCAGAGCGTTATACCCATACGCAAAGCCGTTTGAGCCATTGCTTGTAACAACAAACAACTCACCGTTATACAGCTTGCCGATTTCATTATTTGCATCTGTTCTTGGCGCATTTCTTAAGGCAAGGTAGTTCTGGGTTCCGGCTACAATGCAGGCCGTATCTGCTTGTGCCGCGATCGGAACCATTAAAGAAAATAGTGTCAGAATCATAATGATGCTTTTCAATATTCTTTTTTTCATAACTGATAACCTCCTTAAAATAATACTTTTAAATCCTTAACGCCCAAAAAAGCGATTGATTCCACGAACCATGCCCCTTCCTCGTTCATATAACTCTGATTCCGTATGGGAAGAACACTGATTTCCAAGCTCAATATCTACTGATGGGACAGAACTATAAGAAGTTTGTGTAAGATCCATATCCATGCTGCCGGAACCGAAAATCTTAATTCCCTGCTCTTTCAAGCCACAGATCAGTGCCTCCCCAAGGGCTTCGTCAGACTGCCAGGTCGACGCTACGGGCTCCATATACTTGATGCCGTCCGGCACAGACATATAAAAGCAGCCCTTGTCATATCCGAGTGAATCACCATCCCAATGAATTGCGATGTGGCAATGCGCCGCATTATTACAGATTACAGTTCTTGCAATATTATCAAGCTGGACATCATCTCCGTCCCGGAGCATCAAAACATCGTATCCTTCTTCCAGGAGCATATCTCTCAGGATCCTTGCCATTTGCAAAGTAACTGTCCGCTCCTTTGTCCCATCATTAAAAGTCATTCCGGATGAAACTGCCGTTGCCTTCACCGAACCTGCTGATGTAGATCCGCCGGTTACTTTCGGCGTCTGATCCGGATGGCAGAATGTTTTAACATTTGCCCCGCCTTCAGTGCCGTGTCCGGCATTTACTCCAATGATGATGTTATTTTTATTTGCGGCTGTTGACCGGTACATTACTGCATTTCCGGTATGGATCGCGGAATAGTCGGCGTATTTCCATGAGGGATCAAGTAAAACAACATTACTGTTGTTATTATTGGTATTGCCGACGGGACTCGTCTGGTTCGGCTGAATTGCAGTAGTCGTATCAGACGTCTTTTCAGCAATGTATTCACTTGAAATGTAGACTGCGGAACCGTTCCACTGAACCTCCGTCCATTCGTCATTGACTGAATTCAGTATCTTAAGCTCATAACCCGGATTTAATACAGTTATAATTTCTGCCTCCAAAGACGGGGCTGTGCGTAATCTCACATAATCTGTAGTGTACCCTGAGTCTGCGGCACAATACGCCGTTAAAGGCTGACCGCAGAAAAGAGTAATTATGAAAGCGGCAGCTGATATAATAAAAGCTTCTATTTTCATTTGACTATCCTTTTCCAGACCTTTGTATGATGATAGGTGCTGATACATTGGCAAGAACTATTCTTCTACATAACATGTACTATTCTTCCTATATTATGGCCTTAAAGTTCGTGTTTGTAAAGTTAAATGCGAACTATAGTTCCTATCGTTTTCTGATTGGCCGAAATCTGTATGGGCAGAATACCGCTTGCCCTCGGCTCCTGTTTCACCCAATCGTTATCAATCAACTGTTAATTACACTGTGAACTCTTCGTGCCTGTAAGAATCATAAAACCGGCCTGTACATGAATCCCATTTCAGCCAAATGGTATCGCTGCCATTATTTCGTCCGTGAACAATACTGATTTCTGCATCTTCCAGAAATGGAGCATCGGAAGAATAGTAGCTTTCCCTGTACAATAGCATTACCAGATCCGCATCATGTTCCACCTTTTTAAACCCCAGGAGGTCAACCGGTCTTGGCCTTTTGTCATCTCTTCCCTCCACTTTCCTGGAGATCTGAGACATTGCAAGAATCGGACATGCCAGTTCTTCCGCAAGAGTCTTAAGATCCCGAGTAACCATGCGGTGCCCGTTATAGCAAACATTGAAATCCTTCAGCAGCTGAAGATTATCCACAATTACCATATCCAATCCCTCTTCTGCCTTTTTCCGAAAACAAACGGATCTTATTGTATCCAGATCGGCCGGTTGCAGATCATAAACAGTCAGCACGGAATTCCCTATACATTCGGCAGAGTCTCCGAGCCTCTTGTATTGCGCATCAGTCAGCTCACTGCTTTTTGCAGGCAGGAGATCGATGCCTGAATTTAATGCAATCAGCCTTTTTACAAATGCTTCTTTGCTTTCCTGCATAGTAAACACAAGAACTTTTTTCTTTTGTACGATGCAGACATGCTCCAGGATATTTAATGCAAAAGCAGTTTTTCCCATACAAGGGCGCGCGCCAAGAATAATAAATTCTCCCGGATGAAAGCCGGTTATCTTTTGGTCGATATCTTTAAATCCCGTGCTCAAAACAATTGTCTTCCCGTTATCGTTATCATGATCGTGATCCTTATCTTTATCCTTTCCCGTTTCCAGAATTTCCTGATACACCTTGCGGCAAATGTCAAAAATGGATTCACTTTCTGCTTTCATCCAACACAGTCCTTCCCTCAGTTTCAATTTTTAAACGATCGATGTCTGTTCCATCAGGCCAGTTCCATCATTACGCTCCAAGTATATTGCTTCCAATGGGACACTTTCGGGACATATCGGGTAAAAGAAAACAAAAAAAATAGAAGCCCGAACCCGATATTGAATTTCGGATTCAGGCTTGCTATTCCCATATCATCAGATACTATTCCTGAGGAATGCAAATACGATTGATTGTAAAGTCGATTGGGTACGACGTGCCGTTTCCGACATGCTCTGCTGATTTCCCTTACTTCTGATTAACCAGATAGTCATTGACCGGTACCGGCTTCGCGTTGTCGCCGAAGAACTTGAAAATGGATTCATAAACCAGGTCCACGATCACGCCGATATTGTCGATCAGCGGGATCACGACTGTATAGCCGCCCTTGAATTCAAGACGCACCGTCCAGCTGTTGTCTTCAAACTTTGCGCCCTCCATGAGGCCTGCCGCCGGATTGAGCGGCGTCGGAGTAGTGGTGACCGTATCGTAGATCCAGCCTCCGACAAGGCCGATCGTCTCGGTCACATACTTGCTGACGGCATCCACATGGTTGAAGTCCGCATCGAAGTCAAATTTGCCGCGCAGGTAGGTCCCCAGCTTTTTGCCGAAGCCCTTGTCATTCTTGAGATACTGTTTGAACCAGTCTCCCGCATACTGTTTGATGAAGGCTCCCGACAGGTCCCCGCAGGCGGCCAGCATGGACTTGTAGATGTCGCCTGCTTCATTCTCGCCGTAATAATAATGCCTCGTGAAGGATACAAAGATGAATCCGGCGATCACGTAACCGATCTTCTGCGGCGTCGGCGGCGAGTCTCCAGTCAGGACCTCGCCGAGGGTATTCTCCACTCCCTGCAGCAATGCGGCATACAGGTTGCTCTCCTCGTACACGACCTTTTCACCCGTGAGCATTGCGCCGGCATAGACTCCGGCGAACTCGGCGAACATATCTTTGAGCGGTGAAGCGAACGCCTCCACAAACGGGCCTCCGCCGTATACCGTGATGAGATAGGAGAATGACTGGTCCCCGATCCATTTCACGATGCCGAGGCCTGTCTCCCAGCGCTCGAAGCTGTCTGCCATTTCATTGAACTCCATCGCTTCCTTCTGGTAGTACGCGACCGCCTGCTTGATGATATGATAACGCAGCATGGAAAGTTCATTCGGCGTATGATCTTTTGCATTGCGGATCCAGTCACGGATCCAGATGCAGTCCGGTGAGATGCCGTAATTCCAGATCGTCTTCTTCAGAAGCTCCCATTCCTTCCCCCAGTCATCCGGCGGGACCGGCTTTTCACCGAAGAACCTCAGCGTAAGGGCTTCCTTGTAAAGCTGCCCGCCGGCTTCGCATTCCACATCCATGAGGGCATCGTAGGGCGCCTCCGGCATTGGCAGTGTATGCTCCGGATCAAACGACCAGATGTCGTACTGCGTATCGATCTTGTACTTAAAGTTGTCTGTAAATGTGTGCCCGTAGCGCTCCACATCATACAGCCCGCCGAAACGCGCTTTCAGCTTCTTACCCGTCAGGAAGGCAGGCCTGCCGTCTGCTTCCCTGTATGCCAGCCGCACTTCAAACTCGGTCGGACGGATCTGATAGTCCAGAGCGCCTGCATTCTGATTGGCTTCCGTATTGATCTCGAGACAGCCGTTGCGGATGTGCCGGCTGCTGACGGACAGGCCTTCCGGCCAAAGCTCCGCATAAAAGCCGCCGTCAACCACATCCCCGTTGGCAAATTCCGCATGGATGCTGATATACTCTCTTTCCGGTGCGGTATAGAGAGGCGCACTGTCTGTGGGATAGTTCAATGCGACATCCGCATAATAGGTCCTGAGATATTCCGCCTCCCTCACTTTTGTAGTGAAGCGGCTGCCTCCGGACACGAGAAGTTTCTGCGGCTCTCCGATCGCATCTTCAAAGAGGAATTTGGCGGAATACGGCTCCGAATCGCTGGAGATCATTTTCAGCTTCATCTCGGTATCTGAAATGTCGCTTTCCGGATAGACGATATAAGGCTTTCCGACCAGGCGGAAGACGATGCGGTTATGGAACAGCCCGCCTTCCCCGTTGAAGGTGAAGACCACCTTGCCTTCTCTGTAAGGATTCTCTTCCTCCGCGTATACCTGTGCCTCCGCCCAGGTGCCGTTCATGGAAATGCGGCCGGTCTGCAGGTTCTCTCCTGTGACGGTGATCCTCTCCGTCAGGTCGGGTCTCGCCTTTCTGACGCCGCTTCCGCTGATTTCCATGATCCGCGCGCGGACAATGACCGGCGCCGCGCCCTTGCGGATCGCGTCCCCGAAGTCCTTGGAAATGAACATCTTATAGCGTTTCTTCCGTTCGTCCTCATCCTCGCCCTGCTGACGGTCGTCCCGGCCGGTATCCCGGTTCGTATTGCGGCCGCGGGGAGTGCTGCCGGCTCCGCCGCCGCTGCCCGGGCCGCCGCCAAAGAGTCCGCCTACACCTGCTCCCACAATTGCGCCGCCGACTGTCACACCGACTGTCACCGGAGCAGAGGGTCTCTTGTTTTTCGGTTTTGAAACATTCGAACCGCCGTTATTTCCGCCGTTATTCCCGTCGGTTTTATCATCCGGCTTCGGCTTGGATGCTGGCTTCGTTTCTACGATTTCCTCCCTGATCTCGGCCCCCTCATCCTCGCCGCTTTCCGCCGCAGCGCTCTGTTCGGTCTCGGTCTCTGTGTATCCGGTGTCAGTTCCGCCTTCAACATTGATATTTATATGGAGGGACAGCTTGTTCGAACCGTTTTGCATGACCTGGCCGTTGACGGCGTATACGAAATCGTAAGAACTGATAATCGAACAGTGCGCAAGGTTGCTGTCTACAGGCACATCCAGTTCCAGCACCCCTGTGCTGCCGTCTGATGCCGAGAGGTCCTGTTCGAACAATGCCGTCTCTGTACTGCCCACACCTCCGTCTCCGTATGCTGTAGATGTCCCTTTTACATAAACACCTGTATTTGAAATGGTATTGAAGTCGTCATTCTGGGGATAATGCACCGTATATTCGATTACGATTTTATCCCCAGCCTTCGCATCCATTTCCGCGTTCCATCCCATGCCGGAGGTAAAGTCTTTCAGTGTGTGTCCGCTGGTGACATTGTAAGAAATAGAAAAGCTATTTTTTTTCTCGCTCCCGTCCACTACCCGGTATAGTGTGTCCGAGCTGCCGTCTTTATCCCAGCCGGCATATGCCTGTATGCCCATAAGGGGCGACAGCAGGAGGCCGAACAGCATGGAGCAAGCTGCCAGCGCCGCGATACGTTTGATCATTCTTCTGATTTTCATCTCACGCCCTCCCGTATCACGCTGGTTTTTTTCTGACAGCCGAACTGATCACGCCAAAAGCCACGCGAATGAGAGCCCCTCCAGTCAGGCCTGTTATAAAGTATGATCCCACCGCCGGCATCAGCCCGAGACTTTGCAGCAGCACATCTGCGATCCAGAGAACTGCCAGCAAGATCAGCAGAAAGATGATCTTCGGTTTCCCTTTGGAAGAGCCGCCGACATTGCCAGCCAGCTTCCCGATTGAAGACAATTGCTGCATTCCCGGCGCCTTTTCTGTCACGAAAGAACCGGCGGTACCCGCGATCCCTCCGATGATGCCCCGAATGTCCAGTTCCCCGTAATCAAACTCCCCGGGCTGGTCCGCCGCCGCCATGATGATTTCCGGCACCTTCCGGACCGCCTGCTGGGCCGCTGCCTGCTGGTATGGCGGCTGCTGAGCCGGTGTCTTCTGGTATGACGCCTGCTGGTATGACGCCTGCTGGTATGGCGGCTGTTGAGCCGGTGCCTGCTGGTATGACGGCTGCGAAGCTGCAGGCTCTGAAAGATCTGCGCCGCAGAATTTACAGAATTTCGCGTTGATATTGAGTTGTCTGCCGCATTTTCGGCAGTGTTTGGTAAGTTCTGCCATCTTTTTTCTCCTTAGTGCCGGGATATAATGATGTAAAGATCATAATCTCTGATATCACAATGAGCTTACTCATCTTTGGGAGTATAAATTATCCCAAAATAATCATATCATTTTCTCTGTCATTTCCGCTTATCTGCAGTCGATTTGTCAATGACAATTCTTAGCTGTTCCATACACCGGCCCGGACGGCTTGTTCGGGCCTTCTTTACCGGAAACAGGTTGAATTCGGGTCCAGGCCCGATTATATTTGTACCAAGAGTTTTGTTTTAAGAGAGAAACCAGAGATATGAGATATAAAACACTTCGGGAACAGATTTTTTTTACCCTGCTGGGCAGCGCTACCCTGGCTGTTGCCATTGAGACCCTGTCCCTGCTCACCGATAATATCATCGTTGGACGCGTGGTAGGAGAAACGGGTCTTGCAGGGATCAATATGGTCGTACCGCTTTTTTCCTTCTGTGCATTCCTCGGCGGCCTGATCTGCGTGGGCGTTTCTTTCCGCTACACCAACGCGATCGGACGCTTTGAAGAACAGCATGCCGGAAACCTGCTCGGGATGGGCATCCTGCTGGCCGTCGGTACCGGCATTGTCATGTGCCTGACTGCTTTTGCTGCGAAAGAGCTGTACTTCGATATCCTGTCCCCCGCGGAAAATATCCGGGCGGAAGGTGAAGCATATTACAGATATATCTGTCTGGTCATGCTGATCTATCCTCTCTTTGTCCTGCTTCTGGAACTGGTCTACGACGACGGTGACATTGTCCTCTGCAACGTGGCTTATGTGGTCCAGATGGCGGGAAATGTCGGCCTTTCCATCTTCCTGTGCATCAGAATGGGGTCCGGCGGCGCGAGTCTGGGCACGCTGATCGGCACGGCAGGAAGCCTCTGTACCCTGCTGCTGCATTTCCTGAAGAAGAAAAACGGACTCAAACCCCACTTGTTCTTCTCCTGGAACGAGCTGAAAACTTTCCTGCAATATGGCTTTACTGATGCGGGCATATACCTGCTGTGGGCGGTGCTGTTTTATATCCTGAACGCCTTCGTGATCCACCGGTTTGGAGACGGTACGCTTCCTGTCCTGGCAGTCGTTATGGGCTTTTTTGAACTCACGATCGTCTTCGACGGCCTCGGTCAGGCAATGAAGCCGCTTGTAAGCGTCTACCATGCCGAGCGAAACGACCCGGCTGTTTCCAGAACCCTGAAGATCATACTGCGCTGCGCCCTGATCGAGGGGCTCCTGGCCACCGCGGCCGTCCTCCTGCTTGCCGATGTGATGCCGCTAGCTTTCAGCCTCCGGGATCCGGTCAGCATAAAGCAAAGCGCGGAGGCCCTGAGGATCATTGCGCCCTCCCTGACGGCTGTCTCCGTGCTTTATCTGTACCCTTCCTATTATCTGAACGTGGAAAGAATCGGGCTGTCTGTATGGATCACGGTATGGAAAGATCTCATCAGCATTCTTCTGCTGTCCCTTCCCCTGAGCTTACTGTTCGGCGTTCACGGGCTCTGGATCGGCATTCTGCTTGCTCCTTTCCTCACCATATTGATCTGGTATGCCGCGGTCCGGCTGGGTCTTAAAGAGACCGGATTCCCGCTGCTGCTGAAAAAAAATTCCCATGCTGCCGATTTCGATCTGCATTTAAGTCAGGAAGAGATACTGAAGACCCGGGATAAGGCGGAGGAATTCCTCAGGTCGCAGGGCGTACCTGCTGCGCAGCGGGCACAGGCCATGCTGCTGATCGAGGATCTGTCCCTGCTGACAGCGGAACGCAATCAGAATCCTGAGAAGCTTTGTGCTGAATGGACCCTTCTGGTCAACGAAAAAGTCCTGCAAATGATTTTCAGAGACTGCGGTGTGGTCGAAGACCTGACCGACCCGGACAAGGACATATCTTCTTTGCGGTCTTTTGTCGTATCATCCTGTATGGAGAAACAGAAAACGCGCAAGCATCTGATGACCGTCGGGTTAAACAGGACCATTCTTGAGCTGCCCTATGAACGGGAAGACTCCTGAAAACGATTTTCACTTGCAAAACCTGCCGGTGCTTACCGCCTGCGGAGCTGACCGACGGTCAGTTCCGGACACAGACAGAGTTTTTCCAAAAGCAAAGCATACAGGCTGAGAAAAGCCCGCGGCCGATCTTCGGAATACAATCCTCTGTCATAGGACAGATTCAGTTCAACGGCATCCGTGTCCTCCCATACATCCAGCTCGAATGCTTCTTCCAAATCCGTGTTCTCACTGTCCAGCTGCCGATAATCGGAAAGCAGGGGTTCATCGCTCAGTCTGCTCAGATAGTTCTGATGAACGAAACAGAGTGCCGGGATCGGAAGATTCTCCGCTCCCAATCCGGCAGGTTCATCGATCCCCCCATCCGGCAGGACTGCCCCGCCCGCGCTCATTCCCTTGTCCCTCTGCCTTGCTGTCTCCCTGCAGAAAGCTGCGGCTGTCATATCGTCCGTAAGATTCTGACACAGGATCAGATCCCTCACCAGCAATCCGACACGCTGCATACCTGCCCAATCCCTTCGGCCGCTCCAGGTCCAGGTGATCAGGGACCGGTCTGCATGCTCAAACAGCCCGAGTGCCAGAACTGTGAGTGCCGTGTACAGGGCACTCATGCTGATGCCGTATCGTTTCGCAAGCAGACTGACATCCTTCGGATCAATTTTGAGAACCTGCCGCGCCATCGCGGCTTTGCCCGACTTTGCCGCTGCGGCTCTGTCCGGCTCCGGCAGTGTAACATAATCCAGTCCGCGGAGAAGGAGTTCCAGATGATTCTGTGTTCTGCGTGCCTTTTCCATGGCAGATACAGACGTCCGCGAAAGCAGAAAGGACGGGTAGTCATCGGGCTCGATCTGTTCTCCTCTGTATGCGGACAGAATGTCCCGGATCAGAACGACAAGAGATTCCCCGTCGCAAATGCTGTGGTGCGCGTTGAGCCAGAGGACGCAGCCGCGCTCTGTCTCAAACAGCCGGACGCGAAACAGTGGACTTCCGTCTGTGGAAAAAGGCGCGAGAAAAGACATCTCCTCTTCCTTGAGCGCGGCGTAGTCCAGACAGACCGGCGAAATGTGTACTGCTGCTCTGTCCGGAAGCACCTGCACGGGTTCCCCGTTTTGCAGCAGGATCCCGGTGGAAAGCGCCCTATGCGCCCCGACAGCCTGTTCGACCGCGCGGGCAAGACGGCCAGGATCCGTTCCGGGTTTGAACAGCAGTTCCCCGGCAACATTTCTGGCGACAAGCGTCAGCCCTTCCGGGGCACGTTGGACATAAAGCCTTTGATACGGCAGGAGAGGCAGCGGCCGGCTTTCCGCGGCATGCGGCTGAACATCAGCCTGCAGTGTCCGGAGTTCCCTTGCCATCCGCCGCACAGTACAGCACCTGTAAATGCACGCGATGTCGAGCCCCGGCAGCTCCGCTTCCATGATCAGCCGCATGGCTGCGAGCGAATCTCCGCCCAGCTCAAAGAAATCATCATTGACACCCGGCTCCTGCCCGTCGAGTTCCAGAGCCTTTGCCATTGCGCGGCACAGCGCCGCCTCGACCGCGTCTTCCGGCGCGGCATAGGGCGCGGACAGTGTGTCCGGCAGACTCAGACTGTCATAATCCAGCTTTCCGGCGGAATTGAGAGGCAGCGCAGGCAGCTTCACAAAGACAGACGGAATCAGATAGTCCGGAAGGTATGCCTTCAGCTGCTCTCTGAGCACCTTGGCATCCGCATTCAGTTCCGCGCCCGTGTAGAAAACACAAAGACAGGTCCTGCCGCGGAGGGAGAATGCTTTTGCTGCAGCCTGCGGGACAGGAAAGGCTTTTTTCATGGCCGCCTCCACCTCTGCCGGATCGACGCGGCTGCCGTTGATGTTGATCATCCTGTCCGTGCGGCCGAGTATGGTATAGCACCCGTCCGCGTCCCGCCGGGCGAGGTCGCCGCTGACGAACCAGCGTTTTCTCCTGAAAGATACGAATGAAGCCTGTTCCCGGTCAGAGATATAACCGCGGAAGAAAGGCAGTGCTGCGCAGAGTATCCCCTCGCGGTCAGTCTCCTCCCCCGTCTCGGTGATGAGAGCAGTCTCAGTGCCGGGAATCGGGCAGCCGATCGGTGTGTTGTCCATGGCGTGCCCGAACCGGTGAAGGCAGGTGGGATGCCCAAACTCGCTCGGGCCGTAGATATTCATAGAATCATAGCGGTCACTGCTCACCTGCGAAACGATCTCGCCTCCGACAAAGACAACGCGGAGTGAAAGCCCGTCCTGACACTGCAGGATGCGGGCCAGGGCAGGCGGGACGAAAGTGGCGGTAATACCGTGTTTTTTCAGATAGCCGAACAGGGCAGCCGGATCCCGTGACATCTCCGGCGAGAGCACGTGGATCGTGCCGCCGTCCTGCAGAAGTCCTATCGTAATATAGACCCCGCCGACAAAATACTCGGGGATGATATGCCCGAACTGTGCCGGCATATAGGGATCGAGCATCCCGTGCGTGCCGGCAGAGATGCGCTCATAGATGCCGTACTCCTGCATGGCGCCCTTCGGCGTGCCGGTGCTGCCGGAAGTATAGATGATGAAGGCCAGATCGTGAGACGCGCTGTCTGCCCACGCAGACTCGTCAAGTGCCTCACAGCACATAGCCTCCTGCCAGCTGTCCATGGTAAACTCCAGGGCGCAGCTGCACTCCCGGATGGCATACCGGACGCGCTGTGCACCCATGCTGTCCGAGAGACTGACCCAGGCCGCGCCGGCCTTCATCACGGCAATACGCGCGGCGATATGTTCCATGCCTTTCGGAAGCAGCAGCGCGACCACATCCTCACGCCCGATCCCGTGATTCTTCAAATAAGCGGCCACCCGGCCGGAGAGCTCGTTCAGGCTGCGGTAATCAGTAACGCGCGCCCCGTCGCGGTCAACAACGGCCGGACGTTCCGGGAAGCGCCGGCAGGCGTCTGCGATTTGTTTCAAAAAAAGTATCATTTGTTTGATGTTTCCTTATACGTGATGTCTGCGGAAGATCCCAGATTCCTGACCTTTTCTGTCATCCTTTCGACCATCGTGGTATCATCGGACAGGTCATCCCTCGGATCCCAGTTTGGATCATTGCTCTGCATGGATTTCCAGAGATCCTCCATCCACCCGAAGCAGGCCTCGTAGGCGATCCCTATCAGCGCTTCAGCATTTTCAATGATATTGATCTCGACCGTATAACCATAGAATGACATGATCAGGAATTCGCCGTTCAGTTTCACGGAAATATCCATGGCTGCTCCGGCCGCCTTATAGTACTTCATGATGTTGAGCCCAAATATTTCCCTGAGCACTTCCGAAAGCAGTTTCAGGAGCTCTTCCGACCTGTCTGCGGTCCATTCCACCAGGACCTCAGGCGTGGTGATACCGAGGCATTCGTTTTCCTTCTTCGTTCCCTTGGCAAGGTAGTTGAGAATGCCGGCAACCGCGTATTCCGCGGTCCACTTAAGGGTGCCTTCGGTATACTCCGAGATCCCTTTTCCGATGCCATCGAGGTACTGGCCTTTCATGCCTTCCTTCAGGGCCTTCGCGGCGTCATAGGCAGCATTGCTTACCGTTCCGTCCTTCGCGTATGCCATCCGCATCTGGAGCTCGAAGACATTCTTTGCGATCAGGTCTGCATTCTTCAGACCGACGTATTTCAGGGTCTTCCCGAGATACTGTCCTGCAAACTCTGCCAGCTTCCCGAGTTGTTTCCCTCCATACTTCAGAAGGGTTGTGAAGAATGATTTCAATGTCGTAAGCGACAGGTCCTTCAGCGCCTCGACAGTAGACTTGAAAATATCTCCCTTTTCGTTTCCTGTGCCGTAGAAATAATGTTTCGCAAAGGAGATCATCAGATAAAGAGACACGATCCGCCCCATCACCTTCGGGTCGACCGGACGGTCGCCCGTTCCTGTGATCACCTCGGAAAGCGTGCTTTC
>JAFUAE010000117.1 GCA_017460845.1 Lachnospiraceae bacterium
AAACATCGGCACAGACACTCAGATCCTGATGACGGTATTTCGCCTCAAGCAGCGCCTTGTTGCGGTATGGACTGAAGGCGTCCGGATGAAGCGGCGGGGAGCTTTGGTATTCCAAAAGAGCCGCCGGAGGCACATGGTCCTGCAGAAACAGATCTCTTCTTTCAGAGACGGATCCCTGGTCCAGCAGGATTTTCCTGAGAGAACCGGCGGAACAAAAATGCGGGTCCTCTGCCTCGGTGCTGGAGTAGCCGTCCCCGACCCTGGAAATGCTGTACGGCCGTATGCTGTGTTCCGGATCGAAGCGTTTCAGGGCCCTTAAATATTCCGCAGCCAGAATATTGTTGGGAGCGGAAATGTCGGCAGCCCGAGAAGCTGCGTCGCTGCCGGAGGAGACGGATGCCTCAGGGCCTGTGGATGTGAGGTCCGGGTGAACGGAAGCCTCACTGCCGTTTATTGAGAAACCGGCGGAAGCAAGCGCTTCGGGATAGGTCTTCCCGGCTTTGAGGGCCGCTTTGACCAGGGCGCTGAATGAAGGATCGGAACTGTTTTCCGCAGCTTCAAGAAATGCTGCCTGCCGTTCAAGTCCGGCAGTATCAGCGGAGCCTTCCGTACCGAAACCGATGCAGTCCGCAACGCCGCTTAATAAAGCCATACGCACGCCTGCAGCCGCAAATTCGCGGGCAGACGCAGTCGAAAAGAGCGCCGGCATTTCCAGCACAAGATCAGCATATGCTCCGGAGGAGCCGCTGAGGGCCATTTTTGCGCGTGTATATTTTTCAAATACGGCAGGCTCTCCGCGCTGGACATAATTGCCGCTCATAAGCGCGATAATATAATCCGCGCCGGACTCCTCGCGGAGTTTCTTCATCAGATAGGCGTGGCCGTTATGAAACGGATTCAGTTCACAGATTACTGCAGCAGTTTTCATAGATGAAAGTGTAGCATATTTTCCGCGCCTGTGCAAAAATCAAAGCGATTTCGGAGCGATGTATCGCGAAGAAAGCGCGAAGTTCATGTAGATTAGCTTATTTGTGGGGCAGTTCATCATATTGAAATAATTAACGAAAGAAACAGGAGAACAAAATGGGAACGATTATCTGCTTTGGAGATTCGAATACCTGGGGATATGAGCCGCTGTCGCAGGGGCGTTACAGGCCGGAGCACAGATGGGTGGATATCATCGGAAGGGAATCCGGCTGGACAACGGTCAATGTCGGCATGAACGGCAGACAGATACCGCATACGGCTTATGAGATCGCCGAGGTGATGCGGATCCTGGATGCTGCGGCCGATCCGGATCCTAAGGCACTATATAAACTGTGCATGAAAGCGGATTATCAAATCGTGTTCCCTTCAGGACAGCCCGGCGAAACATTGTCCGGTCCAATCCTGTTCTGGATACTTCTCGGCACCAACGATATACAGATGAATTACGGTTACACCGCAGAGAAAGCAGTGGCGCGCATGCGGAATCTTCTGACGGAAATGCTGTTTCATGAAGCAGTCAGCACGGGAAAAGTTGAAATCCGTGTACTTGGGCCTGCAAGGGTCGAGGTCGGTCCCTGGTCCGATGCGCGCCAGCAGATGGAACTTATGCGCATGGGGCCGCTGGAAGGGGAGCTGTGCAGAGAACTTGGCATTCCCTTTACGGATCTGTCAGAAATTGAGATAGAGCTTGCGGCGGACGGCGATCATTTTTCGAAGACCGGACACCGTACTGTGGCGGATTTTATGATGGAGCAGCTGCGGCAGGCAGCGGGAGAGGAGGAATACCATGTTTAAAATCATGAAAGCGGATGATGCGGTCAAACTGATTCCTGACGGAGCTGTGATCGGCCTGAATTCCTTTGTGGCACTGGCGCATCCCGAAAAGATCCATGACGCGATCACCAGAAGCTACCGCCTGACGAGCCACCCGAAGCGTTTGACGATGGTTTCGGCCTGCGGTTTCGGCACATTTGATCCTGACAGAAGCGCGGAGGTCTATATCCGGGAGGGAGCCGTAAGCCGTATCATCTGCGGACATTTCGGTGCAATGCCTTCGACCAAGAGGCTTGTGCTGAAAAACAGATTTGAAGCATACAACATTCCTCTCGGTCCCATGTCGCATGCAATCAGGGCGCAGGCCGGAGGCCATGACGGGTATCTTACCAAATTCGGGATCGGTCTCTACGTGGATCCGAGGATCGAGGGACCCGGTCTGAATGAAATATCCACGGATGATTCATTTGTAAAACTGGTGGAGTTCCAGGGGGAGGAGCATTTATTTTACAGGCTGCCGCCCTTTGACATTGCCATCATCAAAGCCAGCAGCGTCGACGGACTTGGCAACATTACCTTTGAAGACGAATACTGCTCTATAGATGCCCTGGCGATTGCCCAGCTGACGAAGCGCAACCATGGCAAGGTAATCGTACAGGTCGACCGCGTCCGGCATGAGTTCAGCAGGCCCAGGGATGTGGTGATCCCGGCAATGCTGGTGGATGCCGTCGTTGTCAGTCCGCCGGGGGATGAGAAGGATTCCAGAAGTACGCTCTCGGGAGAGATCCATGTTCCGCCGGCACATATGCAGTACTGGTTCGAGCGGCTTGAGGAGGAGAACAGTGTCGGATACAGCAGGGAACGCTCCGATGATTCCGCCGATATCATCGGAAAGCGCGCCGTGAAGGAACTGAAGCGCGGAGACATTGTCAATATCGGCTTCGGCATTCCGGAAAAGGTCTGCAGCTATGCGGCTGTAAACGGAATCATTCAGGATATTACCCTCACGGTGGAATCCGGCGGATGCGGCGGCCTTCCCGCAAGCGGTGTGAATTTCGGTGCGATGATCGGTGCGGATATGGTCTGTGATATGGCCAGCCAGTTTGATTTTTATGATGGCGGCGGCCTGGATATCACATTTATGGGGGCGCTGGAGATGGATGCCCGCGGAAATGTGAATTCCCACAGGAGTGCGGATTATGCTGCCGGGATCGGCGGATTCGGAAATATTACCTCCGCGACCCGGAATGTGATCTTCTGCCTGACCTTCAACACGAAAGGCCTGGATGTCAGTGAGCAGGACGGAGTCGTTACGATCAACCAGGAGGGCAGCATTCCGAAAATCGTGGAAAATGTCAGGAGTATCAGCTTTTCCGGGGATATGGCAAGAAAGAAGGGGCAGCGGGTACTGTATGTAACCGAACGATGCGTCTTTGAGCTGAAGCCGGAGGGACTGACGCTGGTTGAGGTATATCCCGGCATTGATGCGCAGAAGGATATTTTTGACAGACTCCCGTTTAAGGTGATCGACGGGAGAAAGGACATGCAGGACAGAGAGAAGAGTCCTGAAGAACTGTAAAATGAAAAAACCGGGCCGGATGAGCTGCTGAAACTGTGTCTCACCGGACCCGGTATTTTATCATAAAGTTAACGGCAACGCTTTGGTGCGTTATGATCAGTGAACCAGGATCGCGCCTGTATTGTCCGCCTCAAAACGATGGAGCCTGAAATGTGACATTTCCTCGTCTTCAGCCAGCAGACGCGTTGCCTTGTCGAAGAAGAAGGCGTTGTCCCGGTGGACGACAGCCATGATGGTGGGGCCTGAACCGGAAAGATAGACACAGTAGGCGCTCAGCTCCTGGGCAAGCTCAAAGATTTTCTCGCCTCCCGGTATCAGCGGCAGACGGTATTGCTGATGAAGCTTATCTTTTGCGGCGACACCAAGCATCTCGTAGTCGCCGTCGCAGAATGCGGCCGTAGCGACTGCGGCCCGGGCCAGATTGTAGACTGCATCCCTTCGCGTGATCGTAGAGGGAAGAGAGGAACGGGACTTCTCCGTGAAGGTCTGGAAATCAGGTACAAAGGCTGCAAATGCAAGAGAATCACTGATATCCTTTTTGACGCTGTAGACCTGGCCTTCATCGTAGGCGCTGGCGACGAAACCGCCCAGCATCGCCGGTGCAACATTGTCCGGATGACCCTCGATGGCTGTGGCCATGGTCAGCATCTGCCGCTTTGTAAGCGGGTGCCCGAGAAGCGCATCTGCCCCGAGGATCCCCGCGACGATGCAGGCAGAGCTTGAGCCCAGACCGCGTGCGATCGGAATATTGTTTTCCTGGATGATATTGAGCCCCGGGAGCTTTTCACCCATCTGGTCAAAGACATATTTCGCTGTCTTGTAGATCAGGTTGGAAGGACCCTTAGGGACGCTGGTTCCGTCGGTCGTGGTGATGGATATCGTATTGCTGAGCTCCATGCTGACGGAATTGTGGAAGGCAAGTGCAAGCCCGAGGGCATCAAAGCCTGCGCCGACATTGGCGCTGGTAGCGGGAGCGATAATTTTGATCAAGGTCTGGATCCTCCTGTCTGATCGGTACATGACCGGATTTTATTTTTTTCTTCAAAAGATTTTATAACAGATTGCGGATTATGTGAATAATTATATTATGATGTAAATGAAACGCTTAACAATAGGAGGCAAATATGAGAAGTGATGTGGTAAAAAAGGGTATGCAGCAGGCACCGGCAAGATCCCTGTTCAGGGCGCTCGGTATGACCGACGAGGAACTCGACAGACCCCTGATCGGCATTGTAAGCTCGTACAATGAAATCGTACCCGGACATATGCATCTGGACAGACTCTGCGATGCCGTCAAGCGCGGTGTGGAGATGGCAGGCGGTACGCCGGTCATGTTCCCCGCGATCGCTGTCTGCGACGGAATTGCAATGGGACATGTGGGCATGAAATATTCCCTGGTGACCAGAGACCTGATCGCGGATTCTACGGAGTGTATGGCAATGGCGCATCAGTTTGACGGACTTGTCATGATCCCGAACTGCGATAAAAATGTGCCCGGTCTTCTGATGGCTGCTGCACGTCTGAACATTCCCACCGTATTTGTAAGCGGCGGTCCGATGCTTGCGGGACATGTGAAAGGACAGAAACGCAGCCTTTCCAGTATGTTTGAAGCTGTCGGGGCCCACGCCGCAGGTAAACTGGATGAGGCGGG
>JAFUAE010000118.1 GCA_017460845.1 Lachnospiraceae bacterium
TCATCAACCGTCATCTCCGGGATTTCCGGGCAGGAAGTAAGTGAAATCTGCCTTGAAAAGACTCTCTACGATATATTTCAAGGTGTTTTCAGGAAATATCAAAATCCCGATGCAAGGAGAATCAATAATTTTATGGATATCCGGGTGTTCAGGAAAATGCCGTTCTTCTTCTTGCTTCAAAACAGCTTTATCTTACCGATTTTGTTGCAGGTGATAATATTTAGCACCTGGAGGCAAAGCTGTTAATTCAGCATTAATTCAGCATTTCCCAAAAAACACTTGCGGGAAATGCGGTTCCGTGTTAATCTATCATAGTTCGCCGCGGCACAGTCCTGCGCACTCCTTGCGGGGGCCTTGCTGACGGTAAGAAATACCGGAGACATCCGGGCAGATTTGAAAGGAGAGAAAACCATGATTTCAAAAGAGAAAAAGGCAGAGATCATCAAGAATTTCGGCCGCAAGGAAGGCGATACCGGTTCACCTGAGGTTCAGATTGCAATTCTGACAGCACGCATCAATGAGCTCACCGAGCACATCAAGCAGAACCCGAAGGATCATCACTCCAGAAGAGGACTTCTGATGATGGTTGGTCAGCGTCGCGGCATGCTTCAGTACTATCAGAAGAAGAACCTTGAGGGTTACAGAGAGCTTATCAAGAAGCTTGGTATCCGTAAGTAATCTTTCCAAGACAAAAATGACGGACTGTCGTAAGACAGCCCGTTTTTTCTGTGCAAATGTTTATTGATATTTACCGGCAGATAAATCAGTACTTTCCATGTATTTCCCAGAAAATACTGGACATCTCCATGCATTTCATGCATTTCACAGTTATTTACCGGGGATCAGAATCCCGCCTGTAGTCTTTCAGAAATGCAGTAAAGCGCATGAACAGATAGATCAGCACCGGCACAACGATGAGACAGAAGAGCGCCGTCATCATCAGGCCGGTATGGTGTATCAGAGCGCCGTAAATCAGCATCAGCAGAATGCATCCGATCAGGATCAGCGCAAGAATAGCGGCGGCTCGTTTAAATGGAGTTCTGTTGTGATTCATTTCTTTTGTCTTCCCCTTTATTCCGTTTCCAGTGCTTCGGAAAGCTGTTCCCATTTTTCATAAAGCGACTCAAGTTCGGAAGCGAATTGGGCCTGCCGGCCGGTCAGTTCATTCAGGCGGGCTGAATTGGAGGCGTTCTCCGGAAGGGAGATTTCTTCGTCGAGGCGGGCAATTTCCTTCTCATGAGCCGCGATTTCCGCTTCACACGCTGCGAGCTTATTCTTCAGCTTCTGCAGCTGCTGTTTGTGTTCCTTCTGTTCGGCATAGCTCAGTTTTTCCTGTCTGACGGGATCCGCGGCGGCAGATTTGGCTTCGGGGCGTTCTGCAGGCTCTGATGAAGAACCGCTGATGGAGCGGGATTTGTCAAATGCCGCATCATTCTGCTTCTCCAGATAATAGTCGTAATTACCCTGGTAATTCACAAAGTGCCCGTGATCGAGCTCCAGAATCCGAGTAGCGGTGCGGTTGATAAAATACCGGTCATGCGAAACATAAATCACGGTACCCTCATAATTGCGCACAGCCTCCTCCAGGATCTCCCTCGAGGTGATATCCAGATGATTCGTCGGCTCATCGAGGAGCAGGAGATTGGCCTTCGAGAGCATCAGCTTGGCCAGGGAAACGCGTCCCTGTTCGCCGCCGGAAAGATCGCGGATCTGCTTGAACACATCATCCCCGGTAAACAGAAAAGAAGCCAGCAGATTGCGGATCTCCGTGTTGTTCATATAAGGATAGGCGTCTGAGATCTCGTCAAACACAGTGTTGTCCGGATCGAGCTCATGATGCTCCTGATCATAGTACGCAGGTTCCACCTTGGCGCCGAATTCGATCTCTCCGGAATCCGCCTGTTCCAGCCCGACCAGGATCTTGAGCAGCGTCGTTTTGCCGGTGCCGTTCGGACCGATAACGGCCAGCTTTTCGCCGCGCCGGACATCGAGATCGACACCCGAAAAGAGCAGGCTGCTGCCGTAGGATTTGGAAAGCCCCTCCGCAAACAGGACATCCTTTCCGGAAATCTTAGAGGGCGTGAAATGCAGCTTCATGGCGTCTTCCACGTCAAAGGGCTTATCCACCCGGTCGATCTTAGCAAGCGCCTTTTCCCTGGATTCCGCCCGCTTAATGGATTTTTCGCGGTTGAACCTGCGCAGCTTTTCGATGACCTCCTGCTGGTGCCGGATCTCAGCCTGGTTATTGAGCCAGGCACGCATCTGGTCCTTGCGCAGTGCCGCCTTCTTTTCTGCAAATGCTGAGTAGTTCCCGGTATAGAGCCTTGCGGTCCCGTTATCGATATCCAGGACCTTATTGACAATGCGGTCCAGAAAATAACGGTCATGGGAAACCAGGATCACCGCGCCCCTCCAGGCCTTGAGATAGGACTCGAGCCAGGAGACCGAACTGATATCCAGATGGTTGGTAGGCTCGTCCAGCACAAGGATCTCGGGAGCGTCCATCAGCAGGCGCCCGAGGGCCAGGCGGGTCTTCTGGCCGCCGGAGAGGACAGACATCTTTTTGGAATAATCCTCTTCGGAAAACCCGAGTCCCCTGAGGATCCCGGCAACATTTGAACGCACCGCATATCCGCCCTCCGTTTCGAAACGGTGGGAGAGCAGGGCATAGCGGCTGTAAATGTCTTCGAGCCTTTCTTCCGCGCTTTTTGCGTGAGCATCGCCGCCGGAAGCATTTGCAGCGGAATCTGACCTGCTGGAAATGTCACCGCCTGAAGCTGATCCGCCGGAGGCATCCGCAGCAGAGACAGCCGGAGCGTCATCCTCGGAAGCCATATGCATTTTCTGCTCCAGGACGCGCAGCTCCTCCTCCATATCGAGAAGATATTGCTTAACGCTTAAGACCTCATCGTAGACAGTCCTGTCCGAATCATAGGAAATAAGCTGCGAAAGATAGCCGATCCTCGCGGATTTCGGGATCGTGATCGTACCGCCGTCGGGCGATTCCTCGCCGACGATCTGGCGCAGCAGGGTCGTCTTGCCCGCGCCGTTAATACCGGTCACCGCGAGCTTGTCATTTGCCTCTATATGGAACGAGACATCCTTCAGGATCCCGTTCCCGTCATAACTTTTTGAAAGATGGTTAACTGATAAAATCATAGCGTTCCTATTCTACCACAGAAACCCGGTTTTGTAACTGTTCTGACAGAGCCCCTGCCAAGTTGATGATAACAGGCCGGCCGGCATGAGAGCGCACTTAGGTGCGCGTGCATCCATGCCGGCCTGCTGCGCCAGCAAAAACCCGGTTTTTCGGAATTCGTAAGATATCGTAATATTCCTTAAATTGTTGGAAAGATTGCGATGTGGTAAACTATGAATAACTATGTACAAATGCCGGAAAGGCCTGTTCTGATACAGCCGGGGCGCTTTCATACAGGCCCCGGACGAACTGCCGTCCCGTCGGCTGGGCGCTTTTGCGCAGACCCGGATATCCCGGCATCCCGTCGGACTAATGCAGAACAAATCAGAACAGTTGCGGTTTAAGATCATGAAATTTACCAGAGAAGCGGTCAACGACCAGATCGAGGAAATTACATACGGAGATGAAAAGGCGGCGAATCAGCGGATCCATTCCCTGAAGCTGCTGCTTGTTTTTGTGCTGCTCACAGGGTGCCTCGGCGTAGGCGCGATGGGACTCGGCATCCTGTTCGGCATCATCGACAATGCGCCCAGGATCGAGACGCTCAATTTTGCGCCGCAGGGATATGCGACCACCACCTACAACACCAAAGGAGAGCTGGTGGCGACACTGGTGCAGGAGGGCTCCAACCGTGAGGCCGCCGTTTACGACGAGCTTCCCGAGGACCTGATCAACGCCTTCGTGGCGATCGAGGACCAGCGTTTCTGGGTGCACAACGGCATCGACTTAAGATCCATTTCAAGAGCGGTGCGCGGCGTCCTGACCGGAAACCGTTCGGCCGGAGGCGGCTCGACGCTCACCCAGCAGCTGATCAAAAACAATGTCTTTGCCGGCGGCAATGAAAAGGGCTTCGACCTCTATGAGAGAAAATTCCAGGAATGGTATATTGCGCTCTCTCTGGAAAACCAGCCGGGCGTGGACAAGACGCAGATCAAAAAGCAGATCATTACGGACTACCTCAATACGATCAACCTCGGCAACAATACCCTCGGCGTCAAGGTCGCTGCGGAACGTTATTTCGGAAAGGACATACGGGACCTGGACCTTGCGGAATGCACGGTACTGGCCTCCATCACCAAGAATCCTTCCAGGCTGAACCCGATCACGCATCCGGAGGACAATCAGGAAAGGCGTGCCCAGGTGCTGCGCAACATGTACGAGCAGGGCTATATCTCCGCGGAGGAGAAAAAGGCGGCCGAAAGCACCGAGGTCTACGACCGGATCCGCGTGAACAACGAAGCCATCAGCGCGGACAAGAGCGTCTACAGCTATTTCACGGATGCGCTGATCAGCCAGTGCATCAGGACCTTTGAGGAACGCCTCGGACTGACGGAGGCGGAAGCGCGCAACCTCCTTTATTCCGGCGGACTTAAGATCATGACGACCCAGGATCCGGATCTCCAGCAGATCGTGGACAGCGAGGTCAATAACCCGGACAACTATGATACCGCGAAATACAGCTTCAAGTGGCGCTGCTCCATCCAGCATGAGGACGGGTCGCTTACGCATTACAGCGAATACGATATCGAATCCTACATGATCAATGTCAAGGGCCGTTCGGGCTACAACGGACTGTTCAAGACCGAGGAGGCCGTATCGGAGATCATTGCCGAATACAAGACCACGATCCTCAATGAGGCGGAGGGCGATGAGATCATTGCCGAAACCCTGGATACGACGCTGCAGCCGCAGGTCTCCTTCGTCCTGATGGACCAGAAGACAAATGAAGTGCGCGCGCTGACCGGAGGACGCGGCGAAAAGAAATATTCGCTGACGACAAACAGGGCGTCCGGCACCTACAGGCAGCCGGGTTCAGCCTTCAAGGTGATCGCGGCATTTGCACCTGCGATCGAGGAAAACGGCGCGACCCTGGCATCCTGCTATTACGACAGTGAATTCGAGCTCGGGAACAAGCGCTTCCGCAACTGGTGGAAGGACGGCAATTACTTCGGCTACTCCACGATCCGGGACGGCATCGAATTCTCGATGAATATCGTAGCGGTGAGATGCATGTACGAGACCGTCACACCGAAAGCCGGCGTGGCATTTGCAGAAAAATTAGGCATCACCTCCCTGACGGACGACGACCTCAATGTGGCGACGGCCCTCGGCGGCATCACCAAGGGCGTATCCAACCTGGAGCTGACCAATGCCTATGCGGCCATCGCCGACGGCGGACTCTATCATGAGCCGAAGCTGTTTACCGTGATCTACGATCACAGCGGCAATGTGCTGATCGACCTGACCCAGGACGAAAAGAAGCGGGTCATGAAGGCGACGACCGCATTCCTGCTGACAGACGCGATGCGGGGCGTCATCGAGCCCCATACCAAATGGGCATCCGGCTTTACGGTCAACAATACCTCGAGCCGGTGCAGGCTGGACCACATGATCGCGGTAGGCAAGTCGGGAACGACGACTAAAAATGTTGACGTCTGGTTCGTGGGCTATACGCCGTATTACACGGCAGGCGTATGGGCGGGCTGCGACGATAACCAGTCGCTGAATGACAGCTCGACCGGCGAGTATAACGGAGGCACCTCCTTCCACAAGGATATCTGGAAGAAGATCATGGACAGGGTCCATGAGGGACTCGAACCCAGGGATGCCTTCCCGGTGCCGGAGGGCATTGTACAGCTGCAGGTCTGCAGGAAGAGCGGAATGCTTCCCCAGAGCGCCTGCCGCGCGGATTACAGGGCAGGCTCCTCCGCAGTCTATACGGAATATTTCGACGCGGACAATGTGCCGCTGGATCTGTGCAGCCACCATCTGGCAGGCGGCGGGATCCTGGTGCCTGCGGAGGACCGCGGGAAATACACGGAAGATTCCTACGCGGCAAGACCTGAGCCCGAAACGGAGGCCGCTCCGGAAGAGACGGCTGCCGAAAACTACGATAATGCGGGCACGGATTCAGGCCCGGATACGGCAATCATCATTGGTCCCGGCGTAACCATTTCCAGCCAGACGGGACCGGGAGGTACTCAGTGACAGAATTTTTAAGAAAATACAAATTATATATCGGGGGAGGGGCGCTGCTTCTGGCAGCGCTGCTGATCCTTATCCCCATTTTCGGGCGCCGGGAAGAGCCCGTTGAAGAAACGACCGAGGAAACCATCGCGGCGATTTCATCCCTGACGCCGGAGGAGCTTGCACAGATGCAGAAGGAGGAGCTTCTTCAGGACATCACCTCCGAGTATGAGCGCTTCGGCATCGTCTCGGTCAACGGATACATTAACCTCAGAAGCAAGCCGGACAGCCTGGATATGAAAAATATCATCGGCAAGCTCTCGGACGGAGCGGCCTGCGACATTCTGGAGGAGGACGGCGACTGGATGCTGATCAAATCCGGAGGCATCACGGGCTACGCCAGCGGATCCTTCATCCTGGAGGGGCAGGAGGCCATGGAAAAGGCCTGGGAGAATATCGCGGACCGCGTCATCGTCAATACGGAGGTGCTGAATATCCGCTCCGCTCCCGAGGTCAATTCGGAAAATGTCATCGGCAAAGCCAGAAACGGGGAGCGCTACGAATTAATCGAGGAAGCCGGCGACTGGGCGAAGGTCCTGGTCGAGGGCGACAGCAGCGGCTCCGGAACGGAAGGCTATGTCAAGATCGCCGACGGAAACGGCGAGATCAGATACTGTCTCGATGCGGCAAGAAAGCTGGACCTGAGAATGATGGCGCTCACGCAGTATGAGAACATCGTATTTGCAAATCCCGACGGCGGTTACATCAACGTCCGCAAGGATCCGAAGGATAAGGGCATCGACAACATCTGCGGAAAATTCATCAAGGGCTGCGGCGCCGAGCTTCTCGATACCGTGGACAATGAATCGGGCAGATGGTACAAGATCAAATCCGGCTCCGTAACCGGCTATGTCAATTCGGCCTACTGCCTGACCGGGCAGAGTGCGAAGGACACCGCAGTCGATTATGCGGTGCTGACGGCTTACGTCAAGGTGGATGCGCTGAATGTCAGAAGCGAACCGAGCCTTGACGGCAAGGTCTGGACCTCCATCACCAAAAACCAGGCCTACGAGGTCAAAACGCAGTTTGACGGCTGGGTCGAGCTGGAGCTCGATAATTCGGACGGAGAGGACGTCAACGACAAGGCTTACGTATCCACAAGGGACAACAACGTAGAGGTCCGGTACGGACTTCAGGAAGCAATCGAGTATTATCCTGCAGTCGAAGCGGCAAATGCTGCAGCGGCATTCCGCAATTCCATCTGCAACTACGGCTGCCAGTTCATCGGAAACCCGTATGTCTGGGGCGGAACCTCGCTGACACGCGGCGCCGACTGCTCGGGCTTTGTGCAGAGCGTCATGGCGCACTTCGGCATTTCACTGCCGAGAACGAGCCGCGACCAGGCAAAGTGCGGCACCAAGGTCACCTCCGACAAGATGAAGCCGGGCGACCTGGTCTTCTATGCAAACAGCAGCGGAAGGATCAACCATGTCGGTATTTATATCGGAAACGGACAGATCGTAAATGCATCGACGCCGAGAAGCGGCATCAAGATCTCCAGGTGGAATTACAGAACACCTGCGGCGATCAGAAACGTCATCGGGTCTTAAGTCGGTTTTTAAGGAGTAGGTTTGGCAAAGGGAAAATCTAAAACAACAAAAACAACAGCAAAAAGGAGTTCTGCCGGGAGCAGTTCAAAATCAGGCTCCCGCAGGATGACCAAAGCTGAAATACAGGCAATCGAGAGCCAGAAGTCTTTCTTCCAGTCCGAACTCACGGCCATCGTGGTAATGGTCCTCGGGGGCTTTCTGCTCCTGACGGATCTCGGACTGATGGGAAGCCTGGGCGAGTGGCTCCTCGGCGTGCAGAAGGGACTGTTCGGGCAGGGCTTCTTCCTGCTTGCGGCAGCCATCGTGGCGGCGGCCTTCGTGGGCATCAAATATAAGGATTCCTATTTCGTGGGGCTGAAGATCGCATGTGTCTTCGGCGGCCTGCTTGACATTGCCGCGATCATGCACCTGATGTTTGCGGAAGAGGGAGCCTATGCAATGACGGCCGGAGAGCTGTACCGCGATGCGGCCGAAGGCGGCAGCGGCGGCGGCATGATCGGCGGCGTGATCGTCAACACGCTCCAGTCTGTCGTCGGACACGCCGGCACCTATCTGGTACTGGTCGCGCTTCTGATCGCCTTCGCAGTTATCATTACCGAAAAGAGCTTTGTGCGCGTCGCAAAAATAGGCGCGGAGAAGACGGCGGACGTGGTAAAGGACGGCGCCGGAAGGACGCTGAAGGCCGCAAAGGACGGTCATGAGCGTTATCAGCAGATCCACAGGGAGCATGTCATCCGGCGCGATGCGAGAAGAGAAGAGGAGCGCCTGCGCCGTCTTGAGGATGAGTTCGAGACCAACCGCAGGATGACGATGGATCAGATCAGTCTGGGCTCCGAGACCCTGCAGCAGCCGCAGGAGGCAGCGCAGATCTCGGAGGAAGCGGCGGATGCGGCGGCTTATGCGGATTACGGCAGGGAGATCATCGGAGATAACCAGCCGGGCATCAGCAGCCTCGAAAACATCCGTGAGCCTTTCTTCAGGCCAAATATTTCCTCCAATCGCAGCCAGGACGGCGTAAGCTTTGATACGGCCGTGATCGGCGATACGATCCCGGAGCCGGAGCAGGAAGCGCCGAAGGAAGCGGTTACGATCCGCCAGATCGATTACGATTCGGACGAGATCCCGTTTGAGGAGACAAAGGAAGAGGCCTATAAATCCTACGCATATATCCTGGACGGCGATATTATCAGCATTGACGCCGCCAGACAGAACGGCTATGCCGTCGGCCGGACGGGGGCGCAGAACTTACCGGGTGAGCCCCAAGTGAGCGTCCATGATCCGGAGCATTTTGATGCCTTTAAGCCGAGACCCGAAGACAGTGAGAACGTAGAAATACCTGCGGCTGAGACTGCTCCTTCCGAGGAGACTGGCTTTGGCATATATTCCTATACGGATGCAGTGACGCCGGGAGCTGAAAGCGCGGCGCTCAGCTACGGTGACCGGGATCAGTTCGGCGCCCGTGACGGATTTGACGACACGGACCGTGTCGGAACTCAGTACAGCGCAGGAGATGCGTACGGCACAGATGAGCAGTACAGCGCAGGAGATGCGTACGGTACAGGTGGCACAGGTGAGCAGGGAGAAATGACAGGTACGGATCCTATCGATGACAGTGCGGAGGGCGCCTGGAGCTATCCTTATGATACGGCTGAAGCGGAAAATGATCCCGCCGGGACCCGTTATCCGGATGCGGCCAAAACGCAGGCCGGAGACCCGCAGACCACGGCGGAGCCGATGCAGGCGGCAGCAGATCCGTATTACCGGACGGCTGCCGGCAAGACCATGAAGGCGCCGGATGAGTATGAGGCCTCCGCCATCCTTGCGCGCAAGCTCGGGGAGACAGGCGCCGCAGGTCCTGCAGGAGCTGCAAATGCAGGCAGGGGCAGCAGCAGTGACGGTGCCGGAAGCGTAAGGACTCCGGGAGCCGGAATAGCTGCCGGTGCTCTTTCCGCAGGCACTGCGGCAGGAAGACCTGGTCCTTCCAATGCGGCGGGCAGGCCTGTAAGCTCCGCTTCGTCCGGGGCAAAGGAAAAACCGATCCCGAAGCCAAAGCCGAAGCCTTATGTGCCGCCGACCCTGAACCTCCTGGAGAAGGGAGACAGGCAGTCCGTAAACAACAGAGAAACGCTGCGCAGCAATGCACAGAAGCTGGAAAAGGTACTGCGTGATTTCGGCGTGGGCGTAACAGTGACCAATATCGTCGTGGGCCCGAGAGTATCACGCTATGAGCTGACGCCGGATGCAGGCGTCAAGGTCTCGAGGATCACCTCCCTGAGCGGAGACATCAAGCTGGCGCTTGCAGCCAGGGAAATCCGAATCGAGGCTCCGATTCCCGGCAAGTCGGCGGTGGGCGTCGAGGTGCCTAACGAAAAGAGCAGCGTCGTCAAATTCAGGGACATTCTCGAATCCGAAGAGCTGAAAAATGCCAAATCAAAGCTCAGCTGGGGAATCGGTCTGGATATCGGCGGAAACACGGTCGTCAGTGACATTGCCAAAATGCCGCATATCCTGGTAGCCGGAACGACCGGCTCCGGTAAATCCGTGGGAATCAACTCCCTGATCATGTCGATCCTGTACAGGGCAACGCCGGAAGAGGTCAAGATGATCCTCGTCGATCCGAAGCAGGTGGAATTCACAGTCTATAACGGTATTCCGCACCTGCTGACCGAGGTCGTGACGACCCCGGAGAAGGCGCTCAGCGCACTGAACTGGGCGGTGGAGGAAATGAACAGGAGATACAAGCTCTTCAAGCAGTCCGGCACCAGAAACATTGCAGGCTATAACGAAAAGATCGGCAAGGTGATGCAGGACATTCCGGAAGAGGAGAGACCTGAAAAGCTGCCGTTCATCCTCATCATCATCGACGAGCTGTCCGAGCTCATGATGCATGCAAAGAAGGATGTGGAAAGCTGTATCGTCAGTCTGGCACAGCTGGCGCGTGCCGCCGGCATTCACCTTGTCGTCGCGACGCAGAGACCGTCCGTCGACGTTGTGACCGGCCTGATCAAATCCAATATACCGAGCCGTGTGGCCTTTAAGCTTCCCTCCGTAACGGACTCCAGGACCATCCTGGATGCCGGAGGCGCTGAATCCCTGCTCGGAAACGGCGATATGCTGTACAAGCCGGGCGATAAAGGCAGCGCCATCAGAGTGCAGGGCGCATTCTTAAGCGATGATGAAGTTGAAAATGTCGTCAGCTTTATCCGGAAGCATAACCAGAGCGTCATGGATCCGGAAATCAGCAATGCAATCGAAAAGCAGATGGCTGCAGACGAGAGCAGCCAGAAGAATGCCGAAAAGGATAACAGCTCCGACTTTGACGAATACTTCGCACAGGCGGGCAGACTGATCATCACAAGCCAGAAGGCCTCGATCGGCGGTCTGCAGCGCAAATTCAAGGTCGGCTTCAACCGTGCCGCGCGCATCATGGACCAGCTGTGTGAATACGGCGTAGTCAGCAGCGGCGAGGGCACGAAGGAACGACAGATCCTGATGGATATCGGGACATTTGAGGAAATGCTGCGCCAGTTAGGATGCTGACGCACTCAAATTTATATGTGAGAAGGGGACTGCGCGGAAACAGCAGACGCCATAGACCTGCGGAATCGCAATTCCAGGTCTTATGGCGCAGGATAGCCGTAGAAAATAACGATATAAGCTCCTGACAAATGGACGTATGCTGCAAGTTTACTTGCTTGCATACGGACATTTGGAAGGGCAAACGATATGAGCAATAAAGTCACACGACTATCAGGAGTGGGACGTGTTGCGAATATCGTTTATGGATGACGGGAGCGCTTAGCGCGTAGTCATCCATAAGCTTATATAAGTTCAAGCCGGAAGACCGCGTGAATTGCATTGCGCATGGTCTCGGCTGTCTGCTGATCCGCGCAGTCCCCGGCAGTTATAGCAAAGAGGACATCAAAAATGGCACTACTAAAAGACTGGCTGAAGGAAATCAATTACCGCGTTCTCACCGGTACGGACGAATGCGAAGTAAACGATGTGATTTTCGACTCCAGAAAAGCAGAAGCAAATACAGTTTTCCTGTGCATGAAGGGAAGCCGCGTGGACTCCCATGACTTTATCCGTGAGGTCGCAGGAAAGGGCACGGAAACATTTGTCGTGGAAAAGGACTTAAAGGAACTGGATCTTCCGGAGGGGAAGGAACTGAACCTGATCTATGTGGAGGATGCAAGAGCGGCTCTCTCCAGCCTTTCCGCAGCAAGATTCGGTCATCCTTCGGAAAAGCTTAAGATGATCGGACTTACCGGCACCAAGGGAAAAACCACGACCTCCTATATGTTCAGGGCAGTGCTGGAGGCCTGCGGTTATAAGACCGGCGTCATCGGGACCAACGGCGTTATGATCGGAGATACGCATTACGAGACCAAAAACACGACGCCCGACAGCTATGAGCTCAACAGCTATTTTTCAAGGATGCTTGAGGCAGGCTGCGAATATGTGGTAATGGAATGCTCCTCCCAGGGCTTCAAGATGGAGCGGACAGCGGATATCACCTTCGACTACGGCATTTTCCTCAACATCAGTCCGGACCATATCGGACCTCTCGAGCATGCCGATTTCGACGAATATCTGTACTATAAATCCAGACTCTTTACCCAGTGCCGTACCGCAGTCCTGAACGCGGACGATCCGCACACGGAAAAAATCGTCGAGCTTTCCGGATGCAGGGAGAAGAAATACAGGTTCTCGATCTCCTCGGAGGAAGCCGATATCTATGCGTGCGACCTTCATTTCCGTACGGATGCGGACTTTGCAGGCACCGAATTCAGGACGGGAGGACTTCTTGAAGAGGAGTTCCGCCTTGCGATCCCCGGCGTCTATAACGTGAGCAATGTCATGGCAGTCCTTACGGTGGCCTATGATCTGGGACTTCCCATGGACAAGGTCCGCGAGGCGCTGGAAAAGGTCCATGTCGACGGAAGATCGGAGGTCGTGTACAAATCTGATAAATTTACCGTGATCGTGGATTATGCGCACAACGAGGTCAGCATGGTCAACCTGATGGATACGCTCAGGCACTATAACCCTAAGCGTCTCGTCGTCGTATTCGGCTGCGGCGGAAACCGCTCAAAGGACCGCAGGATCGGCATGGGACAGACCGCGGCAAAGACCGCCGATTTCAGTATTTTCACGGCAGATAACTCCCGTTTTGAGAAAACGGAGGACATCATTGCGGATATCGAGCAGGCCTATCTGGAAGCAGGCGGAAAGCCGGATGCATACGTTAAGATCCCGGACCGTGAGAGTGCGATCCGCCACGCCATGGCCGAGGCCAAAGCCGGCGACCTGATCGCCGTGATCGGCAAGGGTCATGAGGACTACCAGGAGGAAAACGGCGTGCGCCGTCATTTCCTTGACAGGGAAGAAATACTGAAGATCAAGGAAGAGCTCGGATTATGAAATTAAGCGTCTCTGAAATTGCCCGCGCCACAGGCGGACAGGTGATCTGCGGGGATCCGCAGCGTATCGTGGAAAACATTTCGACAGACTCCCACAAGATGAAGGGAGCCGACCTCTTCGTGCCCATCAAGGGCGCGAGAGTAGACGGCCACCGTTTTATCTGCGATGCGGCCGAAGCGGGCGCGGCGGCAGCATTTACAGCTTACGAACTGGAGCAGGTGGAGGAATTGTGCGGGAGGAAGGAAATCCCCCTCGCGCTGATCCGCGTAGACGATACGAGGAAAGCGCTGCAGGATCTCGGCGCGTACTACAGGGAGCAGTATGTCAGGATCCCCTATATCGGCGTGACCGGCTCCGTCGGCAAGACGACAGTCCGTGAAATGATCGCCTGCGCGCTTTCGGCTGAGCGCCGCGTATACAGCACTAAGGGAAATGCAAACTCCCAGACAGGCGTGCCGATCACCGTGACAGAGACGGATCCCTCGGCTGAGATCGGCGTCATTGAGATGGGCATTTCCGAGTTCGGCGAAATGAGCCGGATCTCGAGAGTTGTCTGCTGCGATATGGCCGTCGTGACCGTGATCGGCGTCAGCCATATCGGCAATCTCGGGACGCAGGAAAATATCATGCGCGAAAAGCTCAAGATCTGCGAAGCGATGCATGAGGGCGGCATCCTGCTCCTGAACGGCGACGATCCGCTGCTTTCCCGCGGGGATATCAGGTCGTTCCTTCCGGAAAATGCGGAAGACAAAAAGATCCGCATTCTTTACTACGGAACCGGCGGGAATGCAGAGGTCAGAGCTGCAAATGTCAAAAGCCCCGGCGGTTTTGCCGAATTCGATCTCATGATAGAAGGCAGAAAGGCTGCATATGTAAAGCTCGGCGTGCCGGGCAGCCATATGGTGCTGAATGCTCTGGCGGCGCTTGCCGCAGCATATTATAACGGCGTGGATCCGGAAAAGGCAGCCGGGGCGCTTTCCGCCTTCAGGAGCCTGGATGGCCGCGGCCGTATTTTTGAAGCAAAGGGGATCAGGGTCATCAATGATGCATACAACGCGGCGCCCCAGTCCATGAAGGCGGGCCTGCAGATCCTGAATGATACCGAAGCAGCCGGGAGACGCTTTGCCGTGCTTGCGGATATGATGGAGCTCGGACCCGATGAAGAAAGCTACCACCGGGAGGTGGGAAGCTTCCTTGCGGAAAAGGCCGGAAGGATCGATACCGTGGTATTGTACGGGGAGCGCGCACTCTGGATCGCCGACGGCATGAAAGAAGGCCGGATGGATTCCGGACTGCCGCGGATCTGTATGTTTGGCGCGATGGAGGAGCTGAAGCAGTTTCTGGAGCAGGAGCTTAGAGCCGGCGACGCCGTACTGTTCAAGGGCTCCAATTCCATGAAGCTGGGTGCTCTGGTGACGCAGCTCTTTGAGCAGGAAGACTGAGACAGGAACATTCTTTGAAATATGCCAGAATTATAATTGATATATCGGCCGAGCAGGTGGACCGCGCCTTTACCTACAGGATCCCGGAGGCGCTCAGTACGGAGATTTTTCCCGGAGTCCGGGTGAAGGTGCCCTTCGGACAGGGCGGAAGGACCAGGAAAGGCATCGTAATTGAACTGACGGATCAGGCGGATTACGACGAGGACAAGATCAAGGAGATCGATTCCCTGCTCCCGGGCGGCCTGGATGCGGAAGCCGGGCTGATCCGGCTTGCGGCGTTTATGGCGGAGGAATACGGCTGCACCATGAATCAGGCGCTGCTGACCGTGCTCCCGGTCAAGACCAAGGTCCGGAAGAACAGCAGGAGAAAGGACCCGGTGGGCGAGATCCAGAGCCTTGCGGCCGGCGGATGCATAGGTGCTAAGGCCGGCGGGGAGCATAACGATGCAGCCGGCGGACCTAAAAGCGGCACAGCCGGCGAGACCCAGAGCCTTGCGGCCGGCGGACCCGTAGCTGGCGATGTCCAGGGGCTCGCTGACAGCGAAGATGCCAGGACAGCGACAGCTTCAGGGCTCCCGCGAATCGAGCTCAATGAGGAGCAGAAAGCTGTCTGCGACGCAGTTATGGCGCATCCGGAAAAGCCGTCTCTCCTGTACGGGATCACCGGAAGCGGCAAGACCAGAGTCTATATGGAACTGATACGCCGCATGCAGAAGGCCGGCAAGGCCTCCATCGTACTGATCCCGGAAATCTCGCTCACCTATCAGACCGTATCGGAGCTGACACATTATTTCGGACCCAGGGTGGCCGTGATGCATTCAAAGCTCAGCGCCGGCGAGAAATACGACCAGTACGTCAAGGCACTGAACGGTGAGATCGATGTCATGGCAGGCCCGCGTTCCGCGCTGTTTACGCCCTTTCGCAATCTTGGGCTCATCATCATTGACGAAGAGCACGAACGCACCTACCAGTCCGAAACCTCCCCGCGCTATGACGCACGGACCGTTGCCGAAAAAAGAGCCGAGGAATGCGGTGCGCTGCTCCTTATGGGATCTGCGACGCCTTCCCTCGGAAGCTATAAAAGGGCCCTGGAAGGGACCTGGCAGCTGCATGTCCTGAAGCACAGGGCTCACCCGGGCGCAGTGCTTCCGAAGATTTATACGGCGGATATGCGAAAGGAACTTCAGGAAGGAAACCGCAGTATCTTTTCCGCGATGCTCCAGGACATGATCCGGGAGCGTCTTGGCAAAAAAGAGCAGGTCATGCTGTTTTTAAACCGAAGAGGGTATGCCGGATTTGTATCGTGCCGCAGCTGCGGGACCGTGATCAAATGCCCGCACTGCGATGTTTCCCTGACGGCGCACAATGACTGGTATCAGGATCCGGTGACCGGCAGGAAGGATGCGGCATTATTAAGCTGCCATTACTGCGGGTATACAAGGCCGATGCCGAAGCTCTGCCCGGAGTGCGGCAGCAGCTTTATCGCGCCCTTCGGCACCGGGACGCAGAAGCTCGAGCAGGCCTGCCGGAAAATGTTTCCGGAGGCAAGAGTGCTCAGGATGGA
>JAFUAE010000119.1 GCA_017460845.1 Lachnospiraceae bacterium
ACAGCATATACAGGCAGCGGAAGACTGGGCGCACTTGCGGCATCCTCCACGGCGCTGAAGGAAAAAGATAAAGGTCAGGATTCCACCGGAATCCAGAACCAGAATGAAGCAGCAGCGACCGATGACGAGAAAAAAACAACCGATCAGGGAAATAAATCCGGAAGCACAGAGAATACCAAGGGAAACAAATCCGGAAGCACAGAAAATAATCAGGAAAGCAGCATAAAGGAAGCCGCAGGGAAAGAAAGCAAAAATGACAGAGAGACCACAGGTGAAATCGCCGCCGTATGGAAAATCTCCGGCATGGATTCGCAGGCTGTGCGGATTGCGGTTTCAAAGGTGTCCGCTGCGGGGAAGAAGGCAGCCGCTCGCTTTACATTAGCTTTCTACAATAAAGGTGTAACGGCATCGATACCGGACGGCGCCCTTGCGACGGTGACCATGCCTTTCGAAGTGCCGGAAGAGTGGACCCGCAAATGGGGAGAAAAATGGAAAAACTATCCTCTGTTCGCTGTTTTCCGTGACAGACAGGGAAAACTCCGGGCCTTCCGGATCATCGGCGGGGTGCAGAACGGGAAAGTGAAGTTTGATACTTCCCTTTCGGGGAATTTTGTCATTGTCTGTATTCCGGATACGGATATTGCGGCAGCCCCGGGTACGGAAGCATTCAACGCAGCACTGGAGAATCTGGACGCTATAAAGAACGGGCTGTAATACGAACAGGAGCGGAACATGAGATTAAGAGATATGCTCTCCTATGAGAGAATAACGATTCAGTGCCACAACAATCCGGATGCGGATGCCCTGGCGAGCGGGTACGGGCTCTGGAAGTACTTTCGGTCACAGGGGAAACAGGTGGATTTCATTTACGGGGGAAGAGAAGAGATTACAAAGCCCAATCTTCTGCTGTTTCTTCAAATGCTGAAGATTCCGGCCGGATATGTGACGCAGATAGAAGAACCGGATCTGCTGATTCTCGCAGACTGTCAGTATGGAGAATCCAATGTACAGCGTTTCAATGCGAAAGAGCTCGCTGTAATCGATCATCATGAAGTGGCGGACCTGTCGAAGCTGCCGCCGCTTCATGAAATCAGGGAAAGCTATGGCTCGTGTGCAACTGTCGTATATGAGCTTCTGAAGCAGGAAAACTATGATCTGAAATCGGATATACTGCTGCAGACAGCCCTGTTCTATGGTCTGTATACGGATACCGTAAGACTGCAGGAACTCTGGCATCCGGCAGACAGAGATATGTGGGATGAACTGGAAGCAGATGAGGGAATTCTGTCAGTGCTTAAGAATGCCAATATCGCATCTTCTGACCTGATGGCTATCGGCAATGCTTTTATACGTCATGAAATCAATCAGGAATACGGGTACGGTCTGGCAGAGACAGAGACAGGAGATCCGAATATTCTGGGCATTGTCAGCGATACGCTTCTGGAAGTGGATTCTCTGAAAGCGTGTGTTGTATATGCATTTCTGCCCACAGGGATCAAAATCTCTGTCCGAAGCTGTGTCAAGGAGATACGGGCGGATGAACTCGCAAGATTTGTGGCAGATGGCCTGGGCAATGCGGGAGGCCATATAAAAAAGGCAGGAGGATTTCTGCTGAATGATAAAGTATTTCCGGAAAAAGAAATGAGCATGGAGGAGAGGAAAAAACAGTTCTCTGCGGTCCTGAAGGAACGTCTGAAAAAATTCTTTGATGAGACCGATACCATACCGGCCGGCATAAGAATAGACCTGGACGGGTACCGGCTGTACAGGAAGCTGCCGGCACTGCACGGAGCTGTAGAGCTCAGCAGGCATTATAAGGCAGGAACCAGACTGAAGGTAAGAACATTGGAGGGGGACACGGATATTACGGTTTCTGCCGGAACGTATCTGATGATCGGAACGAGTGATGAACCCTATCCTATTGAGGCGGAGAAATTCAGGAGAAAATACAGGTTTACAGGACGCCCGTTTGAGTTTCACGGGGAATATGACCCCACAGTGAGAAATTACCTGGACGGGAAAAAACTGAACCTTTCCGGAATCACGCAGGAATGCGTCACCACCGGAACGTCTTATATTTATGCCAGGCAGCTGACCCGGCGCACCCATGTATTTAATCTCTGGAACAGGGACCGATATGTGTACGGTAAGCCCGGGGACTACTTCGCGGTGATGGCGGATGACCAGACGGACTATTACATTATTCAGAATTCGATATTTGACAGGGTCTACGAAGAAGTAACCGAATGAGAAAGACTTAAGCCCGGGAGGTGAAAGTACGCAGATGGAGAATTATGATATCTGCATGGTCGCGGTAAAAGAAGATGCCGCAATTACCCGACGGCTGACAGAGCGTATCCGGAAATACCGACTTCCGGGAAAGGTTTCGCTGCCGGATAACTCTGTCGATTACCGGCGGATCTTTGAGGATGTCTCGGAAACCCCTTTCGATGAACATACAAAGAATATCCTGGAACACAGCCGGTATCTGGCGGTGATATGTTCCCCGGCGACAAGGGAGAACCGGGCTGTCCTTG
>JAFUAE010000120.1 GCA_017460845.1 Lachnospiraceae bacterium
ATAAGTTGATTTCCATATGTACATTTTAACATGAAAAGGAGCTATAAATCAAGGGTAAACGGCGACATAAAACGCCAAATATAGTATGAAACTACAGTGTTTTAACCAAATCTGCCATGGATTTCAACTCCTGAGGGCGAACAGCCTCAATTGGAATGAAATTCATATGTACAGAAAGTTAAGTGATTGTGTTTAGATATTTTTAATTTTTTAAATTATCGGGCATTATCCTCGCTTTAAGTTCATGAGAAACGCACCCAGGTCCGTCCAGGCTCAGTCGATAGGATTCGTCAGCTCTCCGATCTTCTCGATGTAGCAGTGCATGACATCTCCGTGCTTTAAGAACTTCGGCGGGTCAAAGCCCATGCCGACGCCTGACGGTGTGCCCATGGCAATGATCGTGCCGGCCTGCAGCGTCATACCCGCGGAGAGCTCCTCGATCGCGCCTCCGATCGTCTGGATCATCAGGCCTGTATTGCTGTTCTGGCGAAGCTCGTCATTGATGCGGCAGCTGATAGCCAGATCTTCCGGATCTCCGATCTCATCCGCAGTTGTAATGCACGGTCCCATCGGGGTAAATCCGTCCAAGCCCTTGCCAAGATACCACTGGCGGTGCCTGGTCTGCAGATTGCGGGCGCTTATGTCATTGATCACGGTATAGCCGAAGACATAGTCCAGCGCATCCTCGCGCTTTACCCTGACGGCGTCTTTTCCGAGGATCACGCCAAGCTCGCATTCATAGTCCAGACGGTCCACGATATCCGCATGGGACGGTACCGGCTCCATGTGTCCCGGCGCATAGCTGACACGTTTGGAGAAATAAATCGTCGCCGGTCTGTCGCCGCCGAATGCTTCCTTATTATATTTGCCGGCTTCCTCTGCATGCTCGGTATAGTTGATGCCGAGGCAGACCACATCCTGGCGCGGACGCACGATCGGTGCATGCAACTTCAGGGAAGCTGTGTCATAGACGGGCAGCGCGTTCCCTGCGGCGGCAGCATTTGCAGCGATCTGCTCCCCTGCCTTCAAAGCCTTCAGGTCCGCATGGCAGACCAGATCTGTCATATCCGTAAAGCAGAATCCGAGATCCTCCTGTAAATAAGCGGTTTTTCCGCCGTCGTACGAGATCATGATCCTTTCGGACCCTTCATGTTCCACTGTGTAAAGACGCATAGTGCCCTCCTTTATATTTTGTTCTGTTCTTTTTTATTTTACCCTCTCGGCTGCAGGAAATCCAGCACCGGGAGCACGCTGTACAGAATAATGATGTGCTGCGGATAATGCCTTCCCAGTATGATCAGCGCGATATTAATGATCAGTATGATACCGATCCTGGACAGTGTCATTTTCAGAAACAGTCCGCCGTGACTGGCAAAGCGCTTGCGGACGATTGCAAAGGTCAGCAGGTTCTGCAGGATCAGGGTGCTGAGGTAAATGATCCCGTAATTCATAACCGCGAAGCCGTCCGCCCGGTTGAGGATCCATTTTGTCATGACCGGGATCAGCGCCAGTGAAGCCAGGAACATAAAATTCAGGATCAGCACGGGATGATCGATCTCCCGCGCCGTCTCAAAGCTTCTCTTGTTTTCATACCAGAAATCCGCGACGATGAAAAAGCTGATCAGGAAAATGACGATCGACCACAGGAAACCCGGATATTGTGAAGGCTCCTCCGGGAAGGGTATCTCCAGCAGCATGATGGTAATGATGATTGCCACAATGCCGTCGTTGAGCGCCGAAATATGCCCCTTCAGGCTTTTCTTCAGGCTTTCGTCATTATCCGCCTGCTTCTGCTTCATATGATTATATTTTTCGAGCTCTGCCTCATTCAGATGTCTCCGGAGAAGACGGTCAAAATCAAATTCCATAGCTTTCCTCCTTCCTCAAAGCTTTTTGTGACGCTTCAGATACAGCAAAAACAGGAAGCACAGCGTGATCTGCAGCAGCGTGGAGCACGGCGTTGCCAGACCGATATAAAACAGCGAGACCGGCATTCTGCGGCTCATCAGCCAGGATACCGGCACGCGCACTGCAAATGCCCCGACAATGCCCTGCGCCATTACAAATCCGGTATGCTCCATCCCGTTATAAAAACCGATAAAGCAGAACAGGAAGCAGGTAAGGAGACAATCGATGGCATACGCCTTCAGATATTCCCAGGCTGCGCCCTTCAGGACCGGATCCCTTGTAAAGATACCCGCAAGCAGGTCCCCGTGGAAAAACGACAGCCAGAACATCGACACCGCAAATACGAATGATACTGCTATCGCATACCGCAATCCCAGTACCGCGCGATCGACCCTGCCTGCGCCGCGGTTCTGCGCGACAAACGCCGACATTGCCTGCATAAATGCAATCGGCACCAGCATAATAAACGCGCAGACCTTCTCCGCTACGCCCACGCCTGCGGACGCCGTCAGGCCAAGTGCATTGACGATTGCCATAATTATCAGAAAGGACACGCCCACAAGCAGGTCCTGCAGTGTGATCGGAATGCCGAGAACCAGAATCTTCCGGATAACATTCCCGTTCCATCGGATCATGCTCCGTTCGAAGCGGAACGGCAGCTGCCTGCGGCCGATCAGCATGATGGAAATGACAACGCTGATCAGCTGTGCCAGAACCGTAGCGAGCGCCGCACCGGAAGCGCCCATACCGCAAACCGCTACCAGCAGCAGATCCCCGGCAATATTGCACACACAGGCGATTGCGACCGTCACGAGCGGTGTCCTGGAATCCCCGATCCCGCGGAAAATACCGCCGATCAGATTGTATCCTATAATGACCAGGAAACCGAGTCCGCAGATGCGGATATAGGAAGCCGTTTTGGCAAATGCTTCCGCCGGTGCCTGCATGATGCCCGCCAGAACGCCCGCGCCCGGAGCTGCTGCAGCGGTCATCACAAGACCCATCAACACAAAAAGAGCAATGCCGGCCCCGATGATCTGTCCGCCCTCCTCGGCCTTTTTGGCCCCGATTTTCTGTCCGAGGATAATGGTCAGTCCCATGGCAAAAGAGCTGATCAGGCCGGTAAGCGTCATCATAATCTGGGAGCCCGTCGAAACAGCCGAGACATCCGCTGCCTCTCCGAATTTGCCGACGACCATCAGGTCGACCGCACCGTACATTGCCTGCAGAAACAGTGCAAAAAGCACCGGCACTGCGAATTGCAGCAGCGGCGCCAGTATTTTTCCTTCAGTAAAATCCAGCTGTTTATTCATTCCACTTCCGTCACGCCAAAGCGGATGCCGCAGGCATCGCAGTGATAGGTTCCGTCTGAATATTCCGAATATACAGGCTCCCCGCAGAACGGACAGTAGCGGATCTTTGCCGGCTTTTCAATTTCTTCATGCATATTTTGTCATTCCTCTGATAATAATTCTATGAGATAATCCATTGGCTCTGAAAGTATCCTCTCAGGGCTTTTATAAAGCGCAAGATCATAACAGAACGGCTCTCCGATTTCCTTTATCTCCAGCCTGCTGTCATTCCTGATCCGCTTTTCTTCAGCAATTGTATAATAATTTCCGGAAGATACAATATCAAAAACTGTCTCCTGATCATCGCAATACAGATCCACCTTCGGATTCAGATTCCAGGACCGGAGCGCCTGGGTTTGAAACAAGAACAAATTCGTGGACAATCTGTTTAAAATGGCAGGACTGGAATGGATCTCAAGCTCCGGCGCAGCTGCCGGATACAGTTTTTCCTCCCTTATCACTGTTGCTTTGCTCGGCGTTTTATTTTTTGCAGCCAGAAATACAGCAATATCCGGTTTTTCCTTTTGCAGCATTTCTTCCGTATTCATACTGTCCCGGGTACGGAGGTCCACTGCCAAAAAGGGGTATACTTCTTTTACCTTTGGTAAGATTCTCTTTAAGAAGCTTTCCTGTTCACTGACCGGTATCACGATCCTCAGCGGCGGATAATCATTCCTTGAAGGATCCATGATTTCCATCATGGTCGTATTCCTGATATTAAGGATCGTACGCGCCCCGTTGATATAGAGCTTTCCGGCCTCTGTCAACAGCATTTTACCGTGTTTATACTCAAAAAGAGGGGGGAGCCCGGTTTCATAGAGCTTTTTCAGCTGCTGGCTCAGCGCGCTCTGACTAATAAACAGCCGCTCTGCTGCTCTGGTCAGGCTTTGTTCCTCCGCAATTGCAATCATATATTCCATCTGACGGGTATCAAACATTTCTATCCTCCGGCCGGTCTGAGGCATACAGTTTTGCGGAAAGCGGTGAACGCAATATCATTTGCTCTGTAAACATATCCATCAGGGTGCGTAGCGCCGGTGTGACAGTCAACTCTCTGCGCAGGTAAAATCCTTTCTGGACGACCATATGCGGATCCAGAAAGAAATACCGAAGCCCCGAATCCGCATCGCAGGAATCAATTGGAATAAAGGTATAGCCATTATAAGCCGCTGCCATCTTCTTCGAGATGGAAGTATGATTGGTCGTACAGACGGTCAGTGGAGTAATCTCCTCTCTTTTAAACAAATTTGAGGAAATGCTGTAGCTGATTGCGTCTTTATGCGGAGCAACAAAGGGGATATCCTGCAGCTGCCTGATCGGAATAGACGGGATATCAGAAGCATAGCCTGAATCAGCTCCTCCGGCTGCCAGACTGTTGGTTTCCGCAATTGCAATCAGATGCTCGAGTTTTTGCGTCGGCAGAAACAGCAAATGATAATCCCGAATCAGCTCGTCACTTTGAATTCCCACGGAAAGGTCCAGCTCCTGCCTGTATACCAGCTCGGCCAGTTCCATGCTGTATCCTTCCGTAATCACCAGCTGTACCTCCGGAAACCGCTTTTGGAAATCACTGTAAATTTGAACCATAATCGATGAATCCATATGCGGCGCAAGACCAATATTAATATACTCCCTGTTCCGGTCTGTAGCGTAATGAATCATCTGATAAGTCTGATTTTTAATCATCAGAATTTTCCTGGCTCCCTCCACAAACTTTTTTCCTGCCGGCGTCAGCGTCAGACTCTTTCCCCTGAAAAAGAGCGGATATCCTGCCTGTCTGGAAATCTCCGCCAGGCTCCTGCTGAGCGCGCTCTGACTGATTCCAAGTGCTGCGGCAGCATCTGTCATATTTGCATGATCCGCTGCTGCAATTACATATTCCAATTGCCAGGTGTTCATTTTTTCCTCTCTTCCTGCAGCATTGTTTCCTTTTCTGATAAACATCAAAAATCAATCCGGCATTCATTTTCCGGACCTCTTGCGAAAGGAAGCTTTTTTCATAGGGGTCAATTATGCGTTTTGCTTATAGTTTATATGAGGATTGTGCGATTGTAAATTAAATTGCCGCTAAAATATAATGAAGTCACAAAAAGAACTTAATGCAGCATTTAAATAATGCACACATTACACAAAAGGATGGAGACCTCATAATTGAATCGGACGGAATCCGGATCGTATTCAGGAAAGGAAGAAAAGTATGAAAAAAATCATTTCAGCAGCAATGGCAGCACTGATGGCAGCAGCACTTACAGCCTGTGGAGGAAGCAGCACTGCTTCAACAACGGCGGCAACTGCACCGGCTGAAACAACAGCCGCAGCAACAGCTACAGCTTCGGGAAACTCAGCCGCAGGATCAGCAGAAAGCACCTGGCCAAACGGCTCTGTAAATGTGGTTCTGAATCAGACAGCTGGCGGCGGAAGTGATATGCTGACGCGACTTCTGACAGACGCCATGGGAAAGGCGACCGGTCAGAGCTTTGTAGTGGTCAATGATACCAGCGGCGGAAACATTACCGCATGTGAAACGGTCCGCAATGCCAAGCCGGAAGGATATGATCTTCTTGCTACCAACTGCGGTACGCTGACCCGCATGGTGACCGGTCAGTATGCTCATACACCGGATGATTTCACGGTCCTCGGATTATATACGACTCCGAGCGACGAGGGCTACTGTGTTGTTGTCAAGGCGGACAGCGAATTCCAGACACTGGAGGATCTGATTGCCTATGACCAGGCAAATCCCGGAGAGCTTGTCACCAGCGGTCAGGTCGGCGGATTTGTCATGTTTATGGAAGCAGAGCTTGAAAAAATGCTCGGCATCAAGCCAACCTTTGTAGAAGGCGGATCCGACGGAGACCGCATCCTGACCATTCTCGGCGACAGTATTGACTATGCACTTGTCAGCACCCTGAGCGCAAAGCAGTATGTGGAAGCCGGCGATCTTCGCGCCCTGTGTATGGTAAATAGTCCCAGCAAGCTGATACCGGACGTCAAGACGCTTGAGGAATTAGGCTACCAGAACAGCAAGCTCAGCAATCTGATGCTTCTGTTTGGCCCGAAGGATATGGCTCAGGCTGATGTGGACGCAATCGGAAAGGCTCTTGAAGCGGCCAGCCAGGATCAGACACTGATAGACGGATATGCGCAGCTCAATTGTATCTGGGATTACAAATCACCGGCAGAAAGCAAAGCTATGATCGACGAAATGTTCCAGACACTTTCCGAGGTATATCCGGTCGTTCAGGAAATGGGACTTAGCTAAACGTCTTTTGAATCATTCATATATAATAATGTAATTCAGGGAGCCGACGGGGCGCTGCTCCGCCGCTCTCTTTTTTTACTCTGAAAGTTAACGATTCAATCTCATAGGAGTATGTGTAGTGACAGTGCGGCTGTCACGAAGTTTACCGGAAAGGCAGGTTTGTTTTATGAATCGAGATCGCGTGACTGGCCTGATCTCCGTCGTTGTCGGCGCAGCGCTTGCTGCAGCAACACTGATGCTTCCCGCGAGCACTATGCGCGGTGATGTCGGGCCCAAGGTATTCCCCTCTATCTGCGCGGCAATTTTTCTGATTTGCGGCGCAGGCATGCTGCTTCAGAAAACGGAAGCGGCAGCCGGAAAGCAATATACATCCGAGGCGCTGAAGCGTCTTGGCATCATTGCCGGAATTGTGCTGCTCTACGTCATTGCAATGGATCTGATCGGATTTATGATTCCTAGCATTGCCGTGCTGTTTGTTCTATGCACCATGTTCAGTGAAGATCTGCAGATTCCCCTTTGGAAAAGGCTTCTTTTTGCAGTTATTGTCTCGGTAGTGATCTATTATGCGTTCGAAAAGCTGATGGTCCTGCGTCTGCCGCGCGGCAGATTCTTTTAATGGAGGTCTTCGGAAATGGCTGATTTTATTTCTGCAATACAGATTCTTGCTAGCCCGCTTTGTCTGGTACTTTGCCTCGGCGGATGTCTGCTCGGCATCATTTTAGGCGCGATTCCCGGTTTATCCGGAAGCCTTGCAATTACGATTCTTCTTCCAATGACCTTCAGCATGGACTCAACGATTGCAATCGCAATGCTGATTTCCATCTGGGTCGGAAGCTGTTCCGGCGGTTTTATCGGCGCCATCCTTTTGGGTATTCCCGGAACGCCCTCCAGCGTAGCCACCTGCTACGACGGATATGCCATGACGAAAAAGGGAGAAGTAACACGCGCGCTCAGTATCGGTACGGTTTCCAACTTCATCGGTACGGTTCCCTCTATTATCATTGCAATGATCGCCTGCCCGGTCATTTCCTCCTTCGCTGTCAAGATGGGACCCTGGGAATATTTTGGCCTCGGATTTATGGCGATTGCGATGGTTATCGGAATCAGCAAAGGGCAGTTGAAAAAGGGATTGATTTCAGCTGCAATCGGTCTGCTGCTCACTCAGGTCGGTTACAGTCCCGTATCCTCTACCCCGCGTTTCATGTTTGGCAGTACTCAGCTTGCCGGCGGTTTCAACATGATCAGCGTTGTGGTCGGCCTTTTCGCAGGCAGCATGATTTTTATGGACTATGCTTCCGGCGGGGATGCGGAATCCAGGCAGTTTAAAGGGGAAATCGGCCGCTTTTTCTTTCCTGCAAAAGATTTTGCGGAGAACATCGTAAATGTGATCCGTAGCTTTCTGATCGGCCTCGGAATCGGTTTTCTTCCCGGCATGGGCAGCGGACTATCCAATGTTATGGCTTACGCGCTTGCCAAAAGCGGTTCCAAACGCGGTGATGAATTCGGCACCGGCGTACCGGACGGCATCATTGCCCCGGAGGTTGCAAATAACGCATCTGTCGGCGGTGCGATTATCCCGATGATCAGTCTCGGTATACCGGGAGACACCACAACGGCGCTTTTGCTTGCAGGACTCACGATCCACGGAATCGAAGCAGGTCCTCTTATGCAGAAATATGAGCCGGTCTTTACCAATATGATTTTCGTCGCCGCAATCGTCGGTGCCGTCGCTGCGCTGCTCATTGAAATCGTCGGAATCAGAGTGTTCCCGCAGCTGCTGAAGGCTCCTTATCATTACCTGTATCCTGCGATTCTGATCCTCTGCCTGGTCGGCGTGTATTCCAACAGCCAGAATATGTTTGCGGTATACTGCGCGCTTGGCTTTACCGCACTCGGGATCTGGATGAGCTATGCCGGCATTCCCCAAACCCCGTTTATCCTCGCATTTGTGCTCGGCACAACCCTTGAAGGAAATTTCAGAAAAGCAATCAGCTACGCAAAAGGCGACTGGTTCGCATTTTTCACGCGCCCGGTCAGCTGTATCTTCCTTGTCATTGGCATCGCAATGATTGTCTGGCCTCTTGTGAAAAATAAGATTCCTCTTCCATGGAAGGCAAAATCGGAATAAAGGATGGTTTTTAATGAGTAAGTTAAAAAAAGAATATGAGCTTTATATTAAACGGCAAAAAGAATTTCAGGCCAGTCCCCTCAGCCACTACTGGATCCATCAGGAAGAGCGCTATGTCGAGCCCTTCAGGCTGTTCGGAAATATTTATTATATCGGCGACAGCTGGGTCTGCGTTCATCTGATCGATACCGGAGACGGACTGCTGATGATTGACGCCGGCAATACCGGCCAGACCGCCTCGATCATTCACAATATCTGGAAGCTCGGTTTTGATCCGACAAATGTCAAATGGATCATTCTAAGCCACTGCCACCTGGATCATATCGGCTGCGCGAACTATTTCAGGAGGATGTTCGGCACAAAGATTTATATGACGGACGTTGAAACGGAAGTAATGAGGAATTCGCCGGAAATCAGCGCCCTCCAGGATGGTCCGGATATCACCGAAGAATTCCCGATGCCCGACGAAGAAATCAGGGAAGGGGACTGTCTTTCCTTCGGCAGTCTCAGAATGAATTTTAAAATTGTCGGCGGCCATACGCCAGGCTGTATCGCTATCTTTTTTGATATGAAGGAAAATGAGGTCGTAAAACGCTGCGGATATTTTGGAGGATTTGGCTATAACTGTCTTCAGACAGAATATCTGCTGGATATCGGAGATACCCGCTTCCAGGCCCGCAGGGATTATGTCAACAGCATCAACAGGGTAATCGATGAAAAGGTCGATATCATGATTGGAAATCATTGCAATGATGTGGACCTGATTCCAAAATCTAAAATCCTGCTTGCCGGAGTGGCTGAAAACCCCTTTATCGATCCTGATCACTGGAGGGAATACCTTGGATTCAAACGGGACGGCGTCCTAAAAATGATCGAAGAGGAAACACAAAGCGCCTGAGCACAAAGTATAAGCACAGGAAAACCGCTTCTCGAAAGTACCTTTTTTCTTCCTTACAGCAAAATCTGCATCGGCATTGAATCCGGTGCGGATTTTCTGTTATCACATTTGTCGAATATAGCGTTCAACAATTAGCCAGACTCTATAAAAGCCTGAATCGCTTAAGTATGACGGTATTTCAATAATCCGAATAATTCAAAACGCGAACTATTGTCTGTTCACTATGCCTAAAATAACAGTTCCGTTTAGAATGATTCCTCTCATTCACACATCGTCAGCCTGTAATTCCCGTCGCCTCTGGACTCAAGCGACGCCGCATAAAATATGGCTGCCGCCTTTACCAGTCTTACAGTATCCTCCGCCCCGGTCAGCTCGTAGGAGGAATGCATCGCAAGCTGCGGCAGCCCGATATCCACGGAATTGACTGCGACCTGGGATGTGGAAATATTTCCGAGCGTCGATCCTCCGGTCTGGTCAGACCGGTTCCAGAAGGTCTGTACAGGCACCTCTGCAGCTTCGCAGATCTCCCGGAAGATCGCGCCGGAGACCGCATCCGTCGTGTACTTCTGGCTGGCATTGTACTTGATCACGATCCCGCCGTTTAAGACAGGACGGTTTGTCGGATCCGCCTTTTCCGTATAATTCGGATGAACTGCATGGGCATTATCCGCAGAGATCACAAAGCTGTTTACCAGCCGCTGCTGATAGGTCTCTTCATCCCCGCCGAGCGCCGCATTGATCCGGTGCAGCACATCCTTCAAAAACGTCGATGCCGCGCCCTGTTTGGAGCCGCTGCCGACCTCTTCATTGTCATATACACAGTGCACTGCAATGCTGCTGCCGACTTCTGCCGCAAGAAATCCTTTCAGGGATGCAAATGCACACTGCAGATCGTCGAGACGTCCGGAGGCAAGATATTCATTGTGCAGTCCCAGCATGGTACCCCTGACCCGGCTGTAAAGATACAGATCCGTATCCAGAATGTCCTGCGCCCTTACACCGCCCTCTTCTGCGATGAGCTGCAGAAAGGCCCCGTCCGCGGTCTGAGCGGCGTCAGCATCTGCAGATACTCCGGCAAATAAAGGCATCATATCCTTCTGCACATTAATTTTATAGCCGTCATTGACCTCCCTGTTCATGTGGATCGCAAGGTGCGGGATGATCAGAAGATCCCTGTCAATGCAGACCAGTCTGGTTTCCACACCTTCCGGCGTGCGGACAACGATCCTGCCGGCAGCGGAAAGCGGGCGGTCAAACCAGGACTCACAGATCATGCCGCCGTATTTTTCAATATTGAGTGTGAGATAATTCTTTTCGGATGTGATCTGTGCATTTGTCTTGATCTTAAAGAACGGTGAATCGCAGTGACTCGCGATAATCTGGAAGCCCGCCATGGTTCCGGATCCGTTAGCATCTCCGTCCGCCGGCAGACGAAAGGCAATCAGGGCGGAATCATTTCTCGTGACATAATACATCCCGCCCGGCTCGAGCTCCCAGCGGGTCCCCTCAAGCAGGCGCTCTGCGCCAGCCGCGTCCAGCATTTGACGCATATTGCTGACTGCATAAAAGCTGACCGGACTTTTGTCCAGAAAGTCCAGCAGTCCGCGGTTGATCTCCTCTTTTTGAAATAAACAGTTGTGCTTCATTTTATTTCCCCCGTCTTATGCTGTTCGAAATTGTGTTATTTTTCCGGAAGATTACCCTTCCTGATATTCTCCTGAATGATGGCGTCCGTCACCCGGAACAGCGTTTCCGATCCGATTCGCGTCTTGCGCTGCCGCCCGTATACCGTCTCCGCCGTCACGCCATGCTCTCTCCAGTCGCCCCCGTCATTGCTGTTGTTAAGGATCAGCGGCTGCAGATTGTCCAGTGAATGCGCATATCTCGCCTCCGGCGTCTCATAAGCCTCAAACTCATCAAACAGAGCGGTCAGCTCCTTTTTCTGGTCCTCCGGCAGCAGGGAGAAGATCCTCTCCTTGGCCGCATCTTCCCGGGCCTTCTGCGTCTTCAGTCCCTCCTCGTCGTAGGCATAGGTATCGCCTGCGTCGATCTCCACAATATCATGGATCAGGCACATCAGCATGACCTTTGTGATGTCTACCGGTTCATTGGCATATTCACGGAGCAGATAGGCCATGATCGCCATGTGCCAGGCGTGCTCCGCGTCATTTTCATTCCGACCGTGTCCGGACAGATGCGTCTGCCGGAAAATATTCTTTTCTTTATCGATCTCCAGTGAGAATTCCAGCTGTTTTCTGAGGCGCTCATTGACAGGCGTCTCCATTACCGCTTTTAGATTCGCTTTGTTCTCCGGCACTGCCGTGTTTTCCGATGCTGCTGCCTTATCTTTGCTGAAATACTCCTTCGTGCTGTCTGTTTGCATTTTTCCGTCTTCCTCCCGGGTATTTAGGACTGTCTACTACAATATACCCATTTCGCATGCTGGAATCAAATAAGTTTTCGTATCCGTCACTGATCGCAGGCCGGCCGGCCAATGAAAAGCGTAATCGTATCCTGCCATGTCAGAAACCAATTATAGTATTCCCGTTTGCAATCAAAACCTGACAGACGTAAAATAATTCACAGAGAAAAACAAAAGAAAGAAGGTACAAATTTCCATGTGGACCAGACAAGACGTTAAAACCCTTGGCAAGGCTGCCATGAAAGCTAACTATTTTAACAGTGTTGCTGCGGCGCTGCTTCTCGCATTCTGCACAGGCGCGCTGTTTGGCTCGACCGGAAGCTCCACCGGGCAGGAAGTACAGGAGCTCTCCGGACAGGGTCTGCCGCCGGAGATCCAGGCGCTGATCCCCGCGATCCTCGCCGGTGTGGCTGTCATCGTACTGATCAGCATCGCACTGGATATACTGCTCTTCAATCCGCTGATGGTCGGCTGCCGCAGATTCTTTTTCCACAACCTGCATGAACCAGCAGGTATGGGTGAGCTGACCGTGCCGCTTAAGACAGATTTCAGCCGCACAGTGATCACAGTACTCCTGATGGATATCTATACTTTCCTCTGGACGATGCTCCTGATCGTGCCCGGTATCATCAAATCCTATTCGTATATGCTGACCCCTTATATTCTCGAGGATCATCCGGAAATGACGCCGAATGAAGCGATCACCCGCTCCCGGGAAATGATGGACGGAAATAAGATGAAGGCCTTTGTACTGGATCTTTCCTTCCTCGGCTGGCATATCCTCGGAGCTGTCACCTGCGGACTTGTGACTCTTTTCTATACGCTTCCCTACACCGCGAATACACATGCGGCAGTTTATGAAGCAATCCGTCAGGAATGCGAAGGCTCCTACGGCACCGCCTATGGAAAGAGCGACTACGATCCGGAATTCTAAGCGGTTTTCACAATTAAAAAAGCAGCAGGAACGGCTTTCTTTTAAGTCATTCCTGCTGTCTTTGCATTACTATGAAAGCCAATGAGCCGAGCCCGAAGGGCGAAGGGGATATGCGGCTTTCATGTATGCGTAGTGCCAACGAAGTTGGCATGGAGCTTAAATAATTCTTTATTGATTCAGTATGTCTCCGACGCCGGCTTCACGAATACCGTGCTTTTCCGCATATCCGGTCAGGAACAGCGTCAGCGCGCCGTCTCCGGTCACGTTGCAGGCTGTACCAAAGGAATCCTGCAGGGCAAAGATCGTGAGCATCAGGGCTGTCCCTGTCTCGTCAAACCCGAGCACACCGGTGATCAGTCCCAGGGAAGCCATAACCGTGCCCCCCGGTACGCCGGGAGCGCCGATTGCAAAAACACCGAGCAGCAGACAGAACAGGATCATTCTGCCTGCCGGCGGAAATTCGCCGTAAAGCATCTTGGAAACCGCCATCACGAAAAATGTCTCTGTCAGGACGGAGCCGCAAAGATGAATGTTTGCAAACAGAGGAATACCGAAATTAACCAGATCGCCGCGGAGCGTCGGCTCTGCCTTCTTCGCGCAGCGAAGCGCCACGGACAGGGTTGCTGCACTTGACATTGTACCGACCGCAGTCATATAGGCAGGTCCGTAGTGCTTCAGGATATTCATCGGATTTCTGCCTGAATATGCCCCGGCAATGCCGTAGAGCAGTGCAAGCCAGATATAGTGTCCGATCATCACGAGGATAATGATGATCAGGAATATCGGAAGCTGCTTTGTAAGAGATCCCTCGTATGCCAGTGTACAGAAGGTGCATCCGATCAGGACCGGAAGCGCCGGAATAACAAAGCTTGTCACGATGCTCAGCACGATCTGCTGGAACTCCTCAAGCACATTGGTGATGTACTTACTGGAATTCCACGCCGCTGCCAGTCCTACCATCACAGAGAAGAACAGGGCGGACATGACCGGCATGATCTGCGGGATCGTCAGTTCAAATGCTACCGGCGGAAGCTCCTTCAGTCCGTCAACCTCAGGACTGATATGCAGGAACGGCAGAATCGAATAGCCCGCACCGGTTGCAAAGAAAGCTGCACCGATCGAAGAAACGTAGGCAATGATCAGCGCCACGATCAGCAGGCGGGAAGCATTGTTGCCCAGCCTCGTAATAGACGGCGCAATGAATCCGATCACGATCAGCGGCACGCAGAAATTAATAAACTGGCCGACGATAAACTTGACCGAAACCATGACATTGAGGAGCGCCTTTGTGAGTGCGGATCCATCAGTCGCGCTTAAGGCAAGACCTGCAGCAATACCGACTGCCAGCGCAACCAGCAGTCTGAACGGCAGACTATGCAGCAATCCTTCTTTTTTCATAAAAATATACAGCACGCCTGCCCTTAGCGCAGCGTGCTTCTCCTTTCTTCTGATATCGAATGATTCAGTTGTCTTATCTCATTCTATAACGAAAGAATAGGATATTCAATCAAAGATTGGCTGTTTGCTAAGCTTGTTTGTTAAGCTCATTATATTGAGCATTACTGATCACAGGCCGTGCGGCACGGATGCCGCCGGTTCCTGAAATGTTTCAGTCCCGTCCTGCCAGATACATTTTCAGCATTGCCGCAACAGTCTCGAGTTCCGGATACAGCAGATGTGTACGGCAAAAGCGGTCAATGGGAATCGCTCCGCCGTGACCGTCTGCCGGCGACATCATCCGGGATGATGCTGTCTGCATTCCCCTCCCGGAAAACAAAAACTCTTCGATACGGGATGTCGTATACTCTTCTCCCGCCTTCTTCATATAAATAACAGGCTCCGCCAGCGCTCCGCTCTCCGGAAGGATAACACGGACATTCTGTTTCCGGCAGATCGCCGCAAACAGGGCTGGCATAACAAACACGGCTCCGTATGGATTCTGCTCCTTTCCGATATAGCGGATCGTCGATGACGGACCGGCCACCGTGCGGATATTGCGGCACAGCGCCTTTACGCCCTCCCTGCCATACCGGTGATACATATATATAGGAAGCATCGGATCAGGCAGCCCGCCGCTTCCGATCAGGCAGACCAGGTCTCTATAAGCCGGGCGGGCCAGATTATCATAGCTTTCGGGACAGCCGACGCCGCGTTTTTCAAGCTGTTTAAGGTCAGCCACGATGAGCTCCGGAAAAAAGCACCAGGCCTGCGGTGCCTCATATATCCCGCTCTTCAGAAAACGGGATATAAATGCGGCTGAGGAGCATTCTCCATAACTCATGCAAAGATAAACATCCGGCAATTCCTCCGGCCGCATGCGGATCAGGTAATCTTCTTCGGGCATGCAGGCACCCATGGCCGCCGGCACATAAGCGTTCAGTATCTGCTTTTCTTTTCTGTAAACATTTCCCGCATATGCATAAAAGCTTTCCCTGAAATCTGTCTTCATGGGACTTGGCAGCTCAGCCCACAGGCTCACCTTCCGTACCGTCTCCGGTCCATGTGCTGTCATGGCTTCCCGATCCTTCCGCCGCTTCGGAGCATAACGCGGACATCATTCACCTCATCGTCATATTTTCTGAGCCTTGCGAGCAGTTCTATTTCTTCCTCCGTCCTGTCAAGGATCCCGGAAATGCCTCCGTTTTTCAATACGATACGCCTCGGACATGACAACGCCAGTACCGGATCATGCGTAGAAATCAGGACGATCCGCCCGCTGCCGCTCAGCAGATCGATCACGGCATGTTTATCGATCCCCGCGTTTTCCGGTTCATCGATCAGAACCACCGGTGCAGCTGAAATATAGACGAGATCCGCAATCATCAGTGCCCTGGACTGTCCGCCGGACAGCTGCGTGATCATCGTTTCCCCTGTAAATGCTTCCCCCGCCAGTTGATTCGCACAGTCTATGACCTGCTCTGTCAGGACCCCTGAACCCTGAATCCCCCGGCATGCCGCATGCATCCGTATAAACGCCTCACAGCTCAGCTCCATCACAAAATTCATGGACTGGGCAAGATATGCGCACATGCGGTTCTCAAGTTTGTCCCGCATGTTCTGATCCGGAAGTTTTCCGTTGATATAGATCTTTCTTTTACTCGGCGTATCACCTGACGCCAGATATTCAATATCCTCCAGCAGTCTTGTTTTGCCGCTCCCGGTGGTGCCCGTCACACAGATCACATCCCCTTTTTTCAGGATCAGCTCTGCGCCTTCCGGATTACCTGATTTATCAGTGCCCTCCCTTACGGCAAGCTCTTTCAGATCCGGAGCCGCTTCCCCGTCCTGATCATTTCCTTTCCCGGAATGCGAAAGGCCTGCAGGCCCGGTCTGCCGGGTGCCTCCGGTTTCTTCTGCAGGGCAGAATCCCGGCTCTCCCGGAAGTCCATCCTCCCAAGCCGCCTCTTTTATCAGCTTTACAAGCGTCCGCCGGTCCAGTCCTTTATCTCTCAGCCACTTGTCCGGTACGGCGGTCAGCATTTCTGTCATTGTCATTTCCGGCACATACGGGATCTGATATGCTTCAAGCAAAGCGCGAAGCTCCGGATATTTCCATATGAAATGCTGCAGACGATCCCCGCTGTCCTTTTTTCTCATCCGGTTCCTCCCCCTGCAGCCCATGCATATTTGATTCGTCCGGCCGCCGGCGCATCATCGATAACAGTCTGTCCTGCGCAGTAGCTGCATTCGGCGGAGGGCATTGTGAACCTCAGATATTTCCCTCTGATTTCTTCTGTTTCTCCCTGCTGCCGGATATATGCCGCGAGACGATAGGCGCCCTGCCCGGTCAGCCCGTTGATCAGACTGATCCGGGCCCGCGTGTTGGCGATCCTGACATTATGCAGGAAAACCTCGCGCTCTGCCGGTGAGACCAGATCTGCTTTGGTTATAATGATATGATCCGCATAGCGCAGCATCGGTCCTGTCTTTGCAGGCGCACTGATTCCGGCAAGGCAGTCGATCACACAGACTGCGGGAATATCCCGGATATGCGGGGCGCACCTGCCGCAGAGGCCGGCGCTTTCGGTAATCAGCACATCCAGTCTGTTTTCCAGGCCCCATTCAAACACCTGCGGCACGGAAACCGCAAAAAAATGATCCGGGCAGACATTTCCCGAAATCATTTTGATATTGGTAATTCCTGCCGCCCGATACAAGCTGTCATCATCGCTGAAAATGCAGTCAAGCTTCATGACGCCGGTCTTCAGGCCGGTTTCATTCAGAATGGCTGCAGTCTTTATAATTACTGATGTTTTGCCGCAGGCATGTGCGCCTGCGAAAGTAAGCATTTTCATTTGTCATCTCTCAGGCCAGGGCCACGGGGATCACGGAATAATAGCTTTTTCCGCGTATCGTTTCTTCCCGCATACTCACCTCGACGCCAAAGGTTTCTTCCATATTGGACGGTGTCAGAATCTCGCTGACCGGCCCGAACAGATTGGTGCCGCTGCGCTTTAACAGCAGCGTATTTCCGGAAATGCTGATGGCATGCTCCGGATAATGTGTATTCAGGATCGCACTGATTTTTTCCTGCTTTGCAAGTCTTTCGATCAGCTCCAGCACGATCAGCTGGTTTCTGAAGTCCAGTCCGGTTTCCGGTTCATCCAGGATCAGCAGGCTCGGCGTAGAAGCAAGCGCCCGCGCGATGAGGACCAGCTGGAGTTCGCCTCCGCTGATCTCCGCACAGCTTTTTTTTCTTAAGTGACAGACGCCGGCCAGCTCCATGGCGTGCTCCGCCGCTTCCTTATCCTTTTTTCCGGGAACGCCGAACATGCCAAGCCAGGCACTTCTCCCGAGCAGTACCATTTCCTCACAGGACATCGGGAACACCATATTTTTGGCCTGCGGCACATAGGCGATCCTCTGCCAGAGCTCTTTCGCGCTCATCTCCTGCGCATTTTTCCCGTCAATCATTGTTTTCCCGGTATTCCACCTGAGGAAGCCGAGCATGCATTTCAGCAGGGTCGTTTTTCCGACTCCGTTCGGTCCCAGGATCGACACCACGTTTCCGCTTTCAGCCCAAAAGCTGACATTCTGCAGGATCTTTCTCCCGCCCGGATAAGAAAAGCTGCCGTTATTTACTTCAAATCTCATAAGGTGAAACCTCCTGTCCGGTTTGTTTCATGTTGCCGGCTCTTCGCAAAGTGTAACATCTTTATACGCGGAAGCCTCCTGTCCGGCGCAAAAGGAGAATAAATACCGGCGCCCCGATGACAGCCGTCAGGATCGATACCGGGATCTCCGCCGCAGTTGCGCAGCGCGCCGCCGTATCTGTAATCAGCATAAACAGTGCTCCGGATAGAATCGTAGACGGGACGACTCTGGCGTTATTGTTGCCAAAGGCCATTCGGGAAATATGAGGAATCAGAAGTCCCACCCATCCGATCAGCCCGCAGCTGGCCACAACAGAGGCAGTGATCGCAGTTGAAGTAAGGATCACCAGTCCCCTGATCAGATTCAGATTGATCCCCAGGGATCTCGCTTCATCCTCAGGGAGCGAAAGGGCGTTCAGCCTGTGCCGGAGCAAAAAAATCAGTGTGAGGCCGAACAGAATAAACGGCGCCCCCATTGTGAGTGAACGCTGTGTTACGCCCGAAAAGCTGCCCATCAGCCAAAATGTGATTACCGGCAGCACGTCCTGCGGATCCGCAACATATTTGATCAGTGATACCATCGCTGAAAACAGGGAGCTGACAACCATTCCGGCGAGGATCACCATGATCATAGGTCTTTTCCCTGCGCTCCGGCCGCTTCCCGTTACCGCAAATACCAGCGCGACCGCAAGGATCCCGCACAAAAGAGCCGTCAGCTGTACGCCTGCCGCCGAAAAGCCGAGCAGGATCCCCAAAGCAGCGCCAAAGGAGGCGCCGTTGGCAACGCCCAGCGTATCGGGCGTTGCCAGCGGGTTTGAAAACAGACTCTGAAAGGCCGCACCTGCCGCGGCAAGTCCCGCTCCGGACAGCATGGACAGCAGCACTCTCGGAATACGTATCTTATATAGTACCGTATACAGATTTTTATTCTGTCCCGCTGCCTCCGGTCCGTTTCCGGAGAGAACCGCAAATACGGTTCCCGGCCGGATCGAATACTGTCCCATGCAGAGCGCAAGCAGTGCGCCTGCAAGAAGAATGACCGCCAGACTTAAGCAGACCGGTATGAATTTCTTTTCTCTGTTTCCTGAATTTTCCATTCCTTTACTTGCGGCTGACCGTAATGTCGCCTGCTTCGCGGTTCGGATGATACATTCTCTCGATCTGGTCATCCGTCAGCTCAACATGATAGAGTTCCTGATAATAATCCTTTACATCCTTCGCCACATCAAAGTCCGTAAAGAGCTCCGGATATGCCAGCTGGGCCATCCACTCGAGCGTCATCGGCGTATCTACGCCGGGCGTGTAAGTACGGTAGGAAGCCAGAGGCATCTTATAAACGCGCTTATTTTTCACTGCGGAAACTGTGCTCCAGTCATGATCGGCGATTGCGTTATTATAAAGATCTTCAGGCTGCACAGGCGTGAAGTTGGTGATGATGATCATATCCGGATCCCATTCATACACCTGCTCCATCGTGATGACTGCATTGGAATTATCTGCCGCGACGGATTCAGCTGCATTTTTTGTGCCGGTCGCGTCACACCACCACTGCCCGAAGAAGCTTTTTCCGGAGGTGACCATGGTGTTTTCGTTATACTGGAACAAAAACAGTACCTTTTCCCGCTCTTCATCCGGAATATCCTTTGTCCTCTCCTGGATGAGATCATATTTTTCCGTGCTGAAATCATGGATGCGCTGGCTGTCAAAATGATTGGACGGATAAATCTGACTCAGCAGTTCGATCCAGTGATCATAGGTCACAATGCAGTTATAGTCCCACTTTGTCGGAGACACGACGACTGTCGTCAGTCCGGCATTTTCCAGCTGAGCAAGCGTTTCCGGTGCCAGATTATTCACAAAAACAACGTCCGGATCGATCTCAAGCAGCGCTTCGATGTTGATACTTTCTCCATTCATGATGTCCGTGTTGATATTGACAATGTCCGGATACAGCTCGGAAAGGATGCCCTCCTTTGCAGCTGCCATGCTGGCCGGCTGCATTGCCACAATGGTCTCCGGGGAATTCAGAAACACTGTCAATACAGAAGGAAGCGGAAGAATGCTCAGAATGACGACTCTCTGCGGGTCAGTTTTGACTGTTACCTCACGGTCTGCGTGATCCGTAATTGTGACATACTCCGGAATCGCCGCATTCTCAGCTGCTGTGTCTGCTGCAGACTCCGCCGCGCTTGTGCTCTCTGATGCAGCGGACTCCTGAGCTTCTGCCTCTGTCGGGGCTGCAGCCTCGGTTGCCGCCTCCGTTTCCGCTGGCGTCTCTGCCGGAGCTTCCGTTTCTGCTGCCTGGGATGTCTGCTGCTCTGCCGGTGCGGATGAGCCGCATCCCGCAAGCATCACTGCCAGCATCGATGCCGACAGGATCAGTGACAAACTTTTCTTTAAGAAATTCATGTTTTTCAATTCATTCTCCTCTCTGTGATTGTTATGAATATTTTTGATATTGCTTCCCATTACTGTTCCCGCACAGATTCTGCCGCTCGCTGTAAACGTGCGGGCAGCTCACTTCCGAGCCAGGAGGGATATTCCTCCCAGTGAAGCTTGCTGGAAACCGCCACATGCGGCAGCGGGATCAGCACCGGATCCCGGCCGCGGATTACCCGCGCAAGCTCCGGATCTCCGATCACCGCACCGAAAGTCCCGCTGTTCAGCTCCCGGACCAGATCTTCCTCAAGATTCAGATCCAGATCCCCTTCCCTTTTCAGAGAAGGATCAAGTCCGACAAGGCTGCCGACCCGTACCACAAGCTCCGGCCGGTTCTGCTCAAGGAGTTTCCGAAGGCTGTTTGCAAATACCTGTTCGTGAATGATCAGGATCTCCTTTCTGCCTGCATTGACATTCCGGGCTTTTGCGTTTTCACAAACGGTATTTCTGTATGCTGCTGAAAATGATTCCGCCCGTTTGTTCTCCGGCGGCTCCGCCATCCATTCCTCATAGGCCTGCCGAATATTACGGAATTCCTCCAGGAAAAACCGGCCATCCCCGGCCGGAACTCCGCAGAAATACGGGATCCCGAATTTTGCCTCCATATATTCCGCAAGCTTCAGCCCGCTCCTTGACATTACGAGATTCCAGTCCGCCAATGCCGCGCGCCGGATCCGGTCCAGCTTCAGTCCATATGCATAATTGGCAAGGATCTCCATGCCGTTTGCTTCCAGAAAGGCGCTTATCTCCTCAATGTTCCCCTGATTTCCGAAATCGAGCGGGAGCATGCCCAGGAGATTGACTCTCAAAGCTTCTTTCCCGGCAGCTCCGGAAGACCTTTTTTCCTTCAGAAGCTCTGCAGAATCCAGCCTGCAGAAACGTTTTGTCAAAGCAAGGAATACATCGGAGGCTCCTTTGTCGTAGTATCCCTGTCCGCTGGTTCCGAAACCGAAGGACGGGATCCCGGTTTCTTCCTCGATTTCTCTGGCCATGCCCTGCAGATCCGCGCCGATCAGGATCGGGACCGGACTTCCGAGCAGACAGATCACGCTGGGATTCAGTTCTTTGGCCGCCCTGACTGTCCTCCGGATATATTTTTCATCATTGCCGAGCACCGCATCCATACGGCGGAGTCCGGAGCAATAGACTGCCGTCCTGGATCCCAGCCATCTCGGTTCGTCATACCCCGTGTAATTTCCGGTGCAGCCGGAAGCATCGTGCATGACGGCAATTCCTCCAAGATCAAACAGTGCCGAAGCTGCGCCGGAATAATCCGGTGATATCGGAAACATGTGCACACATAATCTGCTCATATGATCAACCCCGCTTTTACGATCATTTCCCGTACATTGGAGCCGCCTTCAAATGCGGTCTCCATCATGTCCATCAGCTGCAGGATCCCGTCATAGGCATAAAGTCCCGTGTCCTCCATCAGGTCAGACACCTTGTCCGAACCGGTCATATAACCGCAGTCAAAGCCGATGCAAAGATATTTTTCGCCCTCATGCGGGAAGCGCACCTGGCTGAAATCCATCGGATTTTCAATCAGGATCTCCGGTGCGATCCGCTGCAGCTCCCGGTAACTTTCTTTTTCAAAGGGAGCAATATTGTCCGAAGCGATCATCCCGACATGAAATCCGTGTTTTACAAGTATTTTGGCCAGAGTGTAAGGTCTCAGCACAGCCTGATAATCGACAGCAAGCGGATAATCCCCTATCCGTTCCCGCAGCTTTGCGATCCGGTTTTCGGCCTTTTGTCTCCAGATTTCCGCCTCTCTGGTAAAATCCTCCCCCAAAGCCTGTGACAGCTTCCGGTAGAATTCCATGATCTCCTCCGGATCATAATTGACATAAGCTGCCAGCCACGGAATGCCCAGTCTCTTTTCCATTTCCCGGGCTGCCCTGAGCGAGATCGGTGAAGTCACGATATTGAGCATGGACCGTGACATTTCCTGCATATCCGTAAAATGTTCATAATCCGAAATATGCCGCACTGCATAGCCATGATCCTTCAGGATCGTCCTCAGGTCGCTCTCTTCGCGGAAATTCACATTTGTCCCGATGAGATTGACCGCTTTGTCGCGTGTTTTATCCTTCGGTTCCATGAGGAGGCTGTACATCTGCGCATTGGTCGTGATTCCCGGCGGATTCGGTGTGTCGAGGGAAATCGGGTTCATGGTGCAGTGTCTGAAAAACATTCCCGGATGCCGCTGATGCAGGCTCTCCAGAACCGGCTCATGATCCGTTCCCATCAGATCGTCTATGCAGGCGGTAAAATACAGGATTGCCGGCGGCTCATATCCAAGGATTTCCAGCAGGCGGCCGACATTCTCCAGAATGATTTTCCCAAGATCTCCCCCGATTATGTCTTCCTCATCCAGATAGAGATAATGCACTCTCTCTTTCAGTCCGAACAGGGCGCTGCCCAGCGAATTGTGCCTACCGCAGGCTGAGGGACATACAAACAGCAGATGTACCTCCGGCAGCTGGGCTGCCATCCTGACAATACCCCAGCCTCCGTGGGATGCGGACACATAATCCAGCGTGTCCGGCTTATAGGCTTCACATGAAAGCTCCGTACATCGAACCGCCATCTTCCTCCTCCTTATCCTCCGAGCGTTTCAGAATTTCCTCAGCAAGTGACCGGTAACAGGCTGCCTGGGCGGATCCCGGGAGTGCCTCGATCACTGTCTTCCCAAGATTTTCAGCCTCCTGAACGGCCGGATCCCGCGGTATGACAGCCGTCAGATCCCCGCCCAGCTCCTCCAGCGCTTTATTCACCAGATCCAGCTCATCCGGTATGTTCCGCCGGTTCAGAATAAGCCCGGCAAAGGAAGCGTAGCCGCGTTTTCCGAAATGTCTTACTGCGCTGATAATGTTGGATGCCGCATACAGAGACATCATTTCTCCGGAGCTGACCACGAATACCTCTCTGGCGTAGCCTCCGCGGATCGGCATGGCAAATCCGCCGCAGACGACATCGCCAAGTACGTCGTACAGGATGATATCCGGCTTGCAGATCTCATATGCGCCGGTTTCCTCCAGTTTTTCAAAAGCTGTAATGATCCCGCGTCCCGCACAGCCGATACCGGGGGTCGGTCCCCCGGCCTCCACGCACCAGACATTACCGTAGCCGCGATATAAAATGTCTTCAGCGATGACATTTTCCTCGCCCTTCTGCCGGATGGCATCCAGCACTGTCATAACAGATCTTCCACCGGTCAGATTCTTGGTCGAATCCGCCTTGGGATCACAGCCGATCTGCAGGACCCGGTACCCCAGATCCGATAATGCAGCCGACACATTCGATGCTGTCGTGGATTTGCCGATTCCGCCCTTCCCGTAAAAAGCTATTTTTCTCATCAGAACCTCTATGTATTCTATCTTGTTTTTTTGTTACCCTCAGCTAACACTCGTTCTAAATAATAGGCGTCCGCATTTATAAATATATGGGCGCCTGATCATTCAAAAGATGTTATCCTCTGCTAACATCGGCATTTTACATAAATCTTCTTCTGATGTCAATCGTCATTTTTTTGACTTTCTGTCTTGACATTAAAGTCCAATAAATCCGGAAACCCGCCTGCAGACAGGCTTTCTCCTGATCTGTTTTTATCACGCGCCGTTAAAATTACTATTTTCTTTTCATAAATTTTGGTACAATGTCCAAAATAGATGTTTTCAGGAAAAAGGTCTGCAATATGAAAAAACTATTTTCCGAAGTTCCCCGCCTGAAGGGGGAACGACTCGAGCTTCGCGCGCTGGAAGAGCGCGATGCGGAGGCATTATACGAACTTGCTCATGATCCCGTGATCTACCGGTATCTTCCAACCTTCCTCTTTGAGCAGAAATACGATGACATTTACAAGGTGATCCGTCTGCTTTATACGGAGTGCTTTCAGGAATCCATCATCCTCGGGATCTTCCGGGAGGACTGTTTCTGCGGACTGGCGGAAATGTATGGTTTTAAGGACCACATTCATAAAATCAGTGTCGGTTATCGTCTGCTGCCCCGCTGCTGGGGTCAGGGCATTGCCACGGATGCTCTCAGGCTGATGATCGATTATCTTCTCAATGAAACCGATATTGAGATCATTACTGCCAGCACCATGATTGAGAATCAGGCCTCCGCAAAGGTTCTGACAAAGAACGGCTTCACGCTGGTCGTGCATGCCGTCGGGGAGGACTGGGGTTATCCGGAGCCGACGATCGCGGATAAATGGATCCTGTAATGACAGTGCTTTTCCAGCGGCTTCCTATGGAAATGCTGATTTATTTACGTTAAAAATACCGGGAGCGCCTTTTCGGGCGTTCCCGGTATTATTTTGAAGCCATATTTGATTTGCCGTTAAGGAAATTACGGGAATTCCGTGAATCCGCTGCTCAGATTCTCGAGCGAATCGATCACTACAACACAATCCGGCTTTACATTCTGCATTACTTTGATCATCTGGTTCTCTGGAATTGCAACGCAGCCGCCGGTAAAGGGCTTGTAAGGGCCGAAGCAATGCAGGAAAATCGCTGATCCCAGCCCCGGCGTACACGCTTCATTATAGGAGATATTCATGCAATACTGATACTGTCTGGTATACTCCACAATGTGCTCGCTGTCTTCCACATTCAGGTCCGGATAATCCTTAATGCTTACCATCTGATTGTACTTCATGCCATCCCGGACGTCCCCGGACCAGTAATCATCTTCTGTCACCTTCTGATATGGGATCGCACAGCCCGGATCATCCGCAATGCCGAATGCATAATTAAAGCCAAATGTACCGACAGGCGTCATGCTGTCGCCTTCCTTTGTCTTTCCCAGGCCCTTTTTACCGATAAAGCCGGGAGTGGAAACGATCATTTCCCACTTTCCGTCATCGGTCTTATTGTACATGGAGATCCAGGCGCAGGTCGTGTCGTAAGCGGCGACCACAAAAAGCTGTGAAGCTGTCTCTGTCTCCGGGATGTTGGCAAGCCATTCCGGCGTAACGTCAAGCACGGAATCCGTTTCAATGCGGAAGCTGTCTTCCGGTGCCGCAGTTTCTGCTGCAGCTGTCTCCGGTTCCGCTTTTGTTTCCTCAGCAGTTGTTTCCGGTGCTGCAGTCGTCTCTGCTGCTGTTGTTTCCGCAGCGGTGGTTTCTGCCGCCGTCGTCTCCGCCGCACTTGTCTCTGCCGCCGCCTGTCCGCAGGCACCGAACAGCAGGCTGCCGCAAAGCACCAGACCCAGTATTGAAATTTTCTTTATCTGTCTCATTGCTCTTTTACGTTCCTTTCAGTTTTTTTGACTGACCTGATTATTATAATCCTTATCCTGAAAAACTCCAATTTAAAACTGCCGGCTTTCATCATTTGTAAGAATCCTTCAGAACTTCTTTATTGAAGCCGGCTGCCCTTTTCTGTATGCTTTAATCGAATAACGGGAAGTATTACTATGAAAGTCAGCAAAAGCGAGCCGCAGGCGATGCTTGAGCGCTACTTTCATGTATGCGCAGTGCCAACGAAGTTGGCATGGAGCTAGGTTAGAAAGGACTTATCATATGAAGAAAAATACAGGCACATTTACTTATGCCGCACTGACAGCAGCACTGATGCTGTCTCTTTGCGCATGTGCAGGCAAGCCTGCTGAAACATCTGCCGCAGCCGCGCCGACAGGGGAAGCTGAAACGACTGCAGCGGAAACAACGACCACAGCTCCGGAAACGACTGTCACGGAAACTTCAGCTGCCGTGTCCGGCACAACTGAAGCAGCGGGAGAAACCACGGCCGAAACGGCGGAAGCATTTGCAGTGGAGCTCTCAAACGGCATGAAGCTGTCCATCCCGGAAAAATATAAAGATCTGCTGGTGATCGACACCCCGGACAACAGCCCGGAAGGCGTTCTGATCAGTGTCAGTGAGAAGGCCTCCATTGAAGCGGCAGCGAAGACATCCTCAGAGACCGACGGTGCCGGCTGGCTGTTCGGTATCAGCTGCATTACCGAGGATGCGCTCCACGACAGGCTCTGCTATGACATGTCCGGCGAGGAAGTATTCGCAAAGGACGAAGACGGCGGCTTTTATATGTTTCTGCATCCGACGGATGTCCGCGTTGTGCGGGAGGAAAATCAATATTCGAATGAGACAATGAAGGCGTGGAGCGAGCTCTGTGAATGGGCTGACAGCGCGAAAGAGACATTTCTCGCGGATAATCCGGACCTGAGCCCGGAATACCGCGGCAATTCCCCCGTGGAATCCTATCTTGCACGCACGGCTTATATGGAGGATGTAAACTATACTGTCAGTACTCTTGAGTATGGGCCGCTGGAACCGAACGGCGTGGATCCGAAGCCTTATGTAAAACGCCTTACAGAAAATGCAGTTTATGAGCTGGTGACGGACGAAGAAGCTCCGGACGGCGAATATGCTGTGCTGAATTTCCCGGATGATGATACCCGCTTTGACTTTTTCTTTATGGAAGGCAAGGAGAATTATGTCCGCGAGGTCTGGAGCGATGGGCAGAACGAGGAACTCTATCATGTCGAATTCCAGGATCCGTCTGTCAAGGCCAGCGCAATCATGCAGGAATGGTATGATGCGATCGCGGCAAGCCGGGATATGGCAGCGCTAGAGTACACGCCGGATGCCCTGATCGGTTCCTGGGCGGAAAAAGTCGCTGGCCGCGGTGTAATCGAAATCAGCAAAGGCGCCGACGATACCTATGAGATCCAGATCAACTGGGGTGACAGCGCCAATACCATGTATGTCTGGAACATGACTGCGACGCCCGACGGCAGCAACGGTCTCCGCTACGAGAACGGACGCTCCGCGATCCTCACCTTTGATGAAAAGGGAAATGAAACCGAAGAAGTCCGCTACGAAAACGGCACCGGAAGGTTTTACCTGAACAGCGCAAATGAAGTGATGTGGGAGGATGAGACTGACCACCAGGGCGATGACTGCGTGTTCGTCAGCACAAATTAAATAACCCGTATCTTCAGGACCCGATCTATCTTTGTGGTTTTAAAACAGATTCCCGGAGCAGCAGAAATGCTTAAGCTCCGGGATTTTTTATAATGTATCTGTTGAATTTGTTTCCTCATATCCACTTCGCCCTCAGTCCTCGGTGTTCCGGCCTTCATAGTATGCATGAACCAGGCTGCGGAAGCCGAGGGCACGGATATCCTGGTAGCGTACATTGTAGCGTGCTTTGGTTCGCGTCCCGCTGACCAGATAACGGATACACTCCTGCGCATAATGATCGATTTCGGCCAGGCTGTCCGTTGTATTAATGACCGGGAAAAACCAGCGGCTCCAGGTAAGATCGGTATCCGGTCCCGGCCCGAGCAGCTTCCGGTTAAAGACGCGGATAAAGGCTGCCGCTGCACGCTCCGGATCAACGCCGTTCCTGTCCGCCCATCTGCGCAGCGCTCTTGCCTTCCGGCGCATCTTGGCCTTAATTTTCCTGGTTGAAGCCGGCGCAATATCAATGATTCCATCCCGGTAAGAAAAGCCGAGAAAGACCCATCCCTCCTCCGGTGTCCGGTATTCCTCTTTCTCCGGATTCAGTTTCAGACCTTTTTCATTCAAAAAAGCACGCAGCATTTCTGCATGCCGCTCCACCTCTTCCCTGCTTCCCGCAAACAGGATCATATCGTCCGAATAACGGGCATAGGGGACTCCTGCTTTGGCAAAGCTGAGATCCAGATCCCTGAGATACAGATTCGCGTAAAACGCTGAAAGCGGCGTACCTGCCATGATCCCTTTTTCTTCCCTGATGGGGCGGATACCTTTAGGTTCTGCTGAAGATGCAGCGCCAGGATTCCCGCCCGGATCCCTTCGCCATCCGGCTGTGCCTTTCCCTTTCCCGGATTCAAGGACCAGCGGTTCTTCAAGGAGTCCGCACAGAAAAGAAAGCAGCTCCGGATCGTCCGCCAGTGCTTCCTCCAGCAGCGGTATGAGCTTTTCCACCGGTATGGAATTGAAGTAATTACTGATATCAGCCTTATAGGAATAAGCATTTCTGATGTCCGGAACAGAGCGCAGCAGGCGGACCGCATCCTTGGCGGAGCGTCCCGGTCGGAAGGAAAACAGATTATCGGAAAAAAGCGGGTCATATTTGCGCAGGAGAAGCCAGGTCAGCATTTTCAGAACTGTATTCTCTGGTTCCGGATAGGTATAGACGATACGCTTTTTCGCGGAATCAAGCTTGCTGATAACAGCCCTGCGGGGCAGCGAGAACTTTGCTAATCTATCCTTTTCTTCTGCTTCTGTCTGCTCAGTTTTCCGGGCATGATCAACAAGAGCTTCCGTCTGTGCAATTTCTCCTGCAGCAACTCCGGCAGTTTCAGTCCGCGCGGGTCTCCCTGTATCATCCCGGGCGTAATCCGGGGTGCCCGTGACCCATCCGTATTTGTGGCACAGCGGAAGATAAGCCTCCCTGTCGATAAATATCCGCAGCTCCTTTTCGAAGCTGCCCTGGGAGACCAGCGAGATCTTATATTCATAAAAGCGTTCCCACATTTCGCGGGATGATAATGCATGAAGCAGTGACATAGTCTGTGAGTATATATAAGAACCGGCGCCCATTCGAATTGGGCGCCGGTAAGAATCAGGAAAAGGCGTTAAAGCCCGGATAATTCCGGGAAGTACCAGACCGTACACAGACCGGCTGCCTGTGAAGCCGTCCAAAGGTCTGTGCCGGGTCCGCCGCAGGCGCTTAGCGTTTTCCTGATAAATGCTTAACCTTTGCGGGAACCGTTCAGCCCCTCAACGCGTCACGGGTGCGGTCTTTCACATAAGAATAGGTATTCCACCAGCCCTCGTGGTCATAGTAAAACCGCAGATACGGAATGCCGGAGGTCCTGCAGTCCCGGCGCAGCTTCTGCGCCGCAGAATGCTGGGGCAGCAGTTCAACCACCAATGCCCGCTGCGGACCGTTCCAGAAAATAAATATCGTTGCGTTGTAATATTTTGCCTGCTCACAGGTAATCCGGTATTCCGGAAATTCCGTCCGGAAGACATGATCAAAATACTCGACGTATGTACCCGGATAATTAAACTGGTTCTCTTCCGCGGGCATCACTTCTCCCCAGGACCAGCCTGACGGAGCTGTTGTTCCATCAGAACTGCCGAATGCCGCTGTGCTGCCGGACTGCCCGGCTCCGGAAGCTGCATCGTCCGGAGAATTCTGGAAAAGTCCTTCCTTCCTGATCACCGAGCTGAGATCACCCGCCGCATCCGCAAGGTTCCCCATCGTCTTTTCAGCCCCGCTGAGCGCTTCCTTTGCGGCCGACTCAAGTGCTGATTTCAGTTCGCTGTTACCACCAAATAATTTTGAAAACAATCCCATAGCCGTGTCCTCCTGTAAAAAGCTTCAGGGAAACGTGAACGCGGTTGCCTTGTAAAAAAATGATATCATCCGGTCAGGCGGAATGCAAGGGGGAGCGTGGTCCCATAAAAGCAGTATGATTTTAAACTGCATCCCGAACTGATCCGGGTATTCATCGATACTCGATTTTAGCCTGTATCCCCAACGTTAAGAGAACCTGATTGACATCTCTTGTCCGGGTACCGTCCTCAAATTCAATAAGAGGAAAGCCGATTGCACCGCTTCCGCGAACTCCATCATAAAGCGGGCTCGTATCGCGGAAGGTGATAAACTCCTTCAGCAGATTGATGGAGCCGGTCACATTAATGAATTGCGGCATGATTCCGTTTTCGGTCAGCAATGAAACAAAACGCATTGTTGCCGGGCATACATTCGATCCGTAAACCTTGATATTCATAAAAACCTCCAAATATCATAAATAATTTTTGCTTCCAGTTTATCTGAAATCAGACTGCCTCCAATTTGCTGATTTTCAATTTGATATTACGCGAAGCTCGATCCCCATTTCTTCCGCTCTCACCTTATAGGTCCTGCCAATCTCGCAGCGGACCGCCAGCACTTTCCTGGCATATTTCCCCCCGAAGCGGTCCGCGACGGCATGCAGCTCATACAGCGCCCGCAGCGTCTGCATCTGGCTGAGCCTCCCGCTTTTGCAGGATATGAAGGTCGGCACATTCCCGCGTATCGAAAGCACATCGATTTCGTTCATTACATCTGTCTCAAACGGCCATCGGATTTCCCCGTCCCAGTCCAGGTGCACCCCTGCCCTGCAGTCCGCACTGACTTTCTTTTCTTCCTGCATCACATGCAGCTCCAGAATGCTGCCGCCGTCCCAGAGAATGTCCTTCATCGTCTCGTTTTTGATCCGGAACTCATAATACTCCGTGCTTATAATCAGATCCGAAAGGATCCCGGCCCTTTCCAGATCTTCAAGGATCTGCCGCAGCGCGTCCGGATCATTAAGGGAGGATGTGGATTCACAGACTCCCTTCAGTACTGTTCCGGCCTTGCGCCGCACGACCAGATTTTCGTCCGGGGTAAAATATCTTCTCAGGAATTCCGAAAAGGCATTCCACCATTCCTCGTATTTTTCGGAGATGTCCCACAGCTTCCGGATGTCTTCGGCATTCACCTCTGCGCCGCGGGATTTCATATCCTTCTGGAGATCATAGTTGATCCTGCCGCCGCGCATCTCGATATATTTATCCAGGTCCATGTGAAATGTCCTCGGCGCTGCGCAGCTGACCAGGGAAGCTTCCGTGCCGTCCTCCAGCTCGATCAGATGGTTTTCCTTCACGTCAAAGACATGCATCGGAAGCCGGTACTCCGCAGCAAGCATCCCGAAGGCGACCAGGATCAGACTTTCGCCTCCCGTAATATCAAAGAAGATACGGTTTTGCTGCTTTTGCTCCGCCTCGATCGATACGCGCATCTGCTGCAGTACCGCCTGGAGGTCGTCCTCCGGCACCGCGTAAAACTCAGCACGATCTGTCCCGCAGTACTTTTTCAGGAAGCTCCCGGTCATCCCCCGGTATTTTTCAATGACATCCTGATACCCGAAATAGACCACCTTATCGATCTGAAAATTCATACAGGTGATCACATTTTCAATCGGTTCATTTCCAAGGAATTCAAAATTTACAATCATATCCGACCGCCCCGGCAGCCTTTTCCCGTCCCCGGCTTTCCACTGAATCATCTATAGTTTTTTTTCCATCTCATGCCAGCTCTCACCGCCCCATTCCGAGGCGGAAATGCCAAGATCCAGGAATCCGAATCCGGTATACATCCCCACCTTATCATCCGAGCAGGTCAGAACCAGCCTTTGCTTTCCGCGGGCCCGGGCCATTATACTGTAAACAGACATAAGCTCTCTGCCGAGTCCGCGGCCGCGATACTCCGGTCTTACATCAAGCCCGAGCAGCATGATGTTTTTCCCTTCCGGCTTATGGGTACCGGCATCCGTAAAAAATACATCCCGGAATGCTCGTTCATCAGTGGCAATGCCGGTCAGAAATCCTGCCATCCTTCCGGTTTTCCGGTGGATTGCGGCAAGAAACAGTTCCGGCGCCGCCTTGATCCGGCTTTTCATGTCTTTTTCCGAACAGGCTTCGTGGGGCGGAAAACAGATCTGTTCGATTTCCACAGCCTCATCCGCTTCCCCGGGATCCGCCGGATCGATGCCGCGAAACTCAAATTCTTCGTGTAAGTCCTGTGCTGACACTGATAATCAGTCCTTTCCCTGTTTTTGCAACTGTTCAGGACAGTTACGCTTTATATTATTTGATATTGAGGTCAAACGCCTCACTGATGATGTAATACGGATTGTTTCGCACTTCGTGCTCTCACAATCCTGCTGGCCATTCGTAATCCGCGGGGCCCTGCCCCGCTATTTACTCATGTCCAGCGGGCCCCAAGCCAGTGCTCCCAGTGATGAGCAAGCTCATCATGGGATCATGGCTTGTCACCCTTACATCATTATATAGCAGTTTTCAGTGTATACAAAGGCATTTCCTTCAACCATTCCTTCCCTTCTGTGATACAATACTGTTAATACTTTCATGTATGTGAAACAACAGCAAAGCTGTCATGAAGTTTTTTTTATATGAGGATACTTATGTCATTTGCAGTTTTCGCGGACGGCAGCGCCAATCTGCCAAAGAGCATGTCAGACGGGATCACACTTCTTCCGTGTGACTATACGATCAACGGAACACCATGCACCTATCTCGGAGATGTCGATCAATTCGACGGGCACGCTTATTATGAGATGCTGCGTCAGGGGGCGGCCGTAAAAACCAGCCTGCTCAATACGCAGCTGTTTATTGATTATTTCTCAAAGATTCTTGAGAAAGGCAGGGATATTATCTATATTTCCATGAGTTCCGGGATCAGCGGCACCTACAACGCTGCCGTTATCGCTGCACAGGAGCTCATGGATCGTTATAAAGAACGTTTTGTGCACATCGTGGATTCGAAGGGCTGCGGTTTTGGCAGCGGTCTGCTGGCTGTGCATGCTGCCGAGCTTTCACAGCAGGATGTGAGCGCGCAGGAAGCCTCCGGGATCCTCGATGACGAAGTCCCTCATATGTGCCAGTATTTCACTGTGGATGATCTGAATTTTCTGAAACGGACGGGAAGAGTCAGCGGCATGACGGCCGGGATCGCGACGATCCTCAATATCAAGCCGATCCTGTTCGGCAATAAAGAGGGACAGATCGTCGCCTGCGAGAAGGTCAGGGGACGGAATAAATCCATTGAAGCGATCGTCCGGAATTATAAAGAGAAGTTCTTATACGGGCTTAAGCAGACCGTCTGCATTTCCCATGGCGACTGTATTGAAGATGCTAAGAAACTCGAAGAGAAGGTCAAAGAAGTGACACCCGATGTACCCGTCGTCATCTGCCAGCACGAGCCGTTTTCAGGTGCCCACGTCGGTCCCGGCATGCTGGCGCTGTTTTTCCGGGGCAGGGAGCGCTGATGCAATTTCCGGTCACGGCTTTCTGAGTACCGCATGGAGACGGAAGCCTTTCCGGTGCTCGACCTTCTCCGGCTTCAGACCGGCTTGCTCACCCAGTACGCGAATATCCGCAAGTGTATAACCCCGGTAATCCCCATGTCCGGAAAGATGGGCGAGAGGCATTTCCAGATGATTCATCAGCCAGACGACCCAGTCCGGACCTGTCATGTCGCGCAGGATCAGGCGGCCGCCCGGCTTCAGGCATCTTCTGACCTCCCTGAAAAATGCGAGCGGGTCCGGATAATGATGAAAGCTCATGGAGCAGATGACCGCATCAAAGCTTTCTGCCGCAAAGGGCATATCTTCACAATCTCCCACAACAAACTCCGCATTTGGAATCTGCTTTTCCCTGGCCGTTTCAATCATGAGCGGCGTCAGGTCCAGTCCCGTATAATGCTTTTCCGGGTACTTTTCCGAAAGCAGACTGATCATCGGCGCCGGACCGCAGCCGGCGTCCAGCAGATTGTAAAAGTCTTCCTTTTCCAGTTCTTCAAGAATATCAGGATAATCTTTTCTGCAAAGAGCATATACGCCCGCGTGATTTCCCTCGTACCGCTTTGCGGCAGCGGTAAATTCTCTTATGGACAGTTCTTTATATTGTTCGCCGGTCATGCGGAAGTCTCCTTCGTCTATTTTGTTAGCACTCGCTAACTCACGGATATTTTAGCGCGCATTTATGTATTTTACAATTCCCAATTGAACGCTTTCCTTATTTTTCTCTTTTCCGCAGCAGCCTCAATATCCGTCTTGCAAGAGGACCTGCAAAAATCAGCTGATAGAACAGTGCAAAGGTAAAGGCTCTCGGCCAGTATTTCACAAGGTTTCGAAAGGCCTCCGCCCCGAAGCCGCACTGTATCAGCATCCTGGCAAGCAGTACGCATGGAGACATGAAGAGCACCATAAAAAACGACAGCAAAAAGATCTTTGTATTCGGGCTGTCCGTTTTCTGAAATATGCGTGCGGCAGCTCTCGCAGAAAGCTTCTGCATGCCCAGCATCGCAATCATGAATGCGATCAGCCAGAACAGAGGCTCCTGCATTGTTACCTTCCGGAAGAGTTCGCCTGTCATGGCGCCCTGAATCAGAGCCCCATTGAGAAGCCCGTTAAAATAGGTCATCAGCAGGCATAAAACCGCTATATAAATTACTCTTTCTTTTTCATTTTGCGGCATGGAGAAACACCTTCGTCAGACCGCACCGGTCTGTTTGGAACCATCGCGAGCCAGTAAGACCCGTGTTACCTCTGCCACATCGCGGTGCCGTACATCTCTGGGTTCAAAATGAAGAATCGAATAAACAGCCTGCATAACTGCGCCGGCGCCAAAGGTGCTGAGCAATGTCCCGATCCCGACCGGTCCGCCAAGCAGCCAGCCTCCAAGCAGTACTGCCGACCAGAGAAGAATCTCCACAAAGCCGATCGGCACCTTCGGCAGGCGTCTTCCCAGCCCGACAAGAAGGGAATCTCTCGGTCCGCAGCATTGAGCCGCGCTCATATGGATCTCAATCCCCAGCGCCATAAAGATAAAACCGATCAGCATCAGCGCGATTCCCATACCGATGCTTTGATTCTCCGGAAAAGGATTGAGTGAATTATACATCTGCACCAGATTTCCTGTCAGCAAAGCATCAATAATGGTGCCGTAACCGATGCGTTCGTGCATCAGGAGATCGATTCCCAAAACAACAATGGCTATAACCGTCATGGAAAGCCCGTAATTAAGCGGCGTGTGGTTGGCAATTCCCATGCCGAGACAGTCCCAGGGAGCCAGGCCGATATTGGCATAAATCGTCAGGTGGACGCCGAACGCAAATACGAAAAGTCCCGCTACGGCCCGGCCCCACTGACAAATAATCAATTTCTTTTCTGTGGAGACAATCTCTCCGGTCTTAAAGTTCATGGCTGTAATAACTGTTTGTTTATAAAGTATTCATCGCACATTCTACATAAATTTATGAACATTTACAACTTCGTTCTGCATTCGTTTTCCAGCTCACGGTACTCCTGAAGCAGATTATACAGACCATCCTCAGACAGCACGCCCCGCCTGAGCTCCTCCGGAAATTTCCCGGCAGCATCATCCTCAAAATCCTGCCGCCATTCCGAACTGCCAAGATACTGTTCAAGCTGCACCACATCCTGATAAACCCCGTCAAAGGCCTTCGCTGCTGCCTCCAGCTGCCTGACGGCATCATTGACTCTGTTCATCAGTGCTTCATAATATACGATCCGCTCCATCTGATCCATATCCGGCATATTCTTCATCTCTGCCCCTTTCTGTCTCCCGCTGTCCGCTCAGATACACCACGCCATATACGGTGGAATGCACCGGATGCCGTCTTTTTCTTCCAGATTCCTCGGATGCACGATGAAGCAGTCCGCAATACGGCTCCCATATTTTTCGCGAAATCGCTTCATGGAAACCGTCGAATAATTCCGTCCGGTCTTCACCTCGACCGGGATCATTCTGCTGCCGGATCCGGGGCGCTTATCCTGAATAACAAAGTCGATGTCAATATCGTTGCGATGCCTCTCCCGACTGTAATGTACATAATAGAAAAGCCGGTTCCCGTGAGCTGCAAGCGTCTGTGCGACGGCATTTTCAAAGAGCATGCAGCCGTCAAGAGACAGCTTTCCCTGCAGGATCCCGCTGTAAATGCTGCCGTCCGCCAGTTCTTCCGCTGAATAAGCGTGGCTCAAAAGCAGACCGGTATCCGCCAGATAGCACTTCACACTGCCGTCGGAAGCCGTCATGGCCAGACCTGCATTGGGATCGCCCGCCCTGCGGCACAAATTAAAAATGCCGGAGCCATCCATCCACTCAAAGGTCTGGGCATACTGATCCCCATAGGTACCCTCTGTGATTTTCCGGAAATTCACTTTTTTCTCATGCGCAGACAATAATTCCGGAAGCTTTTCAAAAATTGCCTTTACCCTGCCGCGGTATCTCGAATGAATGGCATCGATCGAAGTCCTGTGTGCAGCCAGAATCTCCCTTTTTTGTCTGTCCGCCGCCGTATAAGCGGCCAGAAGATCTGCAGACAAAACATCGCTGCGATTCTCTGCCGGCGTCTGACCTCCCTCTGCAAGCGCCCCGGCAGCTACTGTTCCTCCGGATTTCCGTGCTGCGAGGAGCGCCTCTATATACGCATCCACACTCTCTGCTGCGCCGCCGGTGATCAGAAAGGTCAGCCACAGGCGCATCGCCATTTTATGAAACCTCGGTTTGAGCGGCACACGGTCTTCAAAGCTGTCCCGGATCATGCCTGTGAACCGCATGGCCTTTGGCTCTATCCCCGTTTTCTGCAGTCTCTCGCAAAAGCTCTCGAAATCCATCCTTCCTCTCTCCCCTCTTCTTATTCCTGGTTTGCCCAGCGGAAATTCGGAATAATATCGGACCATTTATCGATACCGATGATCTTTTTTGCAAATTCGGTGGTCTCCAGCGTTGATTTTGCGCGGTCAATATCCTTAAACACCTGCCAGAGCTTCTTTCGCTGCGCCGGCACAACATTTCCATCCGAAGCCGAGTTTGTGGTCCAGAGCCCGAAGGCCAGCGATTCTCTGAGCTCGGAAGGAGCATCGACCTGCCGCGAGAGGATAAAACTGTCGATGTACGGATTGGAATCCACCATATAATAAGCATATGCAAATGCAGCCGCCTGTATTTCCTCGACATCCCCGCGGGTCGCTGACTTGGATGTGAAGCCTTCCTCGGAAAGGATAATGCGGCGGACCTGTCCGCTGCGGTTCCTCATTTTACTCTGCTCCAGGTACTGTGTGAGCAGCCCGAGATTGGCGAAGTTGATGACCGGCGTATTTTTGTTTGCCGTGACCTGCCCTGTCTTATAATCGTCCCAGAACTCAGGCTCCGTCAGCGGCTCACTGTAAGGATGGTATGCGAGATTCCAGTCGATGTTTCCATGCAGGTTCACCAGATCTGCAAATGTTCCCAGCACGTCTCTTCCATTATAGCGCAGTTTTCCGTCCGCCTGCCGGTTCCAGTTATGGTCCAGTGAAAAATATACCCGGTCATTTGCACAGCTTGAACGGATCGCGGTGTAAAAGACACGGAAGCATCGCTCAAACTCCGTCAGATAACTCTTTATGTCCATGGAACCGATATAATTCCAGTACTGATTGTTGATCTCATTGCCAACGATCCAGTTCTGCACACGGCCATAATTCGGATTGCTGCCGCTGTAGCGTTCCGACAGGAATGACGCAACGGCACGGATGTTGCGGTAACCGCGCTCGGTCGAGGCGTTAAACATATGATAGGCGGCCTTCGAGCTCTGCTTTGCGCCCGGATAGAAGAAATCCGGCATTGCAGGGTTCCACCCGTTCAGCAGTACGACGTTGACATTCATATTTTTATTGGAGAATGCCGAAATCGTGTTGTCATAGGTTGCAATGACGGAGGCATTAAAGTGATAGGTCTCCCCTCCGTAATTATAATCAATACCGGAACCGAAGAGCGAGTTGAACGGAATATTGACTATAACATTGTGCACTCCGATATAGAAGGCATCATCGATCATACTGTGCTCGACAAGCAGGCCCTTCTTGGAAAGCGGCTCATCGTAGGCCTTCTGGTTCGGTGCCGTCACTTCCGGATTGGTAACATAGACCGGTTCGGAAACCGCAATGTATTTGCTGCCGTCCCAGATACATGCCACGTATTTATGATAGAGGCGGTCGCTCTCATGTCCGCCGGAGAGCTCCAGCTGGAAATCCAGACTCTGTGAGGCCTTCGCTGCGGATTTGACATAGCGGTGCCCGCTGATGCTGTCCTCATACGGTGCGAGCTCCAGGAGGTAAATATTCTGGTCCGCACCCATTTCGGTGTCCGCGGGAGTAATGCTTCCGCCGTTATGACCGCTGATCACGATCCGGTTTCCTTCCACCCGGCAGATATCCCAGTAGATTTTCTCCAGCGGCTCCTGTGCCTGTTCCGCCGGCTGAGTCCCGTCTGCCTGGCCTGATCCGGCACCGGCTTGAGTCTCTGCGGGCTGCCCGGTGCCGCCCGCCTGCTGCGTGCTTCCTGTCTGCTGTGTACTGGCTGCTGCAGTCCCGCTTCCCTGGTTGCCGGAATTTGCCCCGGTGCTTCCGGGAGGCGCCGTATTTGTATGTACGGAGGTATCCTGCGGAGCCGGCGCCGCGCCGGGTCCCGGTCCGACCGTAACACCTCCGGCGATGATCGTCTGCCCGGTGCCGCTGCCGGGTGTGCCGGGTCCGATCTGGCCCGCCGGATTGACTGCAGTGCTGACTGCAATTCCGGAAGATCCGGTGTCTCCAGATACATAATGAATATCTCCGGTGATCTTTGGATCTGTTTGTGCTGCCACAGCCTGCACCGTCGCCTGTGTCTGATCCGTCTGTGCCGCCGCAGCCTGGTCCGTTTTAGCTGCAGACGCGGCGTTTTGCGCAGTACCTGTCTGCAGAGATTCCTCTGTCTTCGGTGCCTGCCCCAGGATCACCACATCCTTCCGGCTCGCTGCATTAGCCTCTGCAGTCCCGGTCGCAGGCGGTGCCTGATGCTTTATTTTATCCGCACTTTTACCGCTTCCGCCGCCTCCCGGTGCTGCACCCACGGTAATTCCGGTATTCTCTTTGGTCCCGGATGCCTTTTCGCTGCTGCTTTTTTTGTTTCCTTCCTGATTTTCTGCCGTGCCGCTCGTTCCTGAAGCTTCAGGCGTCCCCGCAGCATCTCTCCCGGCAGCTGTCTCCTTCTTCCCGCCTTGCTCCTTAAGTTCCTGTGCCCGGCGGTGCAGCTCCTCCCGCTCTGTTGCGGAAAGCGTTTCTGTCTGAGAGGACTCTGCCTGTTCCCGTACAGTTTCAGCTGCCGCGGGGGTCTCCGCCGCAGTCTCCTCCGCCGCAGTTTCAACGGCAGTTTCGCTCTTCCCGGCCATGTCGAACAGACTGCAGCCCGTCAGGGGCACTGCAGCAAGGGACACGGCCAGAACGGCGCTCAGCATTTGCAGCTGTTTCTTTCTACTTATAATATAAGAATGTTTTTTCATTGCTTTCCTTCTTCAAGATATTCCTGATACTCCCGGTATTCCGCTTCCCAGGCCCTGCGGTCAGTTTCGGTGATCTCACGGATTACACGGCAGGGATTGCCTGCCGCGATCACATTGTCCGGAATGCTGCGGGTCACCACTGATCCCGAGCCGATCACGACATTATTCCCGATCGCAACGCCGGGGTTGATTACAACATTTCCCCCTATCCAGACATTATCGCCGACCGTGACCGGACGTGCATATTCAATGTCCGTATTGCGCACGGCAGCATCGATCGGGTGTCCTGCCGTGTAAATGCTGACATGGGGTGCAATATAGACATTGTCTCCGAAGGTCACGTAGTTCTCATCCAGAATCGTCAGGTCTGTATTGGCAAAAAAATGTTTTCCAAAGCTGATCCGGTTTCCATGATCAAAATAGACAGGCGGTATCAGCACCAGGTCCTCCGGCGCGCTGCGGAAGCATTTCCTGAGCTCATTCATGGCGCTGCGGTCCTTCCAGAATGCGGAATTGTTGAATTTCATCTGGGCAGTATGCACCCTGTCCCAGGAATCACCGCCGACACGAAGGGGCATATAGAGCTTCTGCCCGATCATGCGTTCCCATTCTTTCTGATTGATGGCAATGTCTCCGTCCGGTGCCGCATACGGGCTGCTTTCATTTCCTTCCGGGAGGCCCGGATAACTGTACTGTTCTTTATCGTAACTCATAAGAGATCCTTTCAATCTATTCTGTTTTTATCTTACCCGAGAGTGCCCCGGAAGAAATTAACATTCTATGACATTTCCTTTAGTTTCGGATTCCAAATTCTTAAAAATGCCGGACCGCAGAAACGCCGTCCGTTAACAAACGATATTCGTCCTCATATCATCCTTCGGATTCCAGGTTCCGATCAAGTCATAATTCCTTTCAATCTAATCGGTTGATGCAAAGCAGCATCGTTTATGCATGTTTGCATCGATTCCTGCATTTTTATGCCGTTTTGCATAGCTCGTGTTTATAGTTATTTTGGACGTTTTTATAATTCAATCCACTTATATATATATATATATGACACTCAATTATTTGATAAAAATTCGTCATTTTGACGGTGTTGGCACGCTTTTTGCTTAGTGTTAAATTGTAGACTTTATTTTAGTACCATAAAAGTGTAATTGATAGGGAGTAATTACCCCTATCGGTTGCACTTATTCTTTATAATAAGGGGAGTAATTGGTCTGACGTGGCTTTTTTTGGATCATAGCATCCGTACAAAAAACCGTTAACCAACCCCTTATTATAAGCATTCGATTAAGCAGGTAGGGATCAGCTCCCGCGTAACCAACTAAACTGAGTGGTAATAAGTGTGGCTGGAACAATTACTAATAACAGTTTGAGGAGGTTTGGAATGATAAGTGTAGGAGTTGATGTATCAAAAGGAAAAAGCACAGTTTGTATTCTAAAGCCATATGGCGAAATCGTGTGCAGCCCCTTCGAGATACAGCATGTGGAGAAAGATCTTGAAGATCTTGACAGTCTGTTGAAGAAGTTAACTGGAGAGATTCGAGTCGTGATGGAGGCTACAGGCATATATCACCTGCCAGTATTAACATTCCTTCAGGGAAAAGGGTACTTCGTATCTGTAATCAATCCTTTCGCCATGAAAAAATATGTAAAAGACAATAGTATCAGAGGTGCAAAGACCGACAAGCTGGATTCAATCATGATTGCGAATTATGGCATAGATAAGTGGTTCAAACTCCAGAAACATGAGGGAGATGAAGAAACGTATGCTGAGCTTAAACTCCTTGGCCGTCGTTACCGGTACTACATGGAACTTCATGTGAAAGCATTACAAGAGCTGACACATATCCTGGATTATACAATGCCTGGCATCAAGAAACTCTTCAATAGCTGGGATGAAGCCAGCGGGAAGGACAAGCTGAGTGACTTTGTAGAGCGCTTCTGGCATTTCGACATAATTACGGCGCATAGCCTTGATGAATTTGTAGAGGAATACCTCATCTGGGCGGGAAAAAAGAAATACCACCGGAGCAGATCGAAGGCCGAAACAGTCTATGAATTAGCATCCGGCGGTATCCCTACACTGTCCTCCAGTACCCCATCGACCAAAATGCTGGTACAGGAAGCCGTTACTGTATTGAGAGCTGTGGATAACTCTCTGTCTAATATCTTATCACGAATGCAGGAACTTGCGAAGTCCTTACCTGAATACTCAACGGTCCGGGCAATGGGTGGAGTGGGCGATGTTCTTGCTCCAAAGCTGATCGCCGAAATCGGCGATGTGCGCCGGCTGCATAGCGCGAAGGCGTTGATTGCGTGGGCAGGAATAGACCCACCACCATATGAATCAGGCCAGTTTGTTGGTTCAAAACGAAGGATAACAAAACGTGGATCCTCGACTCTAAGAAAAGTCGGATATGAAGTAATGAGAGTGCTCAAGAGCCATAAGGCACCGAAAGACGATACTGTCTATAATTACATTTTGAAAAAAGAAAGCGAAGGAAAGAGCAAGAAACACGCAAAGATAGCTGGTCTAAATAAGTTTCTACGGATATATTACGCAAGGGTAATGGAAGTTTATCAGCAATAAAAAACTATGCCAGATGTTCCGGCTGGAAAATAACGCCAGCCTTTTTAGTGTACGCAAAAACAAAAAATCAAAAGATTTAAAAAAACCTGCTCAAAAGCACTTGACTTTTGTTAGCAGGTTTTATGTCAAAAATCTACTCATGCATAGTCTTCCAAGCCGCAGGCAAGGAGGTGTTGGATGAACATTTTTGACAAAGCATCTGCAACATATAATAGGGAACTATTAATTGCTATTAATGCTCACAGAAAGGAAGGGTGATTTATGTATCAGTGCAGTTTGGAAAGAATGAGCGACAAAATTAAGACCTTCAGCAAGTACGGTGATGCCGGACACGGCGGCATCACCAGATATGCTCTGTCTGAGGAAGACAAGATGGCAAGAGCCGAATTCGTAAAGAGAATGGATGCGATCGGCGCAACCATCGAGATGGACGACCTTGCAAACATGTACGCAACGATCCCGGGCTCCGACCCGAATGCAAAGAGGATCGTGATGGGCTCCCACTG
>JAFUAE010000121.1 GCA_017460845.1 Lachnospiraceae bacterium
ACCAAGGGACAGTTCACCGGATGCCTGGCTCCCTTCGGATACCAGAAGGATCCCGGTGATAAGAACCACTTGATCATTGATCCGGAAACGGCTCCGATCGTAAAGAAGATCTTCGAGTATGCCAGGAACGGGCACGGACCGAACTGGATCCGGAGACAGCTGGAGGTGGACCAGGTGGCCTGCCCGACATGGTGGAACCGGCAGCGAGGCCTGCGGGACCACTACACCAAGTGGGAGCTTGATGATCCGGAGAACGGCCGCTTTATCTGGGACTTCACAGTGATCAAGGATCTGCTCATCAATCCTGTTTACACTGGAGCGATTGCATCCCAGAAGAAACTGTACAAGTTCAAGATCGGGACGATTGCCGAGCGAAAGCCGGAGGACTGGATCATTGTTGAAGGAATGCATGAGGCCCTTGTGGACCAGGACACCTTTGATATCGTCCAGGAAAAGCTCAAGAGCAGGCAGCGCCCCAGGGATGACGGCAACTACAGTCTCTTCGCCGGTTTGATTAAATGCGGTGAATGCCGGAAGGCACTCACGATCCGGAAGACCAACGCGAAGCATCCGCAGATGATCTACTCCTGCAAGACCTACAATGCTTTCGGAAAGCATCACTGTACGCAGCACAGGATCGAATTTGACAAGCTCTACAAGCTGGTTATTGACGAGATCCGGCAGCTTGCGAGGAAAGCCCTGGCAGACCGGGATGGTGCCGCAGAGCAGCTGGCTGAGAACTGTTCAGCCGAGCAGAGAGCGCAGTCCGAGTCCCTGGCCCGGCAAATCATGAAGAATAAGGAGCGTCTTGAGATCCTTGAAAAGATGATTTCCCGACTCTATGAAGACATGATCTCCGGGAAGATCTCCGAGGCAAACTTCGAGGTCATGATCAAGAAAGCCCAGGACGAGCAGGCCGAGGTCCGGAAGGCCATCGAGCAGGATCAGGAGCTCCTGAAGCAGTCCATGCAGTCAACGGAGAATGCCCGGAAATGGCTTGAGATGGTCCAGGATTACGTCCAGATCGATGAGCTGACTCCGGAGATCCTGCACCGGCTGATCAAAGAGATCGTGGTTCATGAGGCTATCGATCCGGATGGACACCGCAATATCTCCATCGAAATTCATTACAACCTGAGGCCTATCGAAGGGCACAGGGAACTCTGATCTCACACAATTCAATACTTTCCCCCTTACAGCAAATCGGGTATCAACCCCGTTCATACAAGAGGGTACGCGCCGCCGCCGGTCATTGGCAAAAGTCGATTGTTCCAACTAAGTTGGCATAAGACAGCTGATGGCAGGCGGCGGCGTCGCCCTGATTGGCACGACGCTGGTTCCCCTGCTGTCCGGACTGTTTGGCTGATCTATTGATCCTTACTTTCTCGCTCTTATCCTTCGGGATCAAGAGCGAGAAAGTAAGGCGATGAGATGAATTGATTTGATTACAGATATGGCTTCAGAGTTTCGATCAGATGATGGATCATCGTTCCGGGGGTGGATCTGCTGGGTGTCTTTCCCGTATTAATCTCTTCCAACATCTTTGCGTTCCGGATCGCATCATCCATGTAAGGCCGGAGGACATCAAACATATCCGTCCGGTTTTTATAATAGGTTCCAAGGTTTCTGGACTTCAGGCATTCGGTAAGTTTCGGCCAGTATTCATCCCGATGGAGGTCCGCCTGCAGGAACATGAAATGGAGCAGAAACCATAACTCGATGCACTGGTTGGACCATATGGGATGATACCTGGTTTCGTCTGTGCTTTCTGCGGCACATAGCTCTGCAGTACGGTCAAAGTTCTCAGGCGGGAAATCGTCCTTGTCAAAGACCAGCCAGACATGCTTATAAACGTTGTTGCTCCGGGCCACGTCTTTCACCGCCCGGTTAAAGAGGTTTACCGTGTTGTCGCCTTTACCCGAGATATCCAGATGGATGCGATCCCGGTACTTGGCATCAATCGTCTCTTTGATTTTCTCGAAATACTTCGGTTCGGTTTTCGTCCCTTCGGAAACGATCAGATGATATTCCGGAGAGATCATCTGCCGGGAATCACGACGGGGCTTCATCCAGGACTTGCCCATGTCCGATTTTTTAGGAGGCTTACGGCTCATCGTCACACCTCCCAGCTCAGCATATTCCTGAGGTAGGGGTCAGCTCCATACCGACCTTCCAGATACTGCTTATCATAAGCTGCGGTATTGTTGATAGGATCGTTATTCTCCTTGCGGAGCTCAGAGAGAGAATAGACCTCACTGCTGTTTTCCGAATTCAAAGCGGCGAACCAGATTTCGTCCCTGCGGAAGATGCTGTTCTTCATTGTGGACATGTCGTGCGAAGTGAAGAGCAGCTGAGCTCCGTTTTTGTTGATCTCCGGGTTTGTAAAAAGCCGGATGACATAGCGGAGAAGCTTCGGATGCAGCTTGGCATCCAGTTCATCAACGATTACCAGACGTCCCTCCTTCAGGGCCATCAGGATGACCGGAAGAGCGGCAAAGAGCTTGCGGGTTCCGTCGGACTCACTGGAAAAGGGGAGCTCATAGAGCGTATCATGCAGGGTCCTCTGCAGGTAAAATTCATTGCTCTGCTGATCAAACCGGTACCCGGTGATGCCGATCCCCATATCGTTCATCATGGTAAGAAACTGCTTCTTTGAAATGTCGTCATCGGAGAGAAGGATCTGCTGCTCGGCCAATGGATTCGCATAGTTTCTGATGATGCACTCTTCAAACCAGCGAATGACTTCTGCAATCACGGGAATGGAATAATTGATCGCAAGAAAGGAGAGCAGCGGCATCTTGGCATTTACTTCGGTGTTGATGTTCTTACTCCCGAGAATGGTTCCAAGGGAGATTCCTTCATGATTTCTTTCAAAGACCTTTGCTGCCCGGCTGGCCCCGAGCTTGCGGCGATAGAGTGTTTCTTCCTCTATTACGCCGCCCCGAAGCACAATATAGTAGCGGTATTCATATTCACCGATGCGGAAAAACAGCTGGAAACGGGAAGGCTCCTCCCGGGAATCCTCATCGAACAGATAGGGGACACAGGATACCTTCTGCTGCATAATGAAACGGGCGTGATTCTTGCCAAGCTCATAGACGGGCTCAGTAACAAGAGAGATCACGCACCCCAGGGCGGCAAGAAGGTTGGACTTGCCTCCGCCATTCGGACCGTAGATCACACCAACCGGCAGGATATCATTTCCCTTTTCAGTCTTTATAAGGCTGTCCTTGAACTCAGAAAGAGCCGCAGCCTGGAAATCGAATGTGGTTTCATCGCGATAGGAGCGGAAGTTGCTGAATGAAAACTGGCATAACATGATAGCCACCTCCTCTGGCTGGTTTCATTCAATGCCCATGATAGCATGAACGTGTCAGGAAATCAATATTTAAAGCCTAAATATAAAAAATATTTCGAAAATCGACTTTAAAACTGAATATTGAGAAGTTTGGCAGATGACAAAAGGTCTGAAGCGGAGCTGATTACTACATAGCCTGTGTTCATTCAAAACGAACGCGGGCTATTTTTG
>JAFUAE010000014.1 GCA_017460845.1 Lachnospiraceae bacterium
CAATCGCACTCTCAACGCTGAAAAGACCCAGATCATTTCCCGGGCAGACTATGAAGAGACAGAGCGGCAAAGTCATTCGGATGGCCTGAATATCAGCTTTACCGAGCTTCGCGACGGCCGTCTTCTGGTGCTTTCCTTCGGCAGCAGCCTGAGAGAAGACCGTATGGCGTTTGGCCAGGATAAGGACTATTTCCTGAGCCAGTTTCAGGCGGGACTGCCGGGTTACATAGCGGTATTGCATGCGGGGGAGCTGTCGGTTTACCCAAGGGACGAGCATGAAGAGACGATCCGCGGTATGATCAGTGAAATGCTGGAGACCGGAAAACTCGCTCCGGAAGCCCTTATGGCGGAAGCAAAGCTTCATAAGCAGAAGACGGCGCTTGAAGCGAAGCTGAATACCGGGACAGCCGGTGTGCCGGCGGGAAAATACATGCTTTACAGCGCAGCGTATGCAGACAGCCGGGATTTTGTAATTTCTGCGACGGACATCTCTACGCTGGTCCGGTTCGGACGAAAGAGGAGCTGGAGTCTGTGGTTCCTCTGCTGTGCAGTAATGGTATGCCTCGTCAAATGCCTCTGGGACACGAAGCTGTACAGACCCGGCGCGGACAATGCGGGAAAACCGGGCTTTGCTGTCAAACAAAGCATTTCGGCGATGGTTATGGCCGTCTTTCTGGTGCTCGGAAGCGTGACGGTCATCCAAATGCTGAGCAATGTGAACCTGAGCCAGCAGGGAGCCACGGACCAGGCGGAATATCTGAAAAATGTCCTCAGCCGGGAATCTGAACGCGCGGACAGCATTACCAGCGAATTTGATGCAATGTATTCGGCGAGAGCACGTACTGCGGCTTCGATCCTGTCGGATAATCCCGAACTGATCGATATCGATTCGCTGAACAGCCTGGATCATGCGCTTGACGGATACGGACTTCGTGTCTTTGATATTGATGGAACGGTCCTTGCGTCTGACGAACTTCTGCATCGTGCTGTTGACGAGAGCATCACGGAAAGCAGCATTCATCAAAGCGCCCAAAACAACAACATAGAAGAGCAGAATCTCAGGTATTACAGAACCCTGATGACAGACCGGACGGGAAAGTCGATCGGATGGGTGGAGCTTTGCGTCAGACAGGAGCAGCTGGATGAACTGCTGCGGAATACAAGCCTGAATGAGGTCGTGGGGGATCTGCATATCCTGGACTCCCTGCATGTCATTGTCGTCGAAAGCGGAGAAAACGCCCGGATCACAGGCGGTACCCGGAAGCACTGGATCGGGGAAATCGCGGAAGACCATGATATTCATGCGCATCTGCTCTATGACGGGTATGAAGGCATTGTCAGCTTTGACGGAAATAAACTGTATTCGGTCGTGTTCGGCTATGACGGAAAATATGTGATCGTAGGCAGCGAGGATACCTCCTCCCTGGTTTTTGCCGGCGGTGTGCTGAGTCTGTCCCTGCTGCTGATCCTGGTTCTGCTGCTTGCTGTGTTCAGACCTGTGACGCGGTGCGTTGCCGAATATCAGAGTCAGCAGCTCCTGCTGGATCCGGAGACCTGCAGCAGGAGGAATGATTATCCGGATCTCCAGGCGTTTATCAGTCATTTCATGATTGCCGTTTTTATTTTGACCGCGATACTGTACATCACCACGAAGGGCGACACGGAAGGATTGACCTACAACGTCGTCCGCGGCACCTGGAGCAGGGGCGTCAATGCGGCTACGGTAACGACCTGCCTGATGCTGGCAAGTGTAATCGTTGCAGTCAGGCTTGCAATCAACCGTTCTCTTGAGAGACTGTGCAAATATTTAAGTCCGAAAGGCAGGACGATCTGCCGGCTCATCGAAAGCGGCCTGACCTATATCGGCTCGATCGTAATGATCCTCTATGCGCTCTCCATGTTTGGCGTTGAGACCAGGACCCTGGTCAACGGTGTCGGAGTGACAGCCCTGATTTTTACTCTCGGAGCCAACAGCCTGATTGCGGATGTGCTTGCCGGTCTGTTTATCATCTTTGAGGGTGACTTTACCGTTGGAGATGTGGTCAAGATCGGAGATTTCCGCGGCATCGTGCAGGATATCAGCATGCGTACGGTCAAGCTGATTCAGGACGAAGACAGAGGAGATATCAAGATTATTAATAACAGCAGGATTGTGGAGCTGATCAACAAGAGCCGCGAGAAATCCCCGGTGATCATTGACATTCCGATATCGATAGATGTCGGGATAGAACGGGGAGAGGAACTCCTGAAGAAGGAAATCGCTTCACTTCCCGACAGATTCCCGAAAATTATCGGTGAGCCCGTATATCTGGGCGTTTCCCAGCTGCCTGACAAGAATATATATACGGGCGAGTTTGGCGGTCTTAAGGCAAGAGTCGCCTTTGACTGCAACGAAAAGGACAGGGAAAAGCTGACTTATCAGGTTTATGCTTCACTGGTCAGCATGGTCGAGCAATTGAATGTGAAACAAAGCGAAAAATGAAATCAGGAGAGAAGATGATCGATCTTCACATGCACACGACCGCCTCAGACGGATCAGACAGCCCGGAGCAGCTGCTGGAAGCAGTCAGGCAGGCGGGAATTCATATATTTTCAGTCACGGATCATGACAGTACGGCGGCCTGCAGGGAAATTCAGAAACTGATTTCAGAGGTCCGGGCAGAATCAGGAAGGACTGAGGAAAACTGTGACCCGGAAAAGATAAAAACCGGGGAACAGCCGCGCTTTATTAATGGCGTAGAGTTTTCCTGCGAGGACGAAGAGGGAAAATATCACATTCTGGGGTACGCCTATAAGCCCGAGGACAGCAGGGTCGTGCAGCTGACCGAAGAGACCCACAGGATGAGGATGAATAAGCTGGAGCTCAGGATCAGCTATCTCCGGGAGACATACGGGTTTGTTTTTCCGGAGTATGAAATCAAAAAGCTGCGCGCGCTGAACAATCCCGGAAAGCCTCATATCGGCAACCTGATGGTAAAGCTGGGCTATGCACCGGACCGTTCGACCGCAATCGAGAAGTACCTGAATCCGTTTTCACCGCCCAACGGACATATCCGTCCGGAGGAGGCGATCCGCTCGATCCTTGCGGACAGCGGAATACCGGTGCTGGCGCATCCGATTTACGGGGACGGCGATCAGCTGATCCTGGGAGAGGAACTGGAGGCCAGGATCCGGAAGCTGCAGGAGTTTGGCCTGAAAGGCCTGGAATGCTTTTATTCCGGTTTTGTGCCGAAAGAACAGAAACTGATGCTGCAGCTTGCCGATCAGTTTGATCTCTATGTGACGGCAGGCAGCGATTACCATGGTACGAATAAGCTGATCAGCCTCGGGGATACCGGACTTGAGACAGAGCCCGAAGCGGTTCCGCGGCTTGAGGCTTTTCTGGAGGCTGCACTTGCCAGAGGGTGAATTTCCAGGAAACTGCCGGCACAGATAAGCGCAGACGACTATCCGCAAAAAAAACTACAGATACAGCCATTTACTTGCACTTCATAACAATATGGAAACCACAGAAAAGAAACAGCCGGATTTTAATAAAACAACAGATGAACAGCTGACGCAGAATCCGGCAGCGCAAAGGAAGCAGCAAAATCAATATCTTGAATGCGAGCAGCCATGGGTCTACCTGCTGCTCATTTTTACGGCCGGCTGGTTCGGCGCCTATACCTTTCTCCTGCGGGGCGGTGTTTTCTGCAATGCCCAGACCGCCAATGTCGTGCTGTTTGCGACTGCGATCGGCACCGGCAACTGGCCGCGGGCCGGGTATCTGCTGATCCCGATCAGTGCATACTTTGCGGGATCTTTCTTTTCGGAGCATCTCGGGAAAACCGTGAAACGCCTGCATTTCCTCCGCTGGGACACGATGTTTATCGGCATCGAACTGCTGACAGTCCTGCTGCTCGGAGCCATGCCGGAGAACTGGCCGGACCAGATCTGCCAGATCGCGCTCAATTTTATCTGCTCCATGCAATTTAATATTTTCCGCCAGGTAAAGGGGATCGGCGCCGCAACAACATTTGTCACCAACCATATCCGTCAGGTCGGCTCTTCTTTTTCCAGATATCTTCGCAAACATGATGCGGCGAGCGCTGAGAAAATCAGGACACACGGATCCATGATCCTGTGTTTTGTTTTCGGAGGGATCATCGGGGCGGTCTGCTGCAATTTCTTCGGATTATATTCGATCTGGGGCACGGGATTCGTGCTGCTGTTCATCTTTGCCCGACTGGCCTATGCTGACCGGACCTATGAGAAATATCTGCTGCCGCGGGTGCCGCACGGACACTGAATTTTTACTATGAAAGTCAGCGAAAGCGAGCCGAAGGCGACGCTTGAGCGCTACTTTCATGTATGACGCGGCGCTTAGCGAGCGAAGACCGAAGGTCAAAGCGAGCTTAGCATAGCCGTTTATACAGAAAAGTGATCAGGGGCATCGATTTTATTGCAAATGTTATCGGCAGACAGTAAAATGAAACCATCCCGGTTTCTTCGGAGTACCTGAAGAAGTAAGGACACGGGATCACATATGCGCATGAAAGGACTGAGCATGGGTTTCTTTGATTTCCTGAAAAAGAATAAGATCGATATCAATGAAGCGGTTGCAGCCATCAAGGATCAGGAGGGTGCACAGCTGATCGACGTCAGGGAGGCGGAGGAATATCTGGAGGGCCGCATTCCCGGCAGTATGAATATCCCGGTGCAGAATATCGAGATGGCTGCCATGGCGTACCAGGATAAGGATATACCGATCTATGTATACTGCGCCTCCGGCATGCGGAGCAGGTTCGCGGCAGCAAAGCTGCGCAATTACGGCTTTACCAATGTGACGGACCTGGGCGGGATCAATTCCTACAACGGTCCGCTTGAGACCTGAA
>JAFUAE010000122.1 GCA_017460845.1 Lachnospiraceae bacterium
AACGCCGTCAAAGCGTACAGCACCAGCGTCGCAACGATAAAAGCAAGTCCCAGCAGTGTGCCGTAAACATTTTTCATGCGCAGGCCTTCATGCCTGATCAGGGCAATGTTGCTGACCGCCATGAGCGCGCTCATAAGCAGCAGGCCCCAGAAAGCGGTATTTGTGAGAAAACGTGAAACCTGTATGAGCAGCTGAATATAGCTGACAAGAGACGGTCCCTTCGGCTCATGCGCAAAATATACCCACGCGCCGCTTATGCCGAACAGCGATGCAAGACAGAAAATAATGCCTGCCGTCAGCGCGATCCCCGTAAAAGAATACAGAGTCTTTTTCAGAACGCGCTTCAGGACAAGCACGAGAATGATCATAATAATTGTAAGTTCCAGTAACAGTATCTGCAATTTCTATCCCTTTGAAAATATTATCTTTTCTGCTTTCCTGCTTCGTTTAATGCGGACCCTTAATAAAATGTCCCCTCAGGATCACACCGTGAAGCCCGAGATTTTCCCGGTCGAGCAGCACCAGGTCTGCTTTTTTTCCGATGGAAATGCTGCCGCAGCGGTCGTAAACGCCTGCTGCCTTTGCAGGATTGGCTGCGGCACAGCGGACGGCAGCTTCTAGCGGAATGTGCATTTCCAGCACAGCCGTGCGAAGGCAGTCCATCAAAGTAGAGGCTGAGCCCGCCAAAACCGGCTCCGAAGGAAGACCTCCTGCAAGCACGGCGCGCCTTCCCTGCTTCCTTACAGACTGTCCTCCCAGATCATAGCATCCGTCAGGCATCCCGGCCGCCTCCATCGAATCGCTGATCATGATGATCCGTTCCGCGCCGAACATCCTGATCGTCTGCCGCACGACCGCAGGATGAACATGAATGCCGTCGCAGATCAGCTCCGCATAAACACCGTCCGTGTCAGCGGCAGCGCCTGCAACGCCGGGCGCCCTGTGGGACAGTCCCGTCATTGCATTGTAAAGAAGCGTGACCTGTGAGGCTCCTGCGGCAAAGGCCCTGCAGGCTGTTTCATAATCGGCCGCCGTATGCGCCAGCGTGATCCTGACCCCGGCTTCATGATCCTTCTCCATATCAGGTTCCCTGCAAAAGGCCGCATCCCCGTTCCGGATCCGGCCGCCGCCTGCATCCTCCTGCCTGCTGCCTGCTTTGCCGTTTCCGCTGCACAGAGCCCGGATCAATGCCTCCGCACCTTCCAACTCCGGAGCGACAGCAAGAAAGCGGATCCTTCCTCCGGCGGCCGCATTTGCAGCATAAAAGACCCCGGGATCCGGAAGCCGAAGACTGCGCCGGTCCTGTGCCCCTGCCTTCTCAGGAGAAAGAAACGGTCCTTCCATGTAAATGCCGGCAAGCTCGGCGCATAACGGATCCGCAAGTGAATCAAAGGCGGCGGTCTCCCGGCAGATCTGAAGCAGTCTTTCCTCTGGCAGCGTCATTGTCGCCGGCAGAAAGGTGGTGACGCCGCAGGACGCTTCATAACGCGCGATGGACGAAAGAACAGAAAGTGCGGCTGCATTTGCCGGGGCGCCGCAAGCCTGCGCCGCTGGTGCATTTGCAGCTGTCTTGTCCGGAAGTATGCCCGCGCTGCAGTAATCATACCCAGCACATCCATGCATATGAATGTCGACAAGCCCGGGGATCAGCCGGCAGCCGGCTCCGTCTATGACAACTCCGTCCCCGCTCTCCGCCGAGATCCGGTCTCCATCCGTACATACAGGGATTTCCCGGAAAATGCCGTCTTCACCATAAACCTGAGCGTTAATTATTTTCATGCGAAATGTACCTTTTTAAGAATTCAATACCCCGCCGGCCTTTTATGACTCCGCTGTCCCAAGCCCTGCAGCATCAGAATTTCCCCGGAAGCCGATATCATTAATCTGCGTGTCTTTTTTCCTTGCGCCCCTGATGCAGATCGGTCACGATCAGCCCAATGCTGAACGCCAGGATCAGCACCACGATCAGGATCGCACAGTTCATAAAGAAGGTCTCCGGCAGGATCTGAATGATCTGGTCCTTATTCCAGTCAAAGATCCAGTTGGATTTGCCCGGGAAAAAGATGTGGTGAAATGTCACAAACGCTTTGTCAAAATTGACGAAGCGAACCAGCAGAGCCAGCACAGCAAATACACAGGCCGGTATGAGACCCGCCCAGAAAAGCGGGCCCCTGCCCCAGGGTCTCCATTCGCGGATGCCGTATTTCCGGCGGACCACAAGCAGCCCCATGACTGCTGCTGCAGTTCCGACCATCATGCGCAGATCCAGCCTGAACAGCACTCTGCAGTCGGCAAAATGCCGCATGCCCTCTTCAGACCACTTCAGCACACCGGTCCCGAAGGGCGCTCCCCACATGCAGAAATCCATCATCTGGTCATAGGCTTCCCTGATCTGGTCGCAACTCCACGGAGTCGTTTCCACGAGATGGAGCGGGCCGATCTGCATATAATAAAAGCCGCGCCAAAGAAGCGGCACCGCTACCGCCGCTGAAAATGTCAGCACGGCAAGTGCCGCTGTCATCAATACTGTATAGATTTTTTCCGGCCCCTGGACTTGTCTTTGTCTTTGGCCTTGTCTTTGTCTTTCTTTTTCTTTCATACCAGGGTTTATATTACCTGCTTGGTTATCCGGATCTTGTCCTGCCGGCTGAGCCTTGCCCTGTCAGCAGGATCTTTCTCTGTCAAATGTGTCTTTCCCTGCCTGCCGGCTCTATTCGAGGATCACGAGCCGGCCCTCCACATGGGCGTCCAGATTGTTGTTGGTTGCAAAATACTCCTCCACAATGTTCTGCAGGGAGGTCGCCACCATCCTCGGCTTG
>JAFUAE010000123.1 GCA_017460845.1 Lachnospiraceae bacterium
GATCACGCAAAGCTCCGGCTTTTCCTGCTCGAGCATCGCCGTGATCCGGTCAATGTTGGTTTCGGACACAAAGCGCAGCCGGTCGGAAATCGTCCCGATCCTGTCGGCGCGGAGCCTGATCTGCTTTAAGCTTTCCTCTCCTGAGATATAAATGACATCATGGCCTTCTGCAGCGACGTAAGCGGCGGACTGCAGGAGCAGCGTGGACTTTCCGATACCGGGATCTCCTCCGATCAGGACCAGGCTTCCCGGTACGATGCCACCGCCAAGGACTCTCGAAAACTCGTCAAAGCCGGTCGGGATGCGGTCTTCTTCACTAGCGCTGATCTCCGAGATCGGGACCGGCTTCATCATGCCGGATGTCCCGAAGCCGCGCCTCCCGGAAGCCCCGCTCCCGGAGCCCGAAGCCGGAACGGCCTTCCTTACAGGCTCCTCGGAAAACGAGCCCCAGGTCTTACAAGACGGGCACTGTCCCATCCACTTTTTGGATTCATAACCGCACTGACTGCAGAAGAAAACACTTTCTTCCTTACTTCTTGCCGCCACGTTTTACCGCCTTTCCGGATACTTTCTTTTGTGGAGCTTTTGTATTTGTTTTCCTGCCGGCTGCCGTTGCTCTGTCACTCATGCTTTTCTTTTCAGCCCCGGCACCCGTTTCAGCCTCAAGACTCTTAGCCGCTGATCTTCCGCGCTTTTTAATGCTGAGACGCTCTCCGTCTCTGTCGATCCGCACCTTGTCGCCGGACTTAAAGGAGCCTGCCAGGATCTCGTCAGCAAGCGAATCCTCGATCAGCTTCTGGATGGTCCTGCGCAGCGGTCTTGCACCGAATTTCTCATCATAGCCGCGATCGATCAGAAGCTCCCTTGCGGCCGGAGTGATCTCAAGAATGATATTCTTCTCTTCCTTCAGGCGGTTCTTGACCTCCTTCAGCATAATATCCGCGATGGAACCGATGTTCTCCTTCGTCAGAGAACGGAACACAATGATCTCATCCAGACGGTTCAGGAATTCCGGCTTAAAGAGGCGGTTGACCTCATCCATGACACGGCCCTTCATGCTCTGGTAATCCTTTTCAAGATCAACTCCCGAGGAGAATCCCATCACCTTGGGCGCCACGATATTCTCGGCGCCGGCATTTGAAGTCATGATAATGATCGTATTCTTGAAGTCCACCTTGCGGCCCTGGCTGTCGGTGATATGGCCGTCGTCAAGGATCTGCAGCAGAATGTTGAATACGTCCGGATGTGCCTTTTCGATCTCGTCAAAGAGCACGACCGAATAAGGATTTCGGCGCACCTTCTCGGAAAGCTGTCCGCCCTCCTCGAAGCCCACATAGCCGGGCGGCGAACCGATCATCTTGGAGACCGAATGCTTTTCCATATATTCGGACATATCGATGCGGATCAGTGCATCCTCGGATCCGAATACCGCCTCTGACAATGCCTTGGACAGCTCCGTCTTGCCGACGCCGGTAGGTCCGAGGAACAGAAAGCTTCCGATCGGCCTCTTCGGATTCTTGATGCCCGCGCTGCCGCGCTTGATTGCCTTGGAAACAGCGCTGACGGCCTCGTCCTGGGAAATGATGCGTGCATGCAGCGTATCTTCAAGGAAACGGATGCGGAGCGCTTCCTTCTCGGTGAGTTTCTTCACCGGGATCTTGGTCCATCCGCTTACAACATCCGCGATATCATTTTCCGTAACAGTCAGCCGGTTCTCTTCTTTCTTCTTTTCCCAGTCGGACTGTAATCTGGCGAGCTTCTTTTCCGCCTTCAGCTGTTCTTTGGCGGCCGCGGATGCCCTCGGAATGTCGTCGGCAATGATGGCCTGCTCTTTTTCTTCCCTGAGCTCGCGGATCTTATCCAGCGCGCGTCTGATGGATGCCGGCTCCTTAATACCGGTCAGGCGCAGCTTGGATGCTGCCTCGTCGATCAGGTCGATGGCCTTGTCCGGCAGGAATCTGTCGGAAATATAGCGCTCACCCATGCGGACCGCAGCTTCTACGGCCTCATCGGATATCCGGACCTGATGGTGCTCCTCGTATTTATGCCGGATGCCCATCAGGATCTCGATTGCCTGCTCCTCCGTCGGCTTTTCGACAGTGACCGGCTGGAATCTGCGCTCCAGGGCAGCATCCTTTTCAATATATTTCCTGTATTCCGTGGTGGTGGTCGCACCGATGATCTGCAGCTCTCCGCGGCTCAGTGCCGGCTTCAGGATATTGGCGGCGTCCAGGGAGCCCTCCGCTCCGCCCGCGCCGATAATGGTATGCAGCTCATCGATGAAAAGCAGCACGTTTCCGGCATTCTGCGCCTCAGCAATGACCTTTTTGATGCGTTCCTCAAACTCGCCGCGGTACTTGGAGCCTGCGACCATGCTGCCGATATCAAGGGAAATCAGGCGCTTTCCGCTGATGGAATCCGGAACCTCCCCGTGCACCAGCATCTGGGCAAGTCCCTCTACGATCGCCGTCTTGCCGACGCCGGGCTCTCCGATCAAGCAGGGATTATTTTTTGTCCTGCGGGAAAGGATCTGGATCACGCGGTTGATTTCTTCATGCCTGCCGATGACAGGATCAAGCTTATCCTCGTATGCCATCTCCGTCAGATCCCGTGAATGCTGGTCCAGTGTCGGCGTCGCGGATTCCTTCTGTCTCGCGTTATCCAGCATTTCCTTTGCTTCCGGCAGATCCTCGCCGATAATATTGAGGATCTCGTTATACAGCTTCTGGCCGTTCACGCCGATGGTATTGAGGATCCTCGTCGCAATGCAGTCCTGGTTTTTGAGTATCGCAATCAGCAAATGCTCCGTTCCGATCCTGTCAGACTGAAACCTTTCAGCCTCGGAAGCGCTCATTTCCAGAATGTGGGAAGCCGAAGGCGTATACCCGCCATGGTCCGCGACTCTGACCGGGGATCCGTCAGATACAAATTTATCGATCAGGGATTCGACGGAGCTTTCCTCCACATGCGCCCACTTGAGGACTCTGGCAGCGACGCCTTCTCCTTCCTGGATCAGGCCGCAGAGCAGATGCTCGGAACCGATAAAGTGATGCTTCAGCCTTTTTGCCGTTGCGGCAGCAAGCTCCAGCGCCTTGGCGGCATTCGGTGTATATTGGTTCATAAAACAGTAATTCTCCTGTAGAAAAATACAAATACTTTGCACAATATGGGGTCAGCACGGATGTACTGACCCCATACATTTTGATGTAAGGGGCAAAAGCCATGATTCCACGATGAGCTCGTTCATCTGTGGAAGCAAGGGCTTGGGCCCCGCCGGTCATGAGTAAGCAGCAGAGTGCTGCAAACAAACATCAAAACAAATATTCGCTGAACGGATTGTTGCAGTCACCCTGCGGATTACGATTAACCGGCAGGATTGTGAAAGCACGAAGTGCGGAACAATCCGTATTACATCAAAAATTAGATGAGCTCTCCATCCTGTCCGCGATCAGCATTTACATCGGCTGATTCACCCTGCGCATCGCTTCCGGCCGGATGATAGATCATAACGTCGTCGTCATTTTCCGCATCCATATCCACGAGCTCGTTTACGGACGGGTTTTCACCCTCGGACACATGATTCCTTCTTGCGCGGCGCTTCCGGTCATGACGGCGGATGACCTGTGTTTCATCCGCGATATCCGAACCGGACTCCTCCTTGCCCTCATTGCTGTAATCATGCTTCAAAAGCTCGTTAACGTTCTCCAGATTATCGTCGCCTGCGTTTTCCTGGCCGCGCTGGTCGGCAGCTTCATTCCTGCGCGCTTTTTCCGCATTCTGTCTGCGGTAGAGTTTCTGCATCTTTTCGGAGCTCTGCAGCCTTACCCACATATAGACGCAGGCCATCAGGAATGCAAATGCGATCACTGCGATCACAACCATAATGATCAGTCTGGTCTCAGCCAGCTTGTCGGATTCCGCCTTGGCAGCCTCAAGCTCGGCATATTCCGCATTGCTTACGGCATCCGCGGAAAGCGGATCCTCGAAGTAGCGCTGGATCGTCTTTTCCACCATATCATAGCGGTAGAAATTGATCTCGCCCTTATCGTTCATGCCGTATACGACACAGTATTCCGGATCCTCGGAAGCGCCCCATACCCAGCCCTGGACCTTCTGGTCGTCAATGCTGATGGTTCCCTGCTTGAAGCCCTCAGGAATCGCAACATCCGCCGAAGGATTCATGATGGTAATGGTCTTGCCCTTGGAGGAAAGCTGTACGCCGTCATTCAGGTCTGCGCTGCCGGAGGTGATTGTGCTTTCCGGGCCGCCCTCTACCTTGCTGACATTGATAATATAATCCGCACTGGTCGTGCCGTCTGCGGCATTGACCGTTACGATGACGGAGGAATCGCCTTCCGGAAGTGCCTCGTTATTGGAAATTTTGACATTTGCAGAAGGATCTGCCGTCACGGCATTGATCGTAAGCTGGGTGACATTTTTGCCTACCTTGACGCTGTAGGTCGTAATGTCAGGGCTGAAGCCCGGATCCAGCTCGCCCGGATAAACATCCAGACTGGACAGCGAGCAATCCGCGGAAGCGTTCTCTTCCGCCTTGACGCTGATCGCGGAATTGCCGAGATGCGTGATCTCGACCAGCTGGTCCTCCGTATCATAAACCTCCTGGCTGTCAATGCTGACGCTGAAGGTTCCGGCACTGGAGGTCTTAAACTTCAGATTGTACTCAAGCAGCGCGGTGCCCTTGCCGTTTGACGCGCCGTGTACCCGGATCGCGCCCGCGCCGCCGTCCGCATCCGTTCCGGAAATAAATTCCAGATTGCCCGAAGGATAAAGCAGGACGACATTTGCATTGCCCAGAGCAGTGCCTTCGTCCGCAGAAATCTTCATGCTGACATTTACTTCGTCCCCGACCTTCACCTCGGGATCGGAAAAGCTGATCGATCCCTGAGCGGAGAATGCCGTGATTGCGCCGAGCAGACTCAGCATGAGCGTTAGAATTCCTGTTTTGATAAGTTTCATAGTAGTCCCCTGTTTTTATAATCGTTCAAATTCAGCATTTCAAGGCTGAGATGAATCGCTGATATGATAATTCTTCCCGTATCCGCGTGAAGGAAATGCCGACTCGGTCCTTGCCTTTACTCGCGGAAAATCAGTGCGGTCAGTTCATGCCGATCGCACTGATCAATATTTTTATTATTGAGGCCCTGCCCCGATGATAACACCGTCGGAGCCTGCAGTAACGCCCGCTGCAGCATCTCCGCCGCTTTGTGCCGTTGACATGCCCGGTCCCGGACCGGCTGCATTGCTGATCACAGCGCCGTCGTTCGGAATACTGAGTCCGGAGCCTGCGCTTACGACAGTACCGCTGCCGACCGCCGCGCCCGCGCTCACATAACCGCCCGGTCCCTGTCCCGGAACATTCGCCCCGGTACTGATCGGAGTCGCCATCGCGCTGTTGTCAGCCGAGAAGGAAACGTTTTCTCTTCTGGTAATGCTGAGCTTATAGACTCTCTGGCTGCCGTTCTTGGCAGTGACCGTAATGTTGATGTCGTTGCTGCCGACATTGAGTGCTACATTGCCCGCTCCCGAAACGCTCGTGCCGCTGTCGATGACCGCCGCCGTAATATTAACGGTCGGGCTGTCCACGATGAGGCTGTAGGATTCGGTATCCATATTGAAGGTCGGCGTCAGTGCGTAACCGTCAACACTCAGTCCCTTGAGCTTGTTGTTCGGGCTTCCGTCTCCTGTCGGAAGTGTGGTGGATTCCGGCATGTTCTCGTAAACCGGGATCTTGAATTCGAGCGAGGTATTCTTCAGCTCATTGGTATAGGCTGAGGAAACCTTGGCTCCTTCAGAGGCAGCCGCCAGAACATGGGTCATGAACTGGTGGTTGTATTTGTTGCTGCCCTGGACATTGAACTTCTTAAGATAAAAGGTGTCCTGTCCGTTGTTGACATAGTTGGCGCCGTAAAGCTTTGCGCCGCCGATGATCGCTTTCTCGATCGTATTCCACGGGCGGTTTCCGCTGCCGCTTTCCGCTGCGTATTTGAGACCGGCGGTCACTGCGTTCATGCCGTCGTGCTCATACGCGCCCGTGTTATAGAAGTTGTAGTGACCGGGGTAGGTCGAGCTGTTTCCGCTGATCAGGTCGCTGGTACCTTTCTTTCCCTGTTCCTGGATAATTGCCGAAGCAAGTACATACGGGCTGACGCCTGATTCCGCGGCCGCCTTCATAATGATATCGACATAGGGGACCTTTTTGAGCTGTCCCATGCCTGTCGAAGCGGCTGCGTCCGTGCCTGTGCCTGTGCCTGTCCCGTCTGCGGTGCCCGCCATACTTCCGGGGCCTGCAGCGCCGCCTGCCGGTGATGTAATGACCGAGCCTGTATCAACGACCGGGCCGTTGGCATTTGCAGTGACCGTACCATCAGTGCTGCCTGCGCTTACCGGGGGTGCCTGAGAAACGCCGCCGACATTTTTGGTCTCGATGTTTCCGTTCTCGTCGACCCACTTGCCGTCTTCGTTGACCGCGTAGCCCTCAACTGTAGTCGATACTGCGAGAGAGCCGTCGGAGAAGAAATAATAACACTCGGCGATTCCGTCCTTGTTGCCGTCCAGCCAGTGCCAGCCGTCATTCAGGAAGGTGCCTGTGGATTTCTCGTAATAAACCCATTTGTTCTGCTCGTCGCGCTGCCAGTTGGCGTAAGCGCGGATCGTGCCGGTAAGCGTGTCGAAGGTATCGGTCAGGCTGGCTAATGTACCGGACAGATCGCCGAACGCGCCGGTCCGATCGTCAGCCGCTGATGCGATTTTTTCGCCGGGCGCCGCGCCGACCGTCGTCTCTCCGTTTAAATTATAGTGGACAGAAGCTTCTGCTTCGTCGCTTTCGGAATAGCTGCCGTTGGTAAAGCTCACTCCGGGACCTGCGCCGACTACATTTGCACCAGCCTGTACGGGTCCCGCCGAAAAACCGGATGAGGCATTGCCCGGGCCGATGGTGCTTGATGAACTCGTTCCCGAAGCGCCGGGTCCCACGACTGTATAACCGGAGCCGGATGAAGTACTGTAGGAAGCGCCCGGGCCGGCAGCCGGGCCGCCTGAAGATACAGCGCCTGTACCAGTACCGGCACCGCCGTATACACTGCCTTCGATGATCGTACCGCCTTCGACCATGCTGCCCTCCACCGGTACGACTGCATCGCCTGCAAGGAAGGTGCCTGCCACAAGCTTCTGAAGTCCGTCCCTGTTCTGAGTGGCCGGATCGTACTTCTGAAGCTCAAACTGGAAAATGTACGGGTCGGTCAGGAAATTGCGCGGATCCATGTAGTAGCTGATCAGTTCTCTGGATGCCTGTACCCAGGATGCGCCGTCAAAGCCCGGCCAGTAGTTTCCCGCCCAGTCAAACGCGCCGGGTGCGATGGATTTCCATGAGGAAATCGATGAATTCGCGACGAGGTTGCGTCCGATCTTGGATTCCTGGTCGATCACGGTATTCCAGTCAAGGCCGGTCTTCTGCGCGGTAAATACCCAGTTCGGATACTTGGCATGAAGTCCGCGGAGACCGTTTTTGTAGCTCTCCGGGAAGCCCTGGCTGCTCATCCAGCCTTCAAAATCCGCACCTGCCTGTGCATAGACGGTCTGGACGGCAATAAAGTCATGGCGCGCATATCCGCTGCCGCTGCCGAAATTGATGCTGTACCAGGTATAGCCGTCCGTACCGGCGGTCTCTCCTGTCACTGTCACCGCTGTGCCTGCAGTCAGGGTAGTGACCTTGCTGTAGGAGGTTCCGGGACCGGAACGTACATTCAAAGTATCTGTATTGACCATTGCCGCCTGATCCGCATAGGCCGTCAGAGTCAGAGCCGGCGCCAGATCAGAAAGCGGCCGGATCGATGACACAGGACCAGCCGCCCCGTTGAAAATAAGCGCGGCGGCCGCAGTCAGAGCAGCAAATCTTTTCAGTTTCAATAAAGGTTTCTTCATCTCGAAATTCCTGTATAACATTTCAGGTCCGGGAAGCCGGCTCCATGACTCCTCACTGTCATCTCACAGTTACTATGCAGTCGTTATGCATTCATGAAGGCCGTATTCTGTGTTCGCCCTTCCTGGGGTCTCAGCTTGCTGTACTTCATAAGCAATGAGACGCCGAAAGCGCATAATACCCCCGGTTTGTGCCCATTATATTATTCAGAAAAATCTTTGTCCATACAGGTAAGAAAACCCTAAATTTAACGTAAGGAAATCGCAATATAAGCCCCGGAGATAACTGTTCAGAGCCCTTCTGGAAACAGATCTGTGCCGGGAGCTTGCTCTCGAAGCAGAGATCTGTTTCCAGAAGAGGTACTGACAAGTACCGCCCCCATATGAGCAAAAATGCGATTGCCTGTAAACTTGACTTCAGAATCGCATTTTTGCGAATACAGAATGGGGGCGGCTCTGAACAGTTATCTCCGGAAAGGAAATACAGTGGTACATCATTCTACAGATGTCTCAGCCCCTTCGGATAGTGATTTTTCACCTGCATCCCGCTCAGCTTGCCAAGTCCCAGCGGATACCCGTCAAACTGCACCGTCAGCCACCCGCCCTCGGAATGCAGTTCATATGTATCCGGTGCAAGCACGGAAAGGTCGATGACATTTCCCTTGAGATAAGCATCCGCCACAACCCGCGCCGCCTGCTTGAGATTCACACAGTTCCGCCCGTCTCCGCCGAAAACACCCGCAAGCGCCTCCGCATGGGACGGCTCATACCAGGATCTCCCGCGCCGGTCAGTAACGGTCTCGCCCGGCTCCACACCGCAGCGCAGCACATGGATCTTATTTTTCTGCAAATGTTTCCGCAGCTGATTCAGGATTTTCCCGGTTTCTTCGCGCTCACCGGACGCAGATTTCGCGGATTCGTTGTCGGCATTTGCAGAAGCGCCGTTGGCATTTGCAGAACCTGCTTTATTGCCGGATCGTGACTTTTCAAGACCGGCCGCAGGTTCAGCTGCGCCGTCAAACCCGTCTCCTGTCTTCTCCAGTACTGCACAGAAATGTCCCTCCCCGCGGATCTGATGCGGATACATGGTCTCCGATTCCAGCAGGTGAAACTCTATGTGCTCCTCCAGGAATTCTTTGATCTGGCCTTCATTTTCCCCATATTCAAATGTACAGGTCGAATAGACCAACCTGCCGCCGGGACTCACAAGGACCGCAGCGGATTCCAGAATGTCTTTCTGCCTTTCGATACATTTTTCGACATTTTCAGGACTCCACTCCCGGATGGCAGTCTCATCCTTGCGCATCATACCTTCCCCGGAACAGGGCGCATCCACGATCACCCGCGTAAAGAATCCGCGAAGCCCTTTGCAGTCCGCAAGCGCATCAGGATATGCGGAGGTAACGATCACATGGTCAAAGCCCATGCGTTCAATGTTGGAGCTTAAGGTCCGGGCACGTCCCGGAATCGGTTCATTTGACAAAAGCACTTTACATTTTGCGGCAGCCTGCGTGGACTTTCCGCCCGGCGCTGCACAAAGATCCAGCACAATGTCCTCAGGGCCGATCGCAGCCTTTTCCGCAGTGATCATGGCGCTTGGCTCCTGGATATAAAAGACGCCCGCGTCATGATACGGAGAAAGTCCCGGCCGCACGAGCTCATTTTCTTCATAGTACCAGCCGTCCGCGCACCATGGCACAGGCTCGAGCTTCCACCATTTCCGGAGCATTTCGACCGTTTCCGGCCTTGCTTTGCGCGGATTAAAGCGCAGCGCCTTAACGGGCGGCTGATAATAGCATGACAAAAAAGCCTTGAACTCATCGCCCAAGGCTTTTTCCATACGTTTCAGATATTCTTCAGGAAGTAAATCTGCGTATTTCATCAATCTCCTGCAGCAGATGTTGTCCGGTATGCCGGACTGCTGCTTTTGTTTTATTTCTTCAGTTTGAACAGTGTGCCGATAATGTTTCTTCCAAGGCTCGAACCGATATTGCCGCCGAGAGTCTTTCCGAAGGAGCCCCCGAAGGTTCCGCCGACAGCCTTGCCGATCTCACGTCCGATGGTGCCTGTGGTAGAGGAAGCGACATTCTTAATGCCGGTCTCCACTGCCTTACCCTTCGCTTCCGCTGCCTTCTGAGCTGCCTTCTCGGCCTTCTCCTGCTCCTTGGCAGCTTCCTTTGCAGCGGCCTCTGCTTCCTTCGCCTTAGCGGCAGCCTCGAGAGCGGCAGCATTTGCCTCGTCGATCTCAAGCTGTCTGCGCTGCAGGAACTCATACGCAGAGTCGGAATCAATGGTCTCGAGATACTTCTCGGCAAGCGGGCAGTGGTTGATGGAATCCAGTCTCTGGGAATCCTCTATTGTGCCCATCGCGGATTCCGGCGGCAGAATGCGCGCATGCTGTGTGATGCCCGGAATACCGTCTGCGCCGAGCATGGAAACAAGCGCCTCGCCAGTACCAAGCTGCTGCAGGAGCTCTACGGTATCAAATTCCGGATTCTCGCGGAAGGACTCAGCTGCGATCTTGACCGCCTTCATCTCCTTCGGCGTGTAAGCGCGGAGTGCATGCTCGATCTTGTTGGAAAGCTGGCTCATGACCTCGTTCGGAATGTCCGCCGGGGACTGTGTGACAAAGTAGATGCCGACGCCCTTGGAACGGATGAGCTTAACGACCTGGGCGATCTTCTCCATCAGGGCCGGGGTCGCATTGCTGAACAGCAGGTGCGCTTCGTCAAAGAAGAATACCATTTTCGGCTTCTCGAGATCGCCGACTTCAGGCAGGACCTCGAACATCTCTGACATCAGGTAAAGCATAAATGCAGTATAGAGCTTCGGCTTGTTGATCAGGGTCTCGGATGAAAGCACGTTGATCATGCCATAGCCATTGTCGCCGTTGCTGAACAGATCGGTAATGTCAAGACCGGGCTCTCCGAAGAATTTGTCGGCGCCCTCTGCCTCCAACGCTACGATCGAACGGATGATGGTGGTCAGGGTCACCTTCGCAATACGTCCGTAATCCATCTCGAACTGGGAAACATTCTCCCCGACGTAGTTGATCATCGCCTTCAGGTCTTTAGTATCGAAAAGCAGCAGGTTCTGGTCGTCGGCGATTTTGAAAATAACGGAAAGCACGTCAGACTGGGTCGCGTTAAGTCCCAGGCACTGTCCGAGCAGAAGCGGTCCCATCTCGGAAATGGTTGTCCTCAGCGGAATGCCCTTCTCTCCATAGATATCATAGAATGTCGTCGGGAAGCTCTGATACTCGAAATCCTCTTCGAGGGCGAACTTCTTAATACGCTTCTGCATGTTTTCATTGTCCTGGCCCGGCATTATAAAGCCGCTTAAGTCGCCCTTGACGTCTGAAAGAAATACAGGAACGCCCATCTTGGAAAATGACTCAGCGAGTACTTTCAGCGTCACTGTTTTACCGGTACCGGTAGCTCCGCAAATAAATCCGTGTCTGTTAGCCATCTTCGGGATCAGACATATTTTCTCGGAAAGATCCTCACCGGTTTTGGCAAAATAAACCATACCATTGTCAACCATATTGTTCTCCTCCTGTATAGATTTCGAAGCGTGCTTTATGCTGTGTCAGGCAGCAAAGTATCCATAGAATTGATCTCATAAGTAGATTTAGTATAGCATATTCCACAATGTGTTGGCAACAGTCGAAACAGCATATACAAGATATAGTTGTAGCGTATACTCGCTGTGATTTTTGGAGTTTTATATGGAGCCGGCATATCGGGTGGCGCAGTCAACTTGTTTGGTGGGTAGTCTCTGTGGGCCGGCATATCGCATGGCGCAGTCGCTTTATTTGGTAGGTAGTATTTTGACAGCTCGACATACCAAAAAAGAGTTGGCCACATATAGTAAGCATGAATTTTTTGGTTTTTCCTACCAGATAATGAGATTTTCTTCTCTGGTAGGTAATTCCCAGCCTACGATGAAGAAAAATGTTCGGATTTGGTAGGTTGACCGGACATACGGGAAACAACAATTCTCATTTTGGTATGTCAGACACGCAAAATCATACCTACCACAGAAACAAATTATCAATTTGGTAGAACGAAGTTTCAAAAATATACCTACCAGAGAGCATTATTAATCTCCAGGTATGTCGCGACGGACTAACGCGTAAATTGCCGTACTGAGCAGTGTCGTAAGCCCGAACAGGAACCAGGTCGTCGGATTAGACAGCCAGGTCGTAAAGAATGCCAGCGCAAGATAAATGGTAATCTGCGCATAAATCATAACAAAAAAGAAACGCAGCGCCGCCGCTCCGGCTGTATTTGAGCCCCTGAAGCATCTGGAGCCCCTGAAGCCTCTGGAGTCCCTGAAGCCTACGGAGCCTCCGGAGCCCATGGAGTACACAGAATACCCGCAGTATCTCAGCGCCATCTGTTCAAAAAAGGCCGCAAGAAATGCCCCGGCAGCCACAAACGGCACCACACCGGCAAGCCCGAAATCATAATAGGCATCATACACGAGCGTGACGGTCGTAAGTTCCTCCTTTGTCACGTAAATCGGAAATGCAGCCAGCTCCGGCCTTGTAAACTTGAGCCCGAACAAAGCGATCCAGGGGAACAGCATTCGCAGACCGTGCGTATGTGCCGGCAGATCCCGCACAAGGCAGTTCAGATTATCAAAATTGTTGGCGATATACATATAGGGCTGGGTGATGAAAATCGGGGTCCGCGGATCTTTCATTTCAAAAATGCCGTTCAGATACTCGATACTGTGTGCGCGCCGCACGGTAATAAAAAGATACAGCGCAAGCAGTGCAAAAAACGCCGAAACAAGCGCCGTCACCGTGCGCCGGTTAAAGGATATGGAAATGCTCCCGCCCTGCAGGATCAGATATACAGCCCCGGCGAGCATCAGCCCGAAAAAGAGCTGGTATCTTGAGACCAGCAGGACCGGGAGCACAATGCCTGCAGAAGTACAAAGTGAAAGCAGCGCAAGTTCTTTCTTTGAAATATCTTTCTTTGGAAGTCCCTGATTTAAATGTTCCTGATTTGATAGCTCTTTGCCTGAAAGGTCCTGCTGAGAAAGTTCCTTCTTTGCAGCGGTTCCGAACACGTGGCACTCATACAGATAGAGAACAGCCATCGCCGGAAGGAGCACAAAACTGACCGTAAAATAATGCAGCCCGCTCACATGAAAATATGAGTATGCATGCGGCGTATCCATAAGAAACAGCGGAATGTATCCAAGGATCAGCGCCTCGGCAATAAAGCTGCCTGTTGAAACAAGCGCGATTACACACATGATAGCCAAGATCGCGGATGTACTTCTATGATTGCTCTCCGGCATTATATTTACTCTGTCTGAAACCGGTCGATTAGAAGCTTTCGCAGTATGAGGCTCATAGGATTTCTCTGATGCATTCAGTTCAAAGCCACTGATTTCAGAAACCGCGCCTGCAGCGGAAATCCCCCCGCTATTATTGCGATTTCTCTTATTTGCAAAAAGCTTTGCACTCCACATATACACGATACGGAAGACTGCATAGGTCAGGTAAATGCAGAGCCAGGTCTCCATCTCCCAGGGGACCTGAAGACGTGAAAGCTTCAGGCACGAGATGCCGGAGCCGCCGATCCAGGACAGCGAAAAAAGAACGGCAGGACAAATCAGCCTGCCGCTCTTTCGATAATCATAAAATGCAGTACCTGCTACAGTACCGATGAGCACCAGACCTGACAGAATATACATCCCGCGGGACGCTGCCAGATAACTCAGCAGATATGCAGCTGTACAAACGAATAGGACCATGTATCGAATGATAAAAAGTAACAATGAAAGTCAGTGAGCCGAGCCCTACGGGTGAAGATGACACACTATTTTCATGTATACGTACTGACAGCAAAGCTGTCATAAGGTTTACAAAAAATTCCGATATACTCAGTTACCTGCGTGCTCCTGTGACTTTGCTTCGGAAACAACGACATTTTCACTGTGCGCAGTCGTTTCCTCGGTTCTGCCGCCGTTCTCATGCGCCGTTCCTTCAGATTCGTGAGTCCCGCTTCCGGATGTCTCATGCGTCCCGTTTCCGGATGATGCATTTGCCGTGCTGCCCGCATCATGTGCACCGCTGCCGGATGACTCATGCGCTCCGCCTTCGGAACTACTCACGCTTTCAGAATGCCCTGCGCTGTGTGCAGACTCCCCTTCACCGTTTTCGGAATCACCGGTATCATCTCCGGTGTGAGCCGCCTCTGCTGTCTGGTGCTCGCTTCCGGACGCCGAACCTTCAGAAGCTCCGGCTTCCGCTCCGGTTCCGGCACCCTCACCGGCTCCGCTGCCTGCATTTGCACCGGTTCCATTTCCGGTCTCAGCATCTCCCGTTCCGGCGCCCGTAACAGTCTCAGCACCGGTACCGGCATTTGCCGCGCTTCCAGCACCCGGTCCTGCAGCCGTTTCAGCAGGAGGCGCGGTCTGAGGAGGAGCAGCTGCACCGGGAACCACCATAGGCGCAGGCGCCGCATTGCCCTTGGTGATCCTTGCCACCAGCGCGATATTGCCCACAGTATCCGAATAAATACCATCCGGCAGATATTCGCTGATATCGATCGACGTCGTGACATCGCTGACCGCATTGCTGACATTCAGCAAATTGTCGGGCAGAATGATCGCATTGACATTCTCCAGAACCTTATCCTCTCCGTACACCTCGATAAAGCTCGGTTCGCAGCTTACTGTATCCAGGTTATAACCCGGCGACGGATTGCCGGTCGTCTGCACCGTCACGCTGACCGTCTTCTTCTTCAGGATCGGAACATAATAACTGACGGTGTTCCTGACCTGGATCCTCACATCAGGCGAGAAGCGATTGTCATTTGCATCGTAATACTCAAACTCGGCATTGCCCCAGATGCTGGACGAAGCATTGGACACGTCCACGGTGCAGCCGATCCTGCTGATCCTGCCGATCTCGGAGGACGGGCCGTAAAGCTTGACGCGGTTCGGGGAGAATGTCACCGGCCCGACTGCATAGCCGCTCACCGGTTCTCCCTGCGTCGCGATCGTCATGTCAAATGTCTTTTCCGCCATGTCCTCAAGGGACGCATGTACGACGACCGGGTCCACCTTGACATCGGAAACAGCATCCTTCACGCGTTCGCTGACAGTAAAATAGACCGGCAGCGCCCCGGTGATGGAGTAATCGCCCATATCGACATAGACATCAAAATCATTGGACGTAATATCCAGTCTCTGATTCTGGCGGATGTTGAAGGTCAGCCTGACCGAATTCGTATCCAGGCTGTAATACTTATCCTTGGCGATCAGCTCGGCTCCGTTGCGCACATCAATTGCGGAACTGATCGATGTTTTCACCTCCGGATTGGAAATGTTAACGACCATGAGCCAGGTGGCAAACGCCAGGAATACCGAGATCAGCTTCAGTTTAAAATTATGTTTGAAAAAAAACTGAATCCTATCCATTTTTTCCTTCTCTGATCCCTCTCAGTCTCTTGAAAAGTCTTACCTCATTGCGATTAATACGGTTGAACAGCAGCGTATCGAGCTCCTGCTCCTCCTTGACATGTCCGAGCTTGCCGCGGAATGCATAGCTGACGCCGCCGGTCTCCTCCGACACCACGATCGTGAGGCTGTCCGTTACCTCGGAAATGCCGAGGGCAGCCCTGTGTCTCGTACCGAGATCCTTGCTGATCGTCATGCTCTCCGACAGCGGCAGATAGCAGGTCGCAGCAACGATCGTATTGCCGCGGACGATCACAGCGCCGTCGTGCAGAGGCGTATTCTTTTCAAAAATATTGATAATAAGGCCCGTACTGATCTCACCGTTGATCATAATACCGGTCTTGACATAATCGTCGAGCGATTCCGTCTGCTCCAGCACGATGAGGGCGCCGGTCTTGACCTTGGCCATCTGGAAGACAGCTTTGGAGATCTGCGATGCGGAATCCTTGGACATGGAATTATTGCTGCTCTCGGTATTGACCAGATTACCCAGGAACTGTGTGGTGCCGAGAGATTCGAGCGCCTTCCTGAGCTCCGGCTGGAACACGACAACAAGGGTAATGACGGCAATCGACATTCCCTTCTCGATCAGCCATAGAATCGTGGTAAGCTGCAGCAAATAGGCAACAATAAAGAACACGAAAATAACGCCGATGCCTTTCAGCAGCGTAAACGCCCGGTTGCTCAGGATCCAGTTGACCACATAATAAATTATGACGGACAGGATAATGATCTCCAGGATGTTTGCCGCGGAAAACATAGGCAGCAGGGATATCCAGCTTTTAATCCTTTCCAGAATATCTGCCAAAAAAACACCTCTTCTTAAAAACGCCCTTCCCATTATAATCTCTTTCCCGATTCCCTTTTTAGAAAGATTCCCGTTTCCGGAAAGAACGTATTGATATCATAACTTAGAGCTTCCCTTTTCAGGAAAGATTTCAATCTTATCGTACTTTAGAGTTTCCAGTCTGATTCAAGATTTCCAGTCTCTCTGATTCAGAGTCTGCCGTACCTGACTCAGAGTCTGCCGTACCTGATTCAGAGTTCCCCGTCCCCCTGATAGGGATGGATCTTCGGCACAGCCTTCACGTAGTAATAATAATCGTCGTCTTCGTAGCTTAAATGCTCGGTACTCTTGAAATCCACGCTGTAGAATAGATAGACATAGGCAACCGCGATCAGGTAGGAAATCACAAGACTGATCAGTTCCATCATCATATCGTTTCTCCCGAGATAAGAGCCGCCCAGAACCATGACAAACGCGAGGATCACAGTCCCTGCCGATACCGAGATGATCCAGCAGTGATTGATGCTCGATCTGCTGAGAATGCTGACGGCCGCGATGCAGAGCGCAAAGGCAAACATAATGAGGAACATATATTCGTCCATCAGAATGTTTTTAGCCATCTGCATGATCAGACTTGCGAGTTCAGCTGTGCTGCCTTCGCCGAGGGCTTCAAAATTGGCGGAAAAGTACTGAAGAATATTCCAGCACAAAACGCCCAGCGCAGCCGGGACCGCGGAATAAAAGCCGGCTCCGAGCCCGAGGAGCAGCGGCACGACATACGGCAGCTTGAAATGAAACATCAGCGGGACCAGGGCGATGATAATGCCCAAGCCCGGCCGGTAACCGAAATACAGAACAAAAATCAGCAGGGCGATCACAGCACTGAAGCCTGCCATCAGCAAGGAGACTTCAAACATATCTGCAAGTACAAACGCCGCACAGACAAAAGTGATGCAGCCGCTCGGGAAAAATGCGCACAGCACGGATGCTGCACACAGATACAGCGGCTTGGAAAGCGTTGCATTGTAGCCGATATTCTTCTGGATCACCGTAAGCATCAGAAAAGCAAGCACGATCTTCAGGACCGGCTTGATGAATGCGCCGTATCTCGAATATACGCCGCGTAATGCATCTCTGATGATATAGATACTGTTCAAGGTTAACGCTCCTACTATACGTAATGGAATTTCCGTGCGAGCCGTTTCAGCTTGGATGAATACAGCAGCATCCCGTTTCTTGATTTCTTATAACGCTGGTAATAAACCACCGCCGAAATCAGAAGAAACACAATAAGTCCTGTCAGGTAATACTTTACAAATCCCATCAGGGTTTCATCAAGTCCGTCCAGATTGACATTATAGAAAAAGTCTTCGGCATCAAAAACGACAAAGAGCGCGGCAAGCACAAGCGCACAGATCGTATATCTGACCGCCGCCAGCAGCATATGCCACACAATGTAGTCATATCCGAAATATTTTGTTACACGGAAAATCTGCTCATTCTTCTTGCGGTACATTGCAAGATCTGTCATGAGCCTGACTTTTTCTTTGCTGATCATAATGGCATCTTAGCACCTGCGATTGCCGTTTAGCAACAGGATTTCCCTTTTGTAAAGGGTATTTAAGCGAACTGACATAATTTCGTCAGACATTATTACTAAATTAATAAGAATTATTCCGGTCCCGGCTGTCGTCTGTCAGCTTCCTCTCAAGATAACCTGCAAGACGCGCGCAAAGTCTTTTCGTGATCAACTCGTGATAGACTGCGGAGCAAAGCAGGATCAGCACAAAGGTCAGCGCAAAATTCAGCAGGATCGACACATGCATGTGCATATGAGCCGACTTCAGATAAAACAGGCAGGAAAACGAGCTGAAAATGAACCAGTGCGTCAGGAAAATTTCATAGCTGATGTTCCCGATCCAGTTGATGAAGCTGCCGATCCAGTGGATTATGCACCTGATCCAGCCAATCAAGCCTGTACTCATACAGCCCTTTCTCCGACTGAATGGTTTCTGCTCTGCTTCATTGCTGGCGGCGTAAACATTTCCATCAAAAGCACCGCCGCTTTGAGGCAAACTTTTCGCATAATTGCAAGCCGCTTTTGTTTGGCCCCTTGCCGCAAAAAGCAGTTCCCATCCCCAGATAAAGCCGATGCAAATGCAGAAGCCCGCTATGACCTGCCAGAACCACGAATCATTGAGAGGCGCACCGATCCCGGCGGCGTTGACATTCCACGCGATCACATATGCCTTCGTGGAAAACCACATCCCGAATATCAGGAGCAATACTGCAGCGACGATCAGAAGGGTACGTTTTCCGTTTCCGGCATCGGAATGTATTTCTATTCCCAACAGTCCTCTTTTCTCAGACTCCGACAGCAGATATGCAATCAGGTTTCCGAGCGTGATGCACAGATAATAACTGTCGAGAAAGCTCATTCCGAGGATCAGAAAACCAAAGACCGCGGCCTTGCCGGCATTTCCCAGGCTTCTGATCACAAAGGACAGCGCCATGGATACGAGGGAACCGAGGAAAATGTAGCTCATCATCCAGAACGGCACGTAAAAGGAATTCTCTTCCCGCAGCAGTGCGGTAAAAAAGGAGATCCTGAAGAGATCCCATGCCTTCAGCGGGGCGGCATAGAGTCCCGCAACGAAGTCATTTCCCAGAAGCGCTCCGGCCTCGGAGGTAAAGATCAGACCGGCTTTCTGCAGACAGAATACAGTCAGCGAGGTCACGAAAATCGGGATGCTCAGCCTGATATAGCGCTTCAGCACTTCCCTGCCGGCATGGATCCGCTGGCCGCGGTAGACCTTCAGGCCCGCCAGCGCCGCACTCAGCATCAGAAAGATGGACACGCCCATGCTGCTGTAGATCAGCAGCACCAATGGGCCCTCAAATACCAGGGAGTCGATCCCGGGAGAGCCCATCGAGGCGAAAAATGCTTTCCAGTGTGCGACGACGACTGTTATGCAGGCAAATGCTTTGATCAGACTAATGCTGCGGTACTGATACTGCTGCCGGATCCTTTCTGCGTTCCCCGGCGCGCCGGCATTTGCAGGGCCGGATCCGGTCTGCTCATCCATATTTTCATTTTTAACCAGGCACTTGTTCAAGAACCGTTCCCCGGAAGCTTACTGTCCGTTTGCATTCATGCTGGTGGTTGCGTGAAGGGTAACGTCGTGATATCCGCCCTCTACGATACTTGTTGCGGAGACAACGGTCAGCTTCGCATCCCTCTGGAGATCCGGAATGTTGGTCACGCCGCAGTTGCACATGGTGGATTTGACCTTGTAAAGGCTCTTTTCCACATTGTCATGGAGTGATCCGGCATAGGTGACATAGGAATCAACGCCCTCTTCAAATGCAAGGTTGTTCTTGCCGCCGAGGTCGTATCTCTGCCAGTTTCTCGCACGGTTGGAGCCCTCGCCCCAGTACTCCTTGACGTACTGTCCGTTGATCATGAGCTTATTTGTCGGAGACTCATCGAATCTTGCGAAGTATCTGCCGAGCATCAGGAAATCAGCGCCCATTGCAAGCGCAAGGGTCATATGGTGATCGTATACGATGCCTCCGTCGGAGCAGATCGGTACATAAACGCCGGTCTCCTCAAAGTATTTGTCACGCTCCGCAGCGACCTCGATCAGCGCGGTAGCCTGTCCGCGTCCGATACCTTTGGTCTCTCTGGTAATGCAGATGGAGCCGCCGCCGATACCGACCTTGACAAAGTCTGCGCCGCACTCCGCAAGGAAGCGGAAGCCGTCCTTATCGACAACATTTCCAGCTCCGATCTTGACCTTGTCGCCATATTCAGCGCGAACGTAGTCGATGACCTTTTTCTGCCAGATGCTGTAGCCTTCAGAGGAGTCGATACAGAGGACATCTGCGCCTGCATCCACAAGTGCCGGGATACGGTCGCGGAAGTCTCTGGAGTTAATGCCTGCGCCGACCATATAGCGCTTCTCGTCGTCCATCATGCTGAGCGGATACTCCTTGTGCTCCGCATAGTCCTTACGGAATACGAAGTACATCAGGTGATCGTCCGCATCCACGACCGGAAGGGAATTCAGCTTGTAATCCCAGATCAGGTCATTCGCCTCCTTGAGGGTAACATTTGCAGGAGCAGTGACAAGCTTCTCTCTCGGCGTCATGAATTCCGCTACCTTGATGTCCAGGGACATGCGGCTTACGCGGTAGTCACGGCTTGATACAATGCCGAGGAGCTTGCCGTTGGGCTCAGCATTCTCAGTGATCGCAACTGTTGAGAAGCCGGTGTTTTCCTTCAGCTCCAGGACATCTCTCAGGGTGTTGTCCGGGGTCAGGTTTGCCTTGCTGATGACAAAGCCGGCTTTTCTCTTTTTGACTTTTCTTACCATTTCGGCTTCGTCTTCAATGGACTGTGAGCCGTAAATGAAGGAAAGACCGCCTTCTCTGGCGAGTGCTACTGCAAGATTGTTATCGGAGACCGACTGCATGATTGCGGAGGTCAGTGGAATGTTGAGTGAGATCGGACACTCCTCCTCTCCTTTTCTGTACTTCACGAGCGGAGTCTTCAGGGAAACTCTGTCCGGAATACATTCTTCTGAAGTGTACCCCGGGATGAGCAGGTACTCGCTGAAGGTTCTTGACGGTTCTTCATAATAAAAAGCCATTTCGATATCTCCTTAAAATATGATAGATAGATTGGTGTTGATTGATTGATTAATTAGTTAGTTAATTAGTTAGCTGCTTAGTTATTATCTGGTCAGTTAGTTAATTAATTAGTTAGTTGTTTGGTTGTTATCTGGTTAGTTAACTGCTTGGTTGTTATCTGGTTAGTTGCTTAGTTCGTTGTTAGTTATTATCCAGCCAGTAAGTTAACTAGTTTCTTTCTCGTA
>JAFUAE010000124.1 GCA_017460845.1 Lachnospiraceae bacterium
CTATCTTTACTTTTTCTGCTGAGTCAATCTTGCTTTTTCTGGACATAAAAATACCCCCAAGTAGGTTTTATATTTCAGTGTCCTACTTGGGGGTAGCATATCAATCAGGCACGGCGGCTTTCGGGTCTTATTTCTTCTCTTCGATCTTCTTCTGGTCATCCGCCGGCAGTTCCTTAAGATCACCGGTCTTTTCCATACGCTGCAGGATCTTTTCGCCCTCGTCGGTCATTTCGCGGAACTCATCGATCGTCTGGCGCATCTTCGGCAGGGCATCCTGCTTGTAGGTGCTGATGGATTCAAGCGCTTCGAGGGTATCCTTGAACGCGGTCTTCATGGTTGCTACGTCGATATTGGACTCGATCGCCTGCTTCTGTACCTCGACGCCCTGCTCCTTGAGCATATTGGAGGTGGCCGCGATCATATTGTTGGTGGCGGCATTGAGAGTCTGGACCTTCTCGAGCACGATCTTCTGGTTGAAGAGCGCTCCGGCGACAGTCACAGCAGTGGTAAGCGCGGAAACAGTTACGGTCTGTGCGCGGTTGACCGAACGGATCAGCTCCAGATTGTTCTTGCGGATCACTTCCATGGCCACGATGCCGTTCTGGTTGACCGCCTGCATCTGGCTGAAATCGATCATGCGCTGGCGGAGCGGGAAGAGGACCTCCTCTTCGATGAACTTCAGCTTTTCTTCATCGCCGCCTTCTGCGCGGGATTTCTGAATGTTGGCTGTCAGATATTTGTCGAGATCTTCGCCGAGCTGCATTTTGCGGTTCAGCTGCTTGGTCAGGTCGCGGAGCGAAGCCTGCTCCAGTTCAAGTGTGACGTTATCGTCCTGAAGGACGGATGCGCCCTTGTCCAGAGACTTGACGATATCGGCGATCGCGCCGTCTGCAGTCTGGAACTTATCAAAGTAGCTGCGTACGGGGTTAAAGATCTTTCCGAAAAGTCCCTTTTTGGTAAAGTCGATGCCTGTGGGATCAAGGTCCTTCATCTGGCGGCTCAGCTGCTCGAGTCCGGCTGCCACGGCACCGCCTTCTTCACCGGCTTTTGAAAGCTCGTTCAGACGGGTCTTCAGAAGTTCGTTCTTTTTGGCGGACTGCTTGACCACGTCGGAGCCGAACTCCTCGATGGCATTCCTGATCTCAATACGCCCCTCGCTGGAATCCAGATCCACGGCCAGGATCTCATTGCCTTTTTCCTTCGATTCCTCGGAGATGCCCTCGATCTCTTCCGGGGCAAGTGTCAGTTCTTCTTCAACAAGCTTTTTGATTTCTTCCTTTTCGGGAATATCCAGTGTGAATGCCATAAAACCCTCCCTGTAAATATAATAATTGTTTGAATGTTTCTGTGCAGCTGACGGCACGCCGGCGGAAGATTCAGTACTGCTTCTTATAATAAGCGAGCTGCTCTTCCAGAGCGTTGATCTCTTCTGTGATGCCGGTCTCATCCGTGCTGTCGGAGTCCGCGAGCTTGAGCATCAGGCGGTCCATGCCGGCCAGGATGTGCTCGTTGTCCGCGAGGCAGTCCTTCATATAATGAAGATTTTCCTGATAGATCTCAAAACGCTGCTCCTGGACCTGGTCAGGAATGGAATCCTTTTTGTATTCACCGCTGGTAAATCGCAGATACTCCCGGGTGTCGAAGGCCTCCATGCGGTTCGCGATACGCAGATAGGAATTCTGCAGCGCGTCGTTGGAGCTCTTTTCCACGGCGAGATATTTCTCCGCACTTAAGGTGCCCTTGCCGAAACGCCTCTCCACAAGCCTGCGGTAGCTCTGCTGCTGGGTCTCCAGACGGTCCTTCTGCTTCAGGGCGTCTGCGGCGACGGAACCGAGGATACAGTCGATCCGGTAATCGGAGAGCATCTGGCGGATGCCTTCCGGGGTCTTTTCATAGACCTTGGAACGGTCAGCCACCCGTGCATTTTCGGGGCGAATGTTTCCGGCGGCATTTTGTCCGCCTGTCTGCCCGCCCTGATCGGCGCCGGAAGCATTTGCAGTGCCGTCTGTCCGGGCGCCGCCGGCATTTGCCGCATCGGCACCGGCAGCAGCTTTCGCTCTTTCAGCCTCGGCACGCGCCTTTGCCTTCGCTTCGGCTGCTTCGCGTGCGGCCTGCGGCGTCACATTCGGCGGATCATGCTTTCCGCGGTATTTTTTGTCTTTTACGGTAAACCAGATAACGGCCGCCGTGATCGCGAGTACGATCAGGCAGACGACCAGTCCGGACCAGAATGCAAAGCTCACGAACCCCATGAGCACACCGTAGGGGGAGGAGCCTGCTTCCGAACATCCGCGCAGCAAAAGAAAAGCGATCACAAGTACGATGATCAGTTTCAGGCTGCCGCTGTTATTCCGTTTCATGGAAATCCTCCTGCAAATGAATTGGTGCAGCTGCTCAGGACCGCCCTGAACAGGTACCATATTTAATCATATTCTACCATTTTACAGTTAAAAATGAAATGTGCTTATAGTAAAATGATAGCAGAGGTACAGTCTGAACAATATGCAAAATTGAATAGTAATTTTTTTTATGGATCCGGGAGTTTTTTCAACCCGGATTTTTTTGTGCATCATTTCTAAAAACAAAATCTATGTATTCGACAGATAGCACTTTTGAAAAGGAAAAGAAGCATATATTAAATATTCAAATATGAATAATATACAATCTATGAATGAATAATTGCGATTGACGCCGGTTTTTTATTTCCATATACTGACACTGACCGGCAGCTTCGGGACCGGGCTTTGCAGCCCATCGCCGGCCTGATCAAAAGACTTTCGCATTCGGACATTCCGGTCTTTCTCGAGGGGGAACACGGCTGCGGCAAGACCTTCCTTGCCCAGTATATGCATTCCCTGAGTCCGAGGAACGGACATGTTTTTTATGTGTGGGATCCGAGGGATGAGAGCGGAAGCCTGCAGGAAGTCCTTTTCGGCAGCAGAGAACAAATTGGCCTGATCGAGATGTGCTGGGGAGGAACACTGGTCATTAAGAATGTCGAGAAGCTCAGTTTTGCTGCGCAGGGAAAGCTGAAGCATTTCCTGACAGAACTGGAGTCCTCCGGGGCAGCCGGGTCAGACCCGGACAGAGAACGCACGGCGGAAGGCAAAGCGGATGAAGCTGCCGCGGCGGGGATCCGCGGCATGCAGGACGGGGACGGAACCACCAGAATCATTTTTACTTCGTCCTATTCTCTGACTGAGCTGCTCACAAAAAATCTGATCTCCAGCGAATTATATTATGCGATGGGAAAGGCGACGGTTTCAGTTCCGCCGATCCGGCAGCGTCCGGAAGACCTGGCCGCCTGTATTGACTATTATCTTGGGGTTTTTAATAAGAAATACGGAAAAGAGATCGCCCTGTCCGACAGGGCGAAGGCGCTGCTGCTTGCCTATGACTGGCCGGGAAATATCCGTGATGTCCGTTTTCTGATGGAAAGAACGGTTCTGATAAATGACAGCAAGCAGCTGGGCGTGTATGACCTACCGGAGAACATTGTAAAACATGCTTTCAGCATGGAAAGCCAGAAGACGGATCTGAGCGCCATGATGGATTTTTATGAGGGTCAGATCGTGATGAGAGCTTACCGGAAATACGGCAACAGCATTGCGGTCGCGAAGGAACTGGGGATCAGTCAGTCCTCCGCTTTCCGAAAACTGAAAAAATATGTCCCGGACTACAGGGAAGTTCCTGTCGGAAGAAGAAAAAAGCAATCATAACGACGAAGGGGCTGCCGCGTTAAGCGGCAGCCCCTGTTTTGCAGTTTAATAGTTTCCCAGCTGGTCGAGATATTTATCGATCCGGCGCAGCCGCTCCTCTACGCCCTTGACACGGGTGGAGATTTCCGCCAGCAGGGCTTCCGTCAGAAACTGAGGTCCGACCATGGAATTGAAAAAGGTGCTGATCTCAATCGGGGCAGTCAGCAGCACATCCGCAAATCTTGCCATATCTGAGCTCCGCTTATCTGTCAGGACGATGATCGGAGCACCTGCGTCCGACGCCATCTGGGCGGTGATCCTCCCCACCGAAGAATAGCGGGGAAAGGAAAATAGAATCAGACAATCTTTATCTGAGATATTGCACATATGATCCACCGCGCTGGCTGAGACGGAGGTCGTATTTTCAACGTTGGGAACAAGATGTTTCAGATACAGATGGAAATAATCTCCCAGATTGGTATTGCCTCTCGTTGAAGCTATGTATTTCTTCCTGCTCTTTACGATGATCGAAGCGGCTTCTTTGATCGAAGCGGCGGAGTTGGCGGTATAGGTGCCGCCCAGATTTCCGATCGCTTCATCGTAGAGGGAATACCACAAATCGCCTCGTCCGCTCTTTTGTTCCTGCAGGCGGATCTTCTCGGCGGGGACGGTCACGGTCTGTGTGATCTCGGAGATCCGTTTCTGAAAATCGCTCTGAAGGGCTGACTGGAATTGAGCATATCCCTTAAAGCCCAGCGCCTGGCAGAAGCGCGCGACAGATGCCTCGCTGATGTCCAGCTTGGAAGCAATCTGGGCAGAAGTCATAAAGCAGGCTTCAGACTCGTGGTCAAGCACGAAATCCGCGATCCATTTCTGTGTTTTGGTCAGCTGTTTCTCGTTAATTACTGCAATCATATTATCTATCATGTCAAAGTCTCCTTCAGATGTTTCTTACCCGGGCTGTAACCGTATCTGCGGTATTCTGCGCAGTAAACGGATGAAAGCAAACTTTCATTCAATATTAGCACAGGAAATAATACAAATCAAATGTAGAAACTTGTTTCACAAATGTCAAATTAGCGATATTTTTCATTCAAATGATGACTAATCTTTCAATTTAATATAAATGTGAAATTTTTATAGACATATCTTCTTGCGGGTGTTACATTGAAGTTACCGAAGCACAAAGACAGACGGGGGAACCCCGGATCACAAAATAATCACCAGAGCAAAAGGAGACAGACCATGAGGATCGGATGTGTAAAGGAAATCAAAAACGAAGAGTTTCGTGTAGGCATGACGCCGGATAATGCAAAAGCATATGTCAGCGCAGGACATGAAGTATATGTGGAAGCAGGCGCAGGCCTCGGGAGCGGATTCACGGATGCGGAGTATGAGGCGGCAGGCGCGAAGCTGATCGCTTCCGCAAAGGAAGTGTGGGACCTTTCCGAGATGATGATCAAGGTCAAGGAGCCGCTGGAGTCGGAGTACCCGCTGTTCCATGAAGGACTGATCCTGTACACCTACCTGCACCTTGCAGCAGACAAGCCGCAGACGGACGCCCTGATCAAGGGCAAGGTAAAGGGTGTGGCATATGAGACCGTGCAGGCACCGGACAAGAGCCTGCCGCTGCTGATCCCGATGAGCCGTATCGCGGGACGCCTGGGCGCACAGGAAGGCGCGAAGGTCCTGACCTCCCAGTACGGCGGAAGGGGAGTCCTGCTCGGCGGCGTACCGGGCACACCGAAGGCGAACGTCGTCATCCTCGGCGGCGGCAACGTCGGCATGAACGCGGCGCAGATCGCACTCGGCATGGGAGCGAATGTCACGATCCTTGACATCAATACCAAGAGGCTTGAGCAGCTCGAGCAGATCTTCGACTTCCATATCCAGACCCTGGTATCGAACGATGCCAATGTGGAAGCGGCAGTAAAGGAAGCGGACCTCGTCATCGGCTGCGTGCTGATGAATGCGGGCGCATCGGCACCGAAGGTCATGAAGAAGAAATACCTCAAGGAGATGAGGCCGGGTTCCGTATTCGTAGACGTGGTCATCGACCAGGGCGGCTGCGGTGAGACCTCCCATGTGACCTACCATGACGATCCGGTTTATGTGGTGGACGGAGTCATTCATTACTGCGTAGCGAACATCCCGGGCATCGTTCCGAGGACCAGCACACTGGCACTGACCAATGCGACACTGCAGTTCGGCCTTGACATTGCCAATAAGGGACTTGAGCAGGCAGCGAAGGACAACGAGATGATCGCGCTCGGCATCAACACTTATGACGGCAAGCTGACCTGCAAGACTGTAGCGGATGCGCTTCCGGAGTACGGATACACAGATATCCATACACTGATCTGAAAATAGCAGAAAGACGGCCCGGGATCCTGAAATATCGGATCCCGGGCATTGCAGACCTGTCGGGAGAGCAGGCGGCCGTTCGGGGACAATGATGGAGGCAGAGGCTCAGAGGCTTCCCCCCCCGCTCTGTCCGCGGCCGGCAGATACACCAACGACTCATGAAGTATGAAAGCAGGAGAAATTTGACATGATGAAATATGCAGAAAGAATGAACACGATGGCTGATTTTGCCAACGTGACGAGACTGGCCTATGATGCGACCGGCAATGCCGAGATCATCAACTTCGCACTGGGCTGCCCGGCGGACGAGACCCTGCCGGTAGAGGCGGCGGGTGAGATCCTGGCGGACATTTTCGGAAAGGATAAGAGAGGCCTGGAGGCACTGAAGTATAACAACCCGAGGGGCATCCTCCAGCTGAGGAAGATCGCGGCGGAGATCATGCTGCCGAAGAGGGGGGTCATGGACGCGGATCCCGCCAACATCCTGATCACGACCGGCGGGCTTGAGACGCTGAACTTCGTATGCCAGCTTTTCATCAATAAAGGGGATGTGGTCCTGATCGAATCCCCGACCTTCATGCAGGCGATCCAGATCTTCAAGATGTTCGAGGCGGAATGCATCCCGGTGGAGTGCGATGAGCACGGCATGATCATCGAGGATCTGAAGGCGAAGTATGAGCAGTACCATGCAAAGATGGTCTATGTGATCCCGTCCTTCCAGAACCCGTCCGGCACCACGACGAGCCTTGAGCGCAGGAAGGCGATCGCCGAATTCGGGTCAGAGCACGATATTGTGATCCTCGAGGATGATCCGTATGTAGAGCTTCGCCAGAGGAATGAGAACCTTCCGTCGATCAAATCCTTTGACAAAACGGGAAATGTCATCTTTGCGGACAGCTTCTCGAAGTGCGTCGCACCGGGACTCCGGGTCGGCTATGTCTATGCGGATGCGGAGACGATCTACAGGATCTATGACGCCAAGACGGCGACCAACTCGCATACCTCTGTGATCCCGCAGATGATCGTTGCGGAGTATTTCGCAAGAGGGCTTTATGAGGAGCATATCGAGAAGGCGAGGGAGATCTACCGGGTGAAGTTTGACGCGGCAACGGCGGCTCTTGAGAAATATATGCCGGAAGGCACGAAGTTCCAGCGTCCTGACGGCGGCCTGTTCTACTGGGTAGAGCTTCCGGAGAATGCGCCGGACACGACGGAGATGACGAAGCATGTCAGTGAATTCGGTGTCAACTATACGCCGGGAGCGGGCTTCTTTGTAAACGGGAAGGGGCACAACTGCATGCGCCTGTCCTTTGGAAGCATGTCGCCCGAGGTCATCACGCAGGGGATCAAACAGCTCGGGGAATACATTAAGAGTAAAATGTAAACTGCTGTCAGGCATATCTCCGGCAGCAACTGATTAAAAAATCTATGTCTGCAATATGCCCGCAGGAGCCGGATCAGCAAATGAAAAGGCCCGGCGGGCATAGTTTTTTTTCAAAAATCCGGACGGGAATTTGTCAGTTCTGCCAGTTATAGGACAAATGCACAAAAAATGTCCGCCAAATGTGAAAGATTTAACGTGAAAAAATTAACGCCGTGAACTTAAACAAAAAGCATTGTGAACTTTGACGGATAATTGGAAAAAAATCCTATTTTTCTGGCGGAAAATCGTGTATACTGTTAGCGAATATGACCCCGTAGGGGATTTGCGCCCCTTTACAGGGAAATATATATTAAACGGGTTCATTAAGGGGATCGGAAATTTCCGGAAAATGAACATTATCATAACGGAGGTAGATGTATGAACAGTAACTTCAAAAAAGTCACGGTTGATGGCAATACCGCCGCTGCAATGGCGTCATACGCTTTTACAGAGGTGGCTACGATCTATCCGATTACTCCATCATCAGGTATGGCAGAGGCACTTGATGAGTGGAGTGCAAACGGAAAGAAAAACATCTTCGGTGAGACAGTAGAAATCAGAGAGATGCAGCACGAAGGCGGCGCAGCAGGCGCTCTGCACGGTGCTCTTCAGGGCGGCGCTCTCGGATCGACCTATACAGCCAGCCAGGGTCTTATGCTGATGCTTCCGAACATGTATAAGATCGCAGGTGAGCAGCTTCCGGGCGTATTCCACGTATCAGCGCGTGCACTTGCATCCAACGCTCTTTCCATTTACGGAGATCATCAGGATGTCATGAGCTGCCGTGCGACCGGATACATCATGCTTGCAGGAAGCTCTGTTCAGCAGGCATATCATATGTCCACGATTTCTCATCTGACAGCAATCAAGGCACACCTTCCGGTACTTCATTTCTTCGATGGTTTCCGTACCAGCCATGAGTATCAGAAGATTACCGTATTTGACGATGAGACCATGAAGTCCCTTCCGGATTACGAGGCAATCAAGCGCTTCAGAGACAATGCGCTGAATTCCGACCATCCGAAGAACAGAGGATCGGCAGAAGGTCCGGAAGTATTCTTCCAGAACCGTGAGTCCGTCAACAGATTCTATGATGACGTTCCGGCGATCGTTGAAGAGTACATGGACAAGATCAACGAGCTTGCAGGCACAGACTATAAGCTGTTCAACTATTACGGCGCAGAGGATGCAGAGTATGTCATCATTACCATGGGCTCCTCCGCAGGCGTTATCAGAGAGACCATCGACTTCTGGAATGCAAAGGGCAAGAAGTACGGCGTCGTAGAGTGCCATCTCTACAGACCGTTCGTAAATGAAAAGCTCATCGAGGCTATTCCGAAGACAGCAAAGAAGATCGCAGTTCTTGACCGTACCAAAGAGCCGGGCGCTCCGGGCGAGCCGCTTTACCTCGATGTACGCAATGCGATCCTTCCGATCGACAACACCATCACCATCGTAGGCGGACGTTACGGCCTTGGTTCCAAGGACTTCACTCCGAACGATGCAATGGCAGTATTCATTAACCTTGAGTCCGACCAGCCGAAGAACAACTTCACCGTTTCCATCGTGGACGATGTGACACATCTGTCTCTTCCGGCAGCTCCGGAGTTCGACTCCACACCGGAAGGCAACTACTCATGTAAGTTCTGGGGTCTCGGCTCCGATGGTACCGTCGGTGCAAACAAGCAGGCAGTCAAGATCATCGGCGACAACACCGATTACAATGTACAGGCTTACTTCGCATATGACGCTAAGAAGTCAGGCGGCGTTACCATTTCCCACCTGAGATTCGGCCCGAAGCAGATCAAGGGTTCCTATCAGATCAAGGCGGCTAACTACATTGCATGTCACAACCAGGCATATGTCCACAAGTATCCGCTGATCGACGACCTCAAGGAAGGCGGCAGCTTCCTGCTCAACACCATCTGGACAGATGAAGAGCTTGACAAGCACCTTCCGACCGAGCTCAAGAAGAAGATCGCTCAGAAGAAGGCGAAGTTCTACACCCTCGATGCATTCAACATCGGCAAGGAGCTTGGACTTGGTTCCCGTATCAACATGGTCATGCAGGCCGGCTTCTTCAAGATCACAAATATCATTCCGCTTGAGACAGCAGTCAAGGCTCTGAAGTATCAGATCGAGAAGACCTACGGCGCTAAGGGACAGGATGTCCTTGATATGAACTACGCTGCAGTTGACGCAGGTATCTCCAAGGTTCACGAAGTCAGCTATCCTGCATCCTGGGCAGATCTCCCGGATGATCCGGAAGTTGAGAGCGCAGCACCTGAGTTCTTCAAGAAGGTCCTCTTCAAGATGGCCCGCCAGCAGGGTAACGATGTTCCGGTTTCCGGCTTCCTCGGACATGAGGACGGTTCCTGGGAGCAGAACTACACCAAGTGGGAGAAGCGCGGTATCGCAATCGAGGTTCCGGCATGGGATTCCGAGAAGTGCGTACAGTGTAACCGCTGCTCTGCAGTCTGCTCACACGCAGTTATCAGACCGACTCTTCTGAATGAAGAAGAGGCAGCAAAGGCTCCGGCAGGATATGCTCTGAAGGATGCTAACGGACATGCAGGCCTTAAGTACCATCTGGCTATCTCCGGTATGGACTGCACAGGCTGCGGCGTCTGCCTGAAGGCTTGCCCGACCAAGGCTCTGAGCTTCACAATGCTTCAGGATATCCAGGAGCAGAACGACACCAACTGGGAGTTCAACCTTACCGTTTCCCAGAAGGAAGTCGAAGCTAAGAATGTTAAAGAAAGCCAGTTCCGCAGACCGTACTTCGAGTTCTCCGGCGCATGCGCAGGCTGCGGCGAGACTCCGTACCTGAAGATGATCTCCCAGCTCTACGGCGATCATATGCGCATTGCGAACTCCGCAGGCTGCACCCATATCTGGGGCGGTTCACCGGAAGTTCCGTGGTGCACAGACGATAAGAACCGCGGTGTTGCATGGGCATCCGGCCTGTTCGAGGATACCGCTGAGTACGGATACGGAATGTATCTTGGTACTGCAGCAGTCCGTAAGTGGCTGAAGACCTCTCTTGCAGACCTCTGCGCAAAGACATCTGATGCTGAGCTCAAGGCTGCAGCAGAAGACTGCCTTGCAAACTGGACTGTAGGTGACGGCACACGTCCGCGTACAGACCGTCTGATCGCAGCTCTGGAGGCTCAGCCGAAGGATGATCAGATCGCAGCGCTTCTTGAGCGTAAGGATTACCTCTACAAGACATCCCAGTGGATCGTCGGCGGTGACGGATGGGCTTATGATATCGGTTACAGCGGACTCGACCATGTTGTCGCTTCCGGTGAGAATGTCAACATTCTCTGCGTCGATACCGAGGTTTACTCCAACACAGGCGGACAGGCTTCAAAGGCTACCCAGACTGGTGCGGTTGCACAGTTCGCGGCAGCAGGCAAGAAGACCAAGAAGAAGGACCTTGGACGTATGTGCATGTCCTATGGTTATGTATATGTTGCACAGGTTGCTATGGGCTACAACCCGGAGCAGGTACTGAAGGCGATCAAGGAAGCGGAAGCTTACGACGGACCGTCAGTCATCATCGCATACGCTCCGTGTATCAACCACGGCATCAAGGGCGGCATGAGCAATACCCAGAACCGTATCAAGGAAGCTGTTGAGTGTGGATACTGGCACGCATACAGATTCAATCCGGAACTCAAGAAGGAAGGCAAGAATCCGTTCATCCTTGATTCCAAGGAGCCGGATCTCAGCAAGTTCCGTGACTTCCTGATGAAGGAGGTACGTTACACCTCACTGCAGCGTAAGTTCCCGGAGACCGCGGAAGCGCTCTATGCAAAGGCAGAGGCTGATGCGAAGGATCGTACCGATACTTACCTGGCTCTGGCAGCAGGCACGACCGTTTAAATAACGGCCCGGCTTGCAGCAAGAGTGTCTGATTGCCGATTTTGGCAGGAGGCCCGAACTTCTGATTGTCGGATCTGACAGCTGACATGTTCTGCCGTTTCACTGCCGGCTCCGGCAGCTGACACAGCGGAACAGGGTAAGAGTGTAATAATGTAAAGCATAATGTGATAATGTAACATCACAAAAAGAGAAGCACCGCAGCCGCGGTGCTTCTTTTTGCAGGGGGAAAATGTAGAATTAACAGCTTTGCTTCCAGGTGCTTGCAGGGGGAAAAAGCCGATTAACATTTTTGCTTCCAGGTGCCTGCAGGATAAAAAAGCCGATTAACATTTTTGCTTCCAGGTGCCTCAATACGATCACTTGCAACGAAACCGGTAAGATGAAGCTGTTTTGGGGCAAGAAGAAAAGCAGCATTTTCCTGAACACCCTGATATCCATAAAATTATTGATTCTCCTTGCATCGGGATTTTGATATTTCCTGAAAACACCTTGAAATATATCGTAGAGAGTCTTTTCAAGGCAGATTTCACTTACTTCCTGCCCGGAAATCCCGGAGATGACGGTTGATGA
>JAFUAE010000125.1 GCA_017460845.1 Lachnospiraceae bacterium
AGGGTTGTACACAATACTTTTTTCAGCACTTACCTCAACTTTTTCAATTTCCTTTTCAAGGATCAGCTCGAGTAATCTGCGGCTGTTTTCCGCCTCCAGCATCACCGCGCCAAACATAAAGTTGTCCCTGATCGTCTGTTCCTGCAGGGTTTTCCTTCTTCCCATCTTCGGGCTCCTTTCTTTCGGTGTGACATGGATCTTATCGCCGGATCCAGTTTCCCCAAGAAAGGTTTCCCCTTTGTCATCTGAGTCAGTTCCGTATCCATGCCTGTTTTATTTCAGGTTACAAAGCATGGATTTCGATTTCAGATTCATGACAGGTGCATACGGCACCGGAAGATATGATTTGAGAAGAAAAAGAAATATGCTTTGCCATCATGATACCATGTATGGCAAAGCACGTTCAATAAAGCATTTATAAACTTTTTATAATACTGGGTCAGCAAACAATTATAAGATTCATTAAAGTTACGATTCTGCTTGAATTCAAAATAAATCCCCTGGAGATTATGATTTGTGTCGTAATTCAAATACGCATGTATAAATGTCAGGCATCTTGAAGCGCCGTATCAAAAATGATATGATTTTAGGTGCTAAAAACAATATTAACACTATAATAATCTTTCTTGTCTGCATTTGAGAGAGGAACAGCTATGAAAATCGGCGTGCGAAAATTCAGCCCAATGAAGAGGTTTAAAGCAAGGACTACAGGACGTGCAAAAAGAACCATCAAAAAAGCTCTCATTCCCTGGTATGGGAAAAGAGGAACCGGTTGGTTGCATCCGAAGAGAAAGATTTATAACACGATTTATAAAAAAACCACTTTCAGTATCTTTGATTTATTCAAATAGAGGAGGGAAATCATTATGAAAAAATTATCAACAGTAATAATATCTGCTTTGCTTGCAGCAGCCATGACACTTTCTGCATTCGCCGGTCAATGGGCTCAGGATGCAATTGGCTGGTGGTATCAGAATGATGACGGTTCCTGGCCGGTTGGCTGGGCATGGATCGATGGAAATAATGACGGTATTGCTGAATGCTATTATTTTAATGAATCTGGATATTGCCTGATGAATACAACCACGCCGGACGGCTGTATTGTCGATCCAACTGGTGCATGGATCGTCAATGGTATCGTTCAGACCAAGGTCGTGACTGCACAGCCGGTTCCGGCTCCGGCTACCCATAGACAGCTCTATGGGATCAATGGTGTTTCGGCGACTCCTTATGATGGATACACAATTATTGTTAATACAAACACCCGCAAATACCATATCCCAAGCTGTAACAAAGTTAAGGACATAAAAGCAGATAATCTCGGTTATGCTTCTGATGCAGCCCTGCTTGAATCTCAAGGTCTGTCTCCATGCAAGGTATGTCATTGATTTATAAATCCTCACGATGATACTCTTATCGAAAAACGAATGTCCTAAAACATCTGTCAGATGAGGAATCTATCCTGAAGCTATTACAAAACAGGCTGCTACTCTATAGACGATTAATCTATAGTGTAACAGCCTGTTTATTTGTTTTCCCCTGCCGTATGTTTACTGCACTTTCACATATTTTGTCCCGGCCAGTGTGATACGGTGCTCTTCGGTCTGTCCGATCCCGGCTCCGGGGCCTGCACCAAACCGTCCCTCCTGCCCGGCAATCATCGTAAAGATGGTCGCGGAAATGCTTTCGTGTCTTGCATTTGCAGCCGTAACAGGAATGCCGTTTTCAACAAGCTGCCCCTGGGCATTTAATACAGATCCGTCCGGCAGCGTCGTATTGCGCTCCATAGCGCCCATGCGCCCGTCGCTCACCTCGCGGAAATAATACCAGCAGCCGCCGATCTGTTTCCAGCCGGTCACCATACGGCCCTTGATCCTCGTCGAATCAGGATCCAGATAATACAGATCATGTCTGCCGTCCTCAAACCAGCCGGTCACCATCTGACCATCCCCGTTAAATAAAAACCAGTCAAAGGGCGCCTGTCCGCCGGACCAGTCTGCATAAGGATTGACAATTGCGGCCCATTCTCCTGCATACTGCCTTCCGCCCGATGCAAATCCCCAGAATCCGGGCGTTGCTTCAAACCAGCTTCCGCCGGTGACTACATATCCCGGATAACCTCTTAAGTCCTCATATCCGAAGTCGATTCTGGAAATGAGTCCGGCCGCATCAGCTGAGAACTGCCCGTTCCGATATGGATCCGTATAGGCTGCAGCTCCGGAGCGGTTCTGATAGAGATCCGCATAACCGGCAGCATTGACCGGTTCCAGTAACGCAATTGAAAAGCATGCGGCCAGCATGGCTAAGGGTATAACTGATATTTTATGATTCATCTTTTTTATCTTCATTTGTATTGATACTCTTTCTGCAATTATATACGCAGGAGCGCCCAACCGAGCCCGCTCTCCGTCAGTTCTGCTGTTCTTTATATCTTATCAGAAATGCCCCCGTTTTGTCATTCGTAAATGCTTTTCCTCTGTTATTCCGATATTATTCTTGAAATATCCTTATGGATAATTTACAATTCATATATATCCATTATTCATTATTTAATAATCTGTTTTATTTCTTTTAAAAGCCTTTTGAAAGCCTTTTGAACCTGTTTCCGGGCGAGGTCTCCGTTAGCTGTCTCCGGTATAATCTTTAAAACCTTTTTGCAGCGATATTACATTTCCTTCTTGCCCGGAGTTCACAGCGATTATTTCAGTAAGGAGTTCACGCCATACACCATGACCATTGAAGAAATGAAAAAACGTAAACATGATCTCGGCCTGACCTACGCCGAGATTGCCAAAGCGGCGGATATGCCGGTCGGCACGGTACAGAAGATACTCGGAGGCTTCAGTCCAAACCCGCGCAGAAGCTCACTCGACAGGATCCGAAGAGTGCTTGATGATGAAGCCTTCGGTTATGTCCCGCCCGAATACCGCCTTTGTGAGACGCCGATTTCGTGTGGTTCATCTGCCCTTTCCCCTGATTCTTTGGGATCGCGAGGTCTCTTAAAGGGAAATTATACCCGTCAGGGACAGTATACTCTGGCAGACTACTACGCGCTTCCTGATGACCAGCGCGTGGAACTGATCGACGGGGTGCTTTATGATATGGGGGCCCCGTCATCGCCGCACCAGCTGATCGGCGGACAGATCTATGCTCAGCTGCTTGCTCATGTCCAGAGCAAGGGAGGAAATTGTCTCCCGATGATGTCACCGATCGATGTTCAGCTTGACCGTGATGACCGCACAATGGTCGAACCGGATGTCGTCATTCTCTGTGACCGCACGCAGCTTACCAGGCGATGCATCATGGGTGCGCCTGATTTTGTTGTGGAAGTGCTTTCCCGTTCCACACGCAAAAAGGATATGACGATAAAAATGCAAAAATATGCATCAGCCGGTGTCCGGGAGTACTGGATCATAGAGCCGGATCAGCGCAAAGTAGTTGTATATAATCTTGAAAAAAACGAGATTCCCGTAATCTATTCCTTCCGGGATCAGGTACCCGTCAGCATCTGGGATGGAGCATGCAAAGTCGATTTATCTCCGCTTGATGATCTGTTGACTGATTTGTATCAGATGCCCGGCTTTGATACCGGAGATGAAAGGAGCATAGAATGAGCAAATATATCATGGCATTTGACGCCGGCACCACCAGCAACCGCACGATCCTCTTCAATAAAAAGGGAGAAATCGTTTCTGTTGCACAAAAAGAATTCCGCCAGATCTATCCGCAGCCTGGCTGGGTAGAACACGATCCCGAGGAGATCTGGAGAGGCATGATGGGCGTTGCCATTGAAGCCATGATGAAGGCCGGGGCAGTTCCGTCAGACATCGCCGGAATAGGCATTACCAACCAGAGAGAAACGACTGTAGTCTGGGATAAAAATACCGGCATCCCCGTCTACAACGGCATCGTCTGGCAGTGCCGCCGTACCTCCGATTACTGCGATTCCCTGAAAAAAGCCGGCTATACAGATATGATCCGGGAAAAGACCGGACTTGTGATCGATGCCTATTTCTCGGGAACCAAGATCAGGTGGATCCTTGACCATGTTCCGGGAGCTCGTGAAAGAGCCGAGGCCGGAGATTTGCTCTTCGGCACCATAGAGACCTGGCTGATCTGGAAGTTTTCCGGCGGAAAAATCCATGTCACGGATTATTCCAATGCTTCCCGCACCATGCTCTTCAATATCCGGACGCTGTCCTGGGACTCCGAGATCTTAAAGCTTCTCGACATTCCCCGTTCCATGCTGCCGGAGGCGAAACCGTCCAGCTGTATCTATGGGACGACCAGCGGAGATTATCTCGGCGGAAAGATTCCGATCGCAGGCGCTGCCGGAGACCAGCAGTGCGCGCTGTTCGGGCAGACCTGCTTTGCACCGGGCGAGGTCAAAAACACCTACGGGACAGGCAGCTTTATGCTGATGAATACAGGCGGAACGCCGATATTTTCAAAGCACGGGCTGCTGACGACCATTGCCTGGGGATTAAACGGAAAAGTAAATTATGCTCTGGAGGGATCGATTTATGTGACCGGTGCCGCAGTGCAGTGGCTGCGGGATGAGATGAAGCTGATTGAAAATGCAGCAGAGTCCGAAGAGATGGCCGAAAAGGTCCCGGATACCAACGGCTGCTATGTGGTGCCCGCTTTTACGGGACTCGGGGCACCATATTGGGATCAGTATGCCAGAGGTACGATCGTCGGCATCACACGCGGCGTCAACCGCTGCCATGTGATCCGCGCTACACTCGAATCTATCGCTTATCTGACAGGCGATGTGCTGGAAGCTATGGAAGCCGATTCCGGCATACTGCTGAGCTCGCTCAAGGTCGACGGAGGTGCGAGCCGCAACAATTTCCTGATGCAGGTTCAGGCGGATCTGCTGAATGTAGCGGTCGAGCGCCCCGTCAGTGTAGAAACCACAGCCCTCGGAGCGGCTTATCTTGCAGGACTTGCCGTCGGATACTGGGACAGCACGGACGACATTAAGAAAAACCATGAGGTCGACAGGATCTTTACGCCCGCCATGTCCGCAGAGACCCGTACAGCCCGTATCGCAGGCTGGAAAAAGGCAGTGCGCTGTTCCTTCGGCTGGGCCAGGGACTGACAGGAGGACGTCCTCCATTAAAGTGTTTTATGCAAAGCAGCTCCGTCAGGCAGCATACTGGTCTATGGTATGTTGCCTGACGAAGCTGACTTTTTTATGTTCAGTTTCAGTTCAGATACTGAGAAAGCAGCTCTATCAGCACTTCCGGCTGGAACGGCTTTGCAAGATGCGCATTCATTCCGGCTTCCAGACATCTGCGGACATCCTCATCATAGGCATTTGCGCTCATTGCGATGATCGGAAGCTCACGGAAATAATCGCCTTCAAGTGTCCTGATCTTCCGGGTCGCTTCATACCCGTCCATGACCGGCATCTGGATATCCATCAGTACTGCATCATACGATCCGCTCCCCAGCGAGCGGATCTTGTCGTACCCGATCTGTCCGTTTTCAGCGTGATCGACTTCGAGTCCGTACTGCTCCAGCGTGATGCAGACAATCTCTGCATTTATATCATTGTCTTCTACCAGCAGTACCCGCCGTCCGGAAAGTTCAGCGCTGCCTGCTTCATTCCCTGATCCTGTGCCGGGTCCTGCGCCTGCTGCCGTTCCATCCGGGAAATCGGCCGAGCTGCCTGCTGCCGTTCCTGCTGAGGAGTCCGCCATTCTGTATGCCTCACGCACCGCCGCCGGATCGTCTCCTGCCACAAAGCCTGTCGGGGAATCGTTTTTGCCGTCCGGCGCTTCTCTCTCAGCGGATTCCAGTTCCAGTTCGACCGTAAATTCCGAACCCATTCCGGGCTTACTCTTTACGGAAATCCTTCCGTCCATCAGCTCTACGATCCTCGCCGTAATGGCAAGACCCAGACCTGTTCCCTGTACACGGTTTACTGTGGTTTTTTCTTCTCTGGTGAAGCTTTCAAAAATATGCGGCAGATATTCCTCGCTGATCCCGATCCCGGTGTCTCTGACAATAAAACGATACTTATGTCTGCCGCTGTTGTCATTTGCAGATTCCTCTTCCGCGATCAGATCGACGCTCCCGCCGGAGGGAGTATATTTAATTGCATTGCTGATAATATTGACCAGGATCTGCTCGATCCGCAGCTCGTCCGCATACACCTTAAAATGCCGCACGCTGTTATGATCGTAGCTGATCTTCAGGTCCTTGCTGCTGGCCTGCAGAAGCGTGATATCTTCGATCCGCCGGAATACGGTCCCGAGGTCACAGATTCCCACCGACAGCTGCATCTTGCCGCTCTCGATTTTGGAAAAGTCCAGAATGTCATTAATCAGGGACAGCAGGAAATGACTGGAAGAACCGATCTTCTCCAGTGCCTCCGCGACCATTGCCGGGTCGTCTTTTCTGCTTTTTGCGATATTGGTATATCCGACGATTGCATTCATCGGGGTGCGGATATCATGGGACATGTTGGCAAGGAAATCATTCCGTGCGCTCGTCCTGGCCTCTTCCATCCGCTTCTGATACTCCTGCTCGCGCTTCATCTGCGCATCAATGTTGTTGGTTCCGATGATCAGGTGACGGCCGTCGCTGTCCTCGAGCAAAGTTGCCTTCATACTCACCCAGACCGGTTCCCCTCCGATGATCAGTCTGTATTTCATCGTAAAGCTTCCGTCCCTCGCCAGGTTGGACAGGAGCTTTTCCTTTGTGAAAACGCTTAAAAACCGTTCCCTGTCTCCTTCATCAATGACACGACGCATGTTCCGCCGGCTCGTATTGAAGAAATCGTCCCCTTCCTTTTCAATTCCAAGTGACTCATACTGATCCGCTGAACTATATTCTATAAAATGATCCGTATCCGTATCCACGACATAGATGCTGAAATAATCCCCGGCCAGCGCCTGTGCGACCTTCGAATAGGTTATGCTGGCGTAACGGGCCTTCCGAAAGGCTTCCTGCGCCTTCATCTGCTCATCAACGCTGCTGATGCCGATGACGACATGCCGGCTTTCTTCTTCGATCATGCGCGTGATCTTCAGATGGACATAGGTCGGTATGCCTTTGAACATCAGGCGGAAGATCATGGTGAAATGTCCGTATGTATCGAGAGCTTCAAGTATTGTTTCCTTGGTAAATGTCTCCAGAAAATGTGCCCTGTCCTCCGGATAGATGATCTCCTCGAAATTGGTCCTCGCAAAGGTGATAATGTCATCGCCCGCCGGCGGAAGCCCGAATTCCTTATACTCCGGAGCTGCACTGTATTCTATAAATTTGTCATTTTCCGTATTGACGTAATAAATGCAGAAATAGTCCGCAGCAAGTGCCTGTGCCACACTGGCCTGCGATATTCTCATGACCTCGTTTTTCATGGTCTGTTTTCCTTATGGCAGTAATATGGTGACCGGATCAGCTTCAGTCCGGATCCGCTTCAGTCCGGGTCAGCTTTAGTCCGGATCAGCTTCAGTCCGGCTGAAAAGGCAGTTATCCGGGAATCAGATTTTCCAGAGTCTCATAGAGGACATCCGGCTGGATCGGCTTCGTCAGGTGAGCGTTCAGGCCGGCCTGCAGACTGCGCTGCACATCCTCGTCAAAGGCATTTGCCGTAAGTGCGATGATCGGGATCTTTTTTGCATCTTCCCGGTCAAGCGCACGGATCCTCCGCGTTGCCTCCAGTCCGTCCATTTCCGGCATACGCATGTCCATCAGAATTGCGTCATAATACCCCGGCTCATGGCTTTCGAATTTTTCCAGGGCAATGCGTCCGTTTTCGGCCAGGTCCGCCTGCATTTCCTTTGTCTCCAGAACCATGACCATGATTTCCGCATTGATCTCGACGTCCTCTGCCAGCAGGATTCTTCTCCCTTTCAGCTCGGCTTTCCTGGTAGCCTTCATTCCGGTCACGCCCTTTTTCTTCATGGCCGACCTGAATTCCTCCAGAACCGCGGCCGCAAAGAGCGGTTTCGAGATAAAGCTGTCAACACCCGCCTGTACGGCCTCCTCCAGAATATCGTCCCAGCGGTATGCCGTCAGGATGATCACGGCGGATTCATGGCCGACGATCGAGCGGATCTGTCTTGTGGTCTCCACACCGTCCATCTCCGGCATCTTCCAGTCTACCAGAACCAGATTATATGGTTCCTGTCTGGCATGACGTATCCTGATCATTTCAACGGCTTCCGCTCCGGAGGCTGCTATTTCGGCCTTAAAGTCTGCCTTTTCCAGAACCAGCTTTGCATGCTCGCAGGCAATCGGATCATCATCCACGATCAGGACGGAAATATCCTCAGGATACAGCTCCTCCGCATCTGCCGCCTCTTTGTGTAATACGTCGGACAGTGTAACGGTCACCGTGAAGGTAGAGCCCTCGCCCTTGACACTCTCCACCTCAATATTGCCGTTCATCATATCCACGATGTTCTTCGTGATTGCCATCCCCAGGCCCGAGCTGCCGTACCTGCTGGTATTGGAAGAATCCTCCTGGGTGAAAATATCAAAGATATGCGGCAGGAACTCCGGGCTCATGCCGATGCCGGTATCGGAAATAATGAACCGGATCGTTGTTTTGCCATCAAACTGTGCCTTTTTCTCGATAGTGAAATCGATCCGTCCTCCTTCCGGCGTAAATTTGACCGCATTGCCCAGAATGTTGATCAGCACCTGGCGGAGCTTCATATTGTCTCCGATATAATAGTCATCCACTTGACCATTGATGCGGCAATGATACTCCAGGCCCTTTTCAGCCGCCTGTCCGCTGAAGATCATATTGATCGCCTCGATCATTTTGGAGAAGGAGAATTCTTCGTGCTTCAGACTCAACCGCCCGGATTCGATGCGGGACATATCCAGAATATCGTTGATCAGCGCCAGCAGATGCTCGGAAGCGGATCCTATCTTTTTGAGGTAATCCTTTGCCTTTTCCGGCACCTCAGGATCATTCAGCGCAATGTTATCCAGGCCGATAATGACATTCATCGGGGTACGGATCTCATGGCTCATGCTTGACAGGAAAGCCGTTTTCGCATTGCTCGCTTCCTTGGCCTGTGCCAGTGCGTCGCTTAACGCCTGCTGCTGCGCCATGGATCTGCGCATCTCGGCATCGATTTCAGTGAGTCCGAGACCGATTGCATGGATTTCCTCCGCGCTCTGCTTCTCTCCCGTCTGCTCCACGCCGGCCACACGGATCATTTCATAGTATTCTTTTCCCGCGCGCCGGGCAAGATAACGATATGCCAGGATCGGCTCTTTTGAAAGTCCTTCCCGGATCGTCCGAGGCTGTATAAAATTCAGGAAGCCTTCCCTGTATGGCTCGGCAATGGAGCTTTCTGCATACGCTGCAAATGTCTCCTGATACGGGAAATGCTCCCCTGCCTTATACTGATCCATGTCCTCCGGGTCTTCGCGGTAGCAGACCGCATCATCCTGATCCAGATCCACATAATAGACGCTCCGGTAATCCGCCGCCATCGCCGTGATCATGCTGTCCTGCTGCGTTCTGCGCTTTTCCTCCTCAAGGAGCTTCTCCTGAAGCCTGAGGCGCTGCTCGTATTCTTCCTGTCTGGCACGGTTCTCCGCGTCTGCCGTTTCTTTTTCAAGCGTCAGTCTGGCAGCATTTCTGTTCTGTATGATCACCATTGCGAACATGATCAGCATCGCTGCAACAGTCAGCACTGACTGCAGAATACTTCTGTTGATAATTCCTCTCGAAATGGAACTGATCTCTTCGCTGATAACACTTTCCCGGATCAGATAAGTCAGCAGCCAGTCAGTACCTTTGACCGGCACATAGCTCAGGCTTTCCCGGATTCCCTTATATTCAAAGGAGACAATGCCCTTTCTGCCCTCCTCAAAGTCCCGTGATACCTGTTCAAACGAATTTCCGTCTTCGTATTGCGCCTGCTCAAGGGCATCAAACAGATTATCTTCTGCAGAGAGACCGCCAAGGACCGTGTTGCTGAGCGCGATGCCATCCTTGGTATAAATGTTGCAGTAGGTCGCTTCGTTCTCCTGCGCCTCCATAGACACGCCGGAAAGCATTTCCCTCATATCGATTTCCATGAAGCATGTCTTCAGCTTTGTGTCCAGGAAAGCGATATCCGTCGGCACTGCAATGATCGCCTTTTTCTCCGGCGTATTCAGATTCAGGATAGAGATCTCCGGTTCACTGATCGTCTGATAGTTAAAGGCATAGTCAGCGATATTATCCTGGGTTCCCTGCGAGGTATAGATCAGGCCGTCCTGATCCACAAAAGCAAATTTATCCAGTGTATAGAGCCGTTTCATCCGGGTCTGGTAATCCTGCAGCTTTTCCATGCTGCTTAAGTCCTCAGGCCTCATCAGTTCGACAGCTGTCTTAAGATCGTTGATCCTGCTCTGCAGATTGCTTTCTACGACCTGCTCCCGACGGCCGGCCAGCTCATCCAGATATAAATAGCTGACGGCCCGGACCGCGTCCTCCGTATCACGGCCTGCGCTCCGTCCCATCCAGATCGTACCGTAAAAAACGATCACAAAAACGATCAGGCCTCCAATCAGCAATACCTTCGCTGTATTCGTCATTCTACCGTTATCGTTCACTTTGATAAGCCTCCGTAGGCGAGATTATTATCGATACTGTCCTTCAATAATACTGACTTGACATTTGGTATTATTATTTCACAATTGTGTGTTTCCTTCAAGTTTTTCGTTCTTTAAGGCTGGAAAAGCGGACACATCTGTCTGTTTTCCAGCCATGCGTCCGCTTAAATTGTCTCTATTTTGCTTTATGGAATAAAGTTACTCCTGAAAAAGCGGACGCATCACGGGGAAAGCACTTTCTGTGTCTGCTTTTCCTTTCACATGCCATCTTCTCAGGAGATGTTTCTTCTCTCTTGGAGCGGATACATCCAGAGAAAATATGTTACTGCGTCCGCTTTATGATTAGATGAATTGTTTCGCAAACATCATAAAACGGGAATCGAGCGGACACATTTCCTGCATTACAGGCAATGCGTCCGCTCGTTCCATATGTGCGTCAGATCATGTATGTGAAACTACTATGAAAGTCAGCGAGTCAAGCTCGTGAGAGCACAGATGAGCGCTACTTTCATGTATGTGAAACTACAACGCAATTTTCCCGGGGCTTATTCGGTCCAGGCACCCGATGCGTCTACCCGGAAGCCGTCGGGTGTCACTTCGTCACGGTACATCGAACCGTAGGATCTCGGACGACTGCCGGCTGCAGGAGCATCGAAGCCGCCAATATCTCCGGAGGTGTCCGCAGCCGCTGTGCCGCTTGCGGCTTCCTCTCCATTCAGGTAAAGGACATAGGTTTCACCGGTCTTCAGTTCTCCCGAAGTAAATACCACGGAATTGCCGCTCTTTACTGCGGTACAGCTGAAGATAACTGTGCCGTCTTTTGAGCCGACATTTACCTGGTCTGTCTGATCTGCTGCATCGGTGTCTTCCGATATACTGTCAGACATTTCACCGTTTTCCGATGCTGCCCTGATCTCGAGCACATCGCCAGCCTGCCAGGTCTCATTTGATGTAAAAACAACTGAGCTCTGCTGTGAACCTTCACCGAAGCTTTCCGCCATACCGGAGGCGCCGAGCGCGATCAAGGTGCCGCTGTTGACCGTCAGCTTTCCTCCTGATTCGGTGCCGCAGTCCAGAGCTCCGTTGCCCCCGTTGGTCGGACCGTTCACATAAATCAGGCCGCCGTTAATCGTCAGGTTGCCATTGGAGTCAAGTCCGTCGCCCTGGGCATTTACAGTGATCGTGCCTCCATTGATGATCAGGTTTGGAAGCTCTGTTCGTTCCACACCGGAGGATGCCGATGCTGATGCGTTTGCTGGTGCTGACGCAGCCCCGTCATCCTGAGATTTTTTCATCATGCCCTCCGGCGGTTCGGGTGGTGTTCCGTCCTGCGTGCCGGATTCCATACCGTCCGGTCCCATCATATCGCCGTGACCGCCAAAGCCGCCGGCATTTCCTCCATGATTTCCAAATGCTCCCGGCTCTTCGCCAGGCCCCATGTTGCCGCCGGAACCCGGATCGCCTCCTGGTCCCATGCCGCCCGGTCCCATATTGTTTCCAAATCCGGAGCCCGCATTAAAGCCGTCGTTGGAAGCATTTACCGAAATGTCTCCGGCATTCACCGTAATGTCATATGCCTCAATGCCTTCATAAGACTCCAGGATGCTGATCGTGCCGCCGTTGACCGTGACGGAGGCCTCGCCGTGAATTCCGTCGTCTCCGGCTGTCAAAGTAATGCTGCCGCCGTCGATCTGCACATATCCCGATGTCAGTGTGGTGTCATTGTTTGCTTTCAGCGCATCGCTGCCGGATACAACCGCGATCGTCCCGTCCGCGATCCTGAGGGAGTCGTGTCCGACGATGCCGTTCTTTCCTGCATTGACCGAGATATTTCCTCCGGTGATCACCAGGTCGTCCGAGGTACGGATGCCGTTCAGTTCTTCGTCGGCGGTCGTGACCGTCAGTGAGCCGCTTCCGTTGATCGTCAGGTCGCTCCTTGAATAAATAGCCGCATTGATGACATATTCATCCTGATCCGCATCTGTGTCCGTTCCTGAGGCATCCATATTCTCCGCAGCGCCGGACGGCTCAGTCCCCGCTGTGTTTTCCGTAAGCTCCGCGTCCTCTGTATTTGATCCCGGAAGAGAATTAAGGCTGATGACATTTTCAGTGCCCTCATCCAGGGTCAGGAAGACCTTGTCCGCCTTTTTGATATAAATCGGGGCTTCTGATTCATTTTCAATCGTCACGCCGCTTAAAACGATCTGCAGCTTGGCATTTTTCGCATCCACGATCACACTGTGGCCCTCAGCCATTTCTCCGCTCAGCACGAAGGTGCCTTTGGACGTCAGGTACAGATCCCCGTCAAGCTCATAGGCATTGGAAAGCTTCAGACCTGCAAGGTCGGAAAGATCGATATACTGCGCGGACGAGCTGTCATAGCCCTGCTCCAGATCCCGGTCCGAATAGGTCCCGTTCAGATCCGCCGACATATCAGACTCTACGGCAGTAAGACCCAGCCGCTCCCCGTTCATAAAGAGAAGCGTGCAGAGGAGCGTAAGCACAAGGATCACAACGCAGAAGATATCCGTATATTTACTGTGACTCATTTCATTTCCCGTTCCATTTTCAGCCGTTCCGGCTTCAGAATGTTTCCTCTCATCAAATCACTCATTTCAATGGACAGAGCCTTTTCTTCCGCGATTCTCATCTTAGTTATATTCCCCGTTGTAGCTGACCAGGGCTGCGCTTTTGACACCGCAAAGATCCGAGATCTCCTTAACAAAATCCGTGCGCTCGTCCTTCAGGCGCAGGTCGTAGGTCAGCTCCACAAGCCCGGATCTCGCGGTCTTTGCGCGAAGAATACACTTTTTGACATTTGCCGAAAGGATCCCGCTCACCCTGCTTTCCGCCTCAGCCTCGCAGGAGATCACTGCTACATACGGGTGGGTAAAGGTTTTTCTGTTTGCGAAGATCAGGATCACGATTCCGATGAAAATACTTCCGAAGACCGCAAGCGGGATCATGCCCGCCGCGACTACGATGCCGACCGCGATTGCCCAGAACAGATAGGCGATATCCATCGGATCCTTGATGGCCGTCCTGAAACGTACAATGGAGAGGGCACCGACCATACCCAGAGACAGCACGACGTTGGACGTCACTGCCAGGATCACAAGGGTCGTGATCATTGTCAGCGCGATCAGGGTCGTGCCGAAGCTGTCGGAATACATCAGCCCCTGATAGGCTTTCTTATATACAAAAAAGATCAGTACTCCGAGCCCGAAAGCAATCAGCATGGAGAGTGCAATATCAAAGGTGCTGATTGCCGTTACGTTCTGTAAAAAGCTCGATTTGAAAATATCGTTAAATGTCATTTGTCTTTACCTCTTTTTTTCAAATTCCGTATCCCCGGCAGGCTCCGTATTTGGAAAATGCCGTCACCCTGCGGTTTTTCACCCGTACCAGCTCCCGGATGATCTCGGGAAGAAAATCATCCCATTTCACTTCCAGGATGATGGCATGTCCCTCCGGAATCGGGACCGTCACACATTCAGGATCCAGAAAGTCCGTGCAGTTTAAGCCCGTCCGGATATCATGATCCAGCGTCACCCTGACATTTCCGAAATGATAGATATACGGGTCGCGGACATAATCCACGATCGTTTTCGGTTTCAGGGATGTAAATGCCATCTTCCGGTACAATTCCCGGATGAGCGGATCTTCATGCTCTTTCATCCAGGCAATGTCGCCGTCCACAATACTCTGCGCCTGCTGCATGCTTAAAACTGCTGAGGTTTTAATGCAGGCATCCCCGCGCTTGCTTTTCTTTTCAAGATGGATGATCGAGGCCGGATCGTGGTTATAATACCGGATCCTGTACTTGTCACGGTTCCTGACGCCGTCAAGCTTTTCCCTGAGACAGGTATCAAAGTCATCATCGAAATACAGGCTTCTGATCAGATACTGACCGCTTTCCCCTGCATGGCTGTCCTGTTCCATGACAGCCGGGAGTCTGGATTTCAGCTCATAGTAGTCAGCCGTGGTTATATAGTGTTTTAATTCATGTCTCGCTCTGGACATTTGTTTTCCTCCGTTTTCTCCGTATGTTATGCCCGAAGCCTGTGACTGATTTTTGTCGGAATCGTGTTTTTTTTGTGAATTGGCGGTTTCATAGTATCTGGTCAGAACCGCCCATTCAGCATTTCCTGGATTTCCGGGTTTACCTGGATTTCCCGGATATTCATGAAAAAGTTGATAATCCTTGCATCAGATTTTGATTTTTTCGGTAGAATACCTTGAAAATTTAAGCAGAAAACCTTTCCAAGGCATTTTTTTATTTATTTCGAGCCTGAAATCCCTGAGATGGAAGACAATTAAAAAAATCAAGGTATTCTATGCCTGCTGCACAGGCCAGAATACCTTGATGAACCTCATATAAGAAATTATCCTTGTATTTATGAAAAATGAGATTTTCTCAGAGCCTTGGAATTTAAAGATTTTAGGATAATCTATGTCAATCAGTTGTTTGAATTATCACAGGCACCGCTTACACCTTGCTTGATGCTGGTGCCTGCCTTGCATTTCTCTGCTGTCTTTTTAGTATTTCCCGAGTGTCAGGCGGCCGAAACGGTCAGCAGCCAGCATCGCATTATAGACCTTCTCCGGGTCCACCTCAAACGGCAGGTTGTGAATCGTATCATTTTCAGCGCAGGCAGCTACGGCCACCGGCATCAGATGCTCCCTGCTCGTATCGGTAATGCCCAGCTCTTCAAAGGTCACCGGCAAACCGATATCCGTCATCCAGTCCAGAATGTCCTCAAGATCCTCGATTGGCATATTTTCCAGCACCAGCTGGGTCAGCGTTCCGAAATTGACCTTCTCGCCATGCTGCATATGATGGCACTCCGGAAGCACCGTCAGACCGTTGTGGATCGCATGAGCGCCCGCCAGACCGCCGGATTCAAAACCGATTCCGGAAAGCAGCGTATTGGCCTCGATGATCTTTTCCACTGCCGTCGTGCAGGCGCCCGCATCGAGTGCCGCTTTTGCCTTCACGCCCTCTGCAATCAGAGTATCATAGCAGAGCTTCGCAATACCGAGTGCCGCCACGCCGACCTTGCCGCCCGCGCAGGTTCCCGCGCCGGACTGATAGCAGGCTCTTGCCTCAAAATAAGTTGCCATGGCATCTCCCATGCCGGAAACCGTCATCCTGACAGGACTCTTTGCGATAATCTCCGTATCCATAACAACAAGATTCGGATTTGCCGGGAAGAACGCATACTCCTGGAATACGCCCTCATCAGTATATACCACTGACAATGCTGAGCACGGCGCGTCTGTGGATGCAACCGTCGGGACGACCACCACCGGAATGCCGACGGCATTTGCAACTGCCTTTGCAGTATCGAAGATCTTACCGCCGCCGACGCCGACCACAACGTCGCATCCCTTTTCTCTTACGATCTTCTCCAGGCGGTGGATCTCCGTGTAGGAGCATTCTCCGTTGAAGGTCTCAAATACGACGCCTGCCGCTGAAGCCGCGAAGCTGACCTTGATCTGCTCCCCGTGACGCTTCTGCCCGCCTGCGGAAATAATGCAGAGGGCATTTTTCCCAAGCTTCTCCACGTAAGAGCCGAGATGGTTCATTTCTCCCGGTCCCTGCACATACTTCGATGGTGAAATAAAAATCGTTGCCATATTTTTATCCTCCTTTACTGGTTTTTATAATATGAGCGTATTCCGAATATCTGAAGCGATTTCGGAGCGATGTTTCGTGATGAAAGCGCGCAGCTCATACAGCACAAGCCCATTTGTCCGGCATCTCATAATATGATGCTGAGGTCAAAAGCCTCACTGATGATGGAATTCGGTCCAGTTCTCCCCGTCAAGCTTTACATAGAGAGTATCGCCTTCCTGGGTGTACTCATAAGAAGGATCGGCAGGGTTTGCCGCGATCAGGCTGATGCTGCCCCAGAGAAGCTGCTGGTCCTTCTGCAAATGCAGAACTCCGGTATGATCCGCTTTCAGGGAAAGTGTATATTTCTCCCCGGTCTCTTCATTTTCAGCGTAATAATCTCCGGCGATCCCTTCATACATGGTCTGCGGCGCAAAATCCTGATATTCGACCGCATCGACAATTTCCGCAAGCACATCGCTCATCTGCATATCAGTCCCGTCGTCCCCGGTACGGAAGGTGGTAAAGTCAAAGATCAGCACGCCGCCGTTATATTCACCGGCGATCGCGGTCCTGTCAGGCTCCGTGCCGTCAGCATTTCCATCCAGTATACGCCAGTATCCCCATTTATCATTTGTCCCCGGGAAAATGCCCTCGCTTCTGCGGATCTTTTCCTGTATGGAATCATCTTTTCCCCAGTCAGAGGTCAGCTCTGCCAACGCTTCCTCGGGCTGCTCTCCGCTCAGTGTCCGGATCGAAATCAGGCTTTGGCCGGGAGCGTTATCCTTATAAATAAAATTAACTGCTCCGTCTTCCTCTTTGACTTCGATCAGAGAGGCGTCATATCGCACGGACCATCCGTCACTGCTCTGATAGCTCCGTACATCAGAGGTGTTCTGAGTGTCCGTCCTCTCTTCACTTTCATTCTGGCCGGAAGCATTTGCATCTTGTGCTGTTGTTTCTGCCGCAGTCGAAATTTCCTGCATTTCTGTAGCTGCAGTCGTCTGCGTTTCGGTCCCCTGATTGCCCTTTCCGGAGCAGCCTGCAAGGGCAGCTGCCATAATGATTGCCGCCAGGGCTCCGGCAGTTCTGCCTGTTTTGTATGTTCTGTATGTTCTGTTAGATCTCATATGATCCCCTTTCATGTAATATTAGGGAAATGCTGCATTATTCGTAAATCTGTGAAGACTCCGGACAAGGATAAATCAGTGTTCCCTTAAATTCTGTTTTTCGAAATATGCAATCCTTCAGGACTGCCGGCATTTCAGAAAAGCCGGGCTCATATCTTCTATTTCCGATCTCTGCAATCCATGCTTTTCGGCAATACGCCTCCAGTTTTTTTCAACCAGCGAGCAGATTGCCTTCACTGTATCGGCTGCCTGTTTTTTCTGTATTCCATAATAGGCACTTGTCTCAATCGCCAGATCAAAATCGATCGTATTGTCCTCCATGTTTACATTTAAAGAGAGCACATCACCATACGGTACCGGATTCAGATCGTAAGCAGGTGACAATCGCCATCCGTTCTTGTCCAGAAGGAATCCATGATTCCGCAAATGGTCATCTGTGTTGGAAATCGTCATATTGAATACAATTCTCTTCCACAGTTCTTCCAGATCTTCTTTTGGTCGGCTGCCGTTTGCACGAATAAACTCTGCGATTTCCAGATAACTGCTTCCGTCTGCTGCGTCGCTTCCGTCTTTTTTCCCCAGCATTGTCATCGCCGAAGAAAAGTGAATTCTTTTTGCTCCCCTTCGATCAAAACGTTTTACAAGAAACGTATCATCCTTCCCCGTGAAACGTTCCAGTCTGGATGGCGGTACACAGATCCCGCAGATACAGGCAAGCTCATGAGCAGTCTTTTCCCATGCGCCGACATTGAACTCATCATGCCTGGATGGGAACTTCGCGATCCACAACGATCCTGCCGTATCCTGAACTGTGGCCTTGGGCCGTGCTCCGCCGAGAGATGACCCCGGATAAAGTAATTGCTTCAACCACCTTTCGTCAAGTAGACCGGAATCTTTTTCAAATTCTCTGTTCGCTTCCTCGAGCGTCCTTAATGCCTCCCACGGCGGAATCGCGCCCTCTTTATCATCTGACAGAAACGGACCTCCGTCTTCAATCGCAAAACGCAGTGCGCCCATTCTCGAGCCGTCATAAATTCCGAGCAAATAATCGCTTTCTAAAAGTTTCCCGGGTTTCCGCTCCTCTTTTCTCGCCTGAAAGCGTTCCTTTCGATCCAGCAATGTACGTCCCCAGCTGTCAGGACAGGAATCGGAAAAAATGCCAAAATTTGGCTTATCTGTTATATACTGGCGCCCATGATAAAATGACAGATCCGGATCCAGCATGAAGTTTCCTTTATGATTTTGAAGATATGCCCCTTCATACTCAAAAGAAAACTGCTCTCTTCCCCTGATCGTATCCGCATACAGAATGCCGATTTTTACAGGTTCAGTGGAACTCCAGTTTTCATATACAAAAATTTTTTTGCTCCTGTCACTCATCCTTCAGCTTCCTTTGTCTGGGTGCCCTTTTGCCCGGCAGAATCTGAAGATCCTGAAGCTTGCGTCCTAGTTCGTCATCCTTCGCAACCAGAAGAAGATCTCTGTCCAGATAATTCAAGGCGTGAAGTACCGCTGCGTACGCACCAATCGCTACAGAGGGGGAGCCTTTCTCTATACTCCATAGTGTTGCTCTGCTTATGCCGGCACGTTCCGCAGTCAATTCGGCGCTAAGCGAACGCCTGAGTCTGGCCAATTTGATCTGTTCTCCCATCTGGCTCAATATCTTTTGTGTTGAAGGCATCACTACAGTGCCGCGCTGATTCATCGTTATCTCCGAATTATATCATCAGTGAAACTCTTGTCTCGTTCTCATTAACATTTATTATTATTAACTTTTATTATTATAAACATTTTCAATATTTTTGTAAATAATACTAAACATTAATTGATTTACATTTTATAACGGAGGTATAACAGACACTTGATTACTTGAGTTGAGTTCCTGAATCGGATCCTTAAATTGAGTTCTTAAGCTGGGTTCTTAAGTTGACCGCCTAATTAACAGGAAAAGCAGCAGAGCCGGCTGTGTTTAAATCATTTCCGGCAGTGCTGCTCTATATTTAAAATTGATATATTTCTGCTTCCCTGCTGTTATTCCTGCGTCACAGGCACGATCCAGGTAAGCTTTCCCATCAATCCGCCCCGCTTATGATACTTTGCCATCTGGGAAGATGGAATACAGTAATAGCTCTTGGAATCATATGCGTCAGTCGAGGTCAGATCCAGTTCATACCAGTTTCCGTCCTCCAGCTTCACAATATTCCAGACATGGTCGCCTGTCCGGCCGGAGGAAAGATATGTCGTGCCGCTTACAGCATAGCTGCGAATGCCGGCCTCCTGGCAGATCGCGTTGAATGCCGCACTGTATCCCTGACAGACGGCACGCCCCTCAACCAGGGCCCCGTAACATGTATACGCAAGCTCCGATTCCTCGTCATATACAGTATTCTCGCAGAGATATTCGCTGATCTGCTGTACTTTTTCGCTTGTCGTCCCGGTCAGGCTGCCGGCAACTTTCTTAACGATCGGCAGAATTTCATTATAGTCCGGCTCAAACTTCCTCAGTTCTTCGATCCTCATCTCCGGCTTTCCGTCTTTGGTGCGGGAGTCCGAAGTGGCGTAAAGGGTAAGATCGCTAACCAGCGGATAATCACTCAGGAAGGCAACTGCCATTTCATTGATTCTGTTATCCCCTTCCTCATCATGATAGGAAAACCACCCATAGTCATTTCCCTCCATAGCGGATTTCACGGCTTTATACAGTTCCTTCTGCTCATCGTCCAGGTATTCGTAAAGGGGGCCGGGATCCACATCCTGTATATTATCTTTGTTTACCCAGGCCGGTTCAACGAACTTAACGGCGGGTCCGTCTTCTTTGCCGATGAAATACAGCCCCGCACAGCCAACGATCACAAGAAGCACCAGGAAAAGCAGGATTTTTATCCCCCTGCCCTTCTTCTTTTTCGGTTTTGCGGATCTCCCCCGGCCCGGAGCCGCCTGCTGCCTGTATTCCGGCGGCTGAGGTTCCTGCTGCTGATATCGGTCCTGTGTCTGATATTCCTGCATCCGGTAGCCCTGCTGATACCTGTCCTGCTGCCAATGCTCAGGCCGGCGGATCGGTTCTGGGGAGGGATATCCGCTCTGCGCCTGCGGACGAATTTGCTCCGGCGGCGTATATCCGTTCTGCGCCTGCTGTGCCTGCGGGCTTACTTCGTCCAACCCCGCGCCGCAGAGTTTGCAGAAACGACTGCCGTTATCTATCTGATTTCCGCAATACTTACAAAACATCTTTAATCCTTTCCGTCATTTCCGGCTCAGGCATGCGGAATCGCCGCCTGGTTTGCCTTGCTGGCTTAGTACCTCAGCTGATCTTTTTTGCATTTACGCAGCGCTCCGCAATATAGCGGTAGACGAAATCATAGTCCGCCGGCTCGGCATAAACCTGATTGCGCTCAAGCAGCTGATTGACTTTAATCGTATTGAACATCCTGCTGCCCTTTACGGTCCTCACCTTGGAAAATTCTGAAACAGAGCTGCTGCGGGAGGCGGCCAGAATACCGGTTCCCACCATGCCGATCCGCCCTGCGGCAATGCCTGCCGCCGCGGTCAGCCAGCCGACAGCCTCCGCTTTTTTGAACTGCTTCTTCATCTGGATGTGCTGTATCTCCTGCTCATTCATCTCAAAGAGCACCATGTATTTCCAGCCGTAGATGCCCGCCAGGATAATATAGGCGACCACGCCAAGCGCCAGGAAAAAAAGCAGAAGCAGGGCAAAGCCTTTTGTAAGACTGAGGAAGCCCTCCAGGCCATACATACTGTTCGTCGCCAGATTGAGAACGACCATAAACAGATAGACGATTGCAAAAGCAAGCGCGATCACCTTCCATACCGTAACCAGGATCACCGGATTCTGAAGCATCCGGTACTCATAGATCCAGCGATAGAAGCCGTCCGGGCACAGCCAGACATTTTCCGTGACCTTCTCTCCTTTCAGGAGCTCCCGCTCATCGTCAAAGTCTGCAGAGCCGGCTGCATTTCCCTGTATCGGCTGAGCCGCGCCGCAAAACTCACAAAACTTCGTATTCTCCGGTATCTCTCTTCCGCAATTCTCGCAAAACATGCGTATTCTCCCCTCTTTTCTTCTCTGCTGCCATATATTTTGTGGTTGATATATCTCTCTTCCGAAGAGAAATAAATTATACTCCCGGTCTCCTGTAAAGCTCCGTTTCTCCGGTATCCGCGCGGAAATACCATCGGTCCGAATTCCATTCGTCCGCATTCATATTTCCGCTGATTCCGCGCTCCATCAGCTTTTCGCAGATCTCCTCCGGCTCCTGCTTATAATCCCAGTGATTTACATTAAAGGAAAGTGCCGCGCGACTGAAAAACTCCGTCCATTCTTCTGTATTTCCCGGAACTTTCTCCAATTGCTCCTGCGCAATGTCCCTATAATCCCCCGGTTCGAGGGATATTTCCATTTTGCAGCCCGGCATAAGCTCTTCAAGTGTTACGCGAAGATACCCCATTCCAGCTTCATGCAGCGGAGAATGCAGGAACGCCTGCCGCTTTTCATTACGCGCGCGGTTCTCCTCTCCCATTTCCTGGATCAGCTGCTGACGCGCTTCCTCGGAGGCCTGCGCTTTTGATTCCTGATATGCCGAGATCCTGCCGCAGCCGGCAAGCGCTGCCAGGATCAAAAGCATAACAGCTATACAAAGACCGAAATATCGATAAACCATTTTCTCTCCCATCCCGCTTTTTACGGCCTGAATTCAAACGGCGCTTCAGCGACCGGCGCACCGGTTTCCCGGTCGGCGACCATGAAGCTTCCCGTCAGCTTTTCCATCGGGAGTACGTCCTCGAGTTCCGCCCATACCAGTTCCAGATAAAATGTCCCCTTCGTGCCCGCCGGGAATACAAAACTTCCATCCTTCGGATATGCTTTTCCATCTACTGCTGTATCCTTCGGGGTCACCGCGATGTCCCGGTCCGTATTGTTTTCCACATAAAAGCCGACGGCGCTGCTTTTGTCGGTATATGCCGGATACAGACTGGTCGAAGCCAGCGTGATGCCGTCCTTCGCATAGAAGCCGTCCGTGGAATACATATAACTCGGCGGATCGGCCTTTTTAGCTTTTGAAGTCGTAAGTGTCAGCGGACCGGAAGCTGCTGCCTGTTTGCCGGAAGCCGTATCATACGCCGCCAGCTGCATGCGGATCTCCCCGACTGTCCTGATCCGCATATCGTACAGGGCCCGGTAGTCCAGAGACAGTGCCGCCCTGACCGTATTTCCGGAAGGAACGGTTTCTGCAAATGCTGACTGCACAGCTGCGCCGTTGACCGCAAGTCCCTCACAGCGAAGCGTCAGTTCCTGCGGCGTACCGTTATTGATCGTCAGGTAAACGACCTCCTGCGCCCGGTTCTTCCCTGCCACCGTGCCCAGTTCTTCCGCCGTAACGATCAGGCCATTGTCCGACCAGATCTCCTGTTTCTTGATCTTCGCCCCGCCGAAGGGCTTATCCTCGGAATTGTCAAACATCGGATAGAAAACGATTGCAAAGATGGCTGCGACCAGCACGATCATGCCGAGTCCCATCATCAAAGCCAAAGGGAAATGCCGCTTTCCTTTTCTTGCTTTCTGCTCAAAATACTGTCTTTCGTCCATGCCTTTTCCTCCTGGCGGTCATGTTGCCGTTTCTCGTTTTACTTCTTTGTGTTTCCTGCCACATCATCCGGCAGATCCCGAAGCTTCCCACCGGTTGCTTTATCGATCTCCTGCGCGAATCGTTCTGCTTCCTTTTCAACCATTTGTCTGTAAGCGGCGCCCGTTTCCGCGAGCGTGGAAGTTGCTTCACCGGTCAGGTTCCGCTGATATACCTCATTGAAGAGGGTGGTCCCTGCTTTTGTCCAGTTTTCCATTTTTTCAATGTTCTTTGTCGCGGTCTTGTAATAGGCTATCTTCTGTTTTGCCAGTGTGCTCGCCTCTTTATTGCCCAGCATGTTCTTCCAGCCGTCGGCGCCCATCTTGTCAAAGGAATCCAGGGTCTTCCCGACCTTCTGGGTCTTGGGGGCGGTTATCTTATCGGATACCTTTTTGCCTGCACCGCTGACGATCTGTCCGATCCCATAGTTCATACTGCTCTCGAGGGCTGTCTTTTCCATATCACGCTTGATCTCTTCCGCGGATTTGCCCTGTACGACTCCGTCAAGTCCTGTCTTCAGCACATCTCCGCCGACTGCCATACCGAAGCCGTCAACCTCATTCTGAAGCACGCCGATCGCGCCTTCCGCGGTTCCCTGGGCAATTGCTGTCATCGTATCATAGGCATCTTTTCCCTCCGCGATCGACTCCGACAGTTTGGACAGACCCGGCTTTGCAAATGTATACGCGTTTTTTATGATCTTGCCCGGAGGTCCGGTCACCTCGCCGAGCGTATTGACGGCTACATCCGCGACTGCCTCGACCTGGGACGCTGTCTTTTCACCGAATTCCAGCCAGGCATCCTTTTCCATCTGCCGCTCATATTCGATTCCGGCTTGTGTCCGGTCCTTCAGGATTTCCTTTTTAATGCCCTTTATATCATCTGAACTCTTGCCGTACTGGGAGGCAAGCCTGTCCATATATTCTTCCCGTTTCTGTTCTCTTTGCTGCTCCTCCTTAAACTCTGACCACCATTTGGAATCCTCTGTCACGCCTGTGGCCCGCTCTTCATCCCACTTTGCCTGGTTCTGCTCGTGCTGTTCCTCGGCCCAGCGTTTCCCGGTCGATTCGTCCAATGCGACGTTGTGGGCGTTTCTTTCCCTGAAATCATACATATCCCGGATCATCGATTCGGTTAAGTGGGATCCTCTCTTATCAATGTATTGAGGTTCCCCGGTTTCTTCATTGTAGCCTGTGAGTTCATATTTTATGCGCTCGCCAGTGACCGGGTCCCTGAACCGGAGCGCTCCTTCCCGGTCTATTTTCCAGCCGTCCGGAAGACTCGACGGATCTTCCCAAGACCAAGGTCTTCTCTCCGGTCCTGCATCTTCATCGGCAGATCCTTCAGCCGCATCTCCTGAAGTTCCGTCTCCTGCGGTTTCGTCTCCTGAAGTCCCGTCTCCCGGTCCTCCCGGGAAGCCTCCGACTGCGCCGCCCAGGGCACTGCCCGCGCCGCCTCCGAGTGTGCTTCCGATCCCGCCGCCAAGCAGGAGCGCCGCCAGCCACTGCAGAAAGCTGCGCCATACCGTATCAAAAGTATCCGCATGCTGCTCCCACGCTTCGGGATGATCCTCTCCCCAGGCATCCTGATCGAAATAAGGCGCCGACCCTGTTTCACTGAGATTGCCTGGCCAGTCGCCGGATGTACCGGCGCCAGCATCAGCCGGTTCTTCAGCTTCGTCATCCGCTGCTGCGGAAGGCTTTACGATGCCTTCCCAGGGTACGTTCATCGCATAGCTTTCTTCAGCTTCATTATCCTCTGTAGCAGCACTGCTTCCGGCCTGCGGTTCTGTCCATACCGGTTCCTGCCAGGCAATCACAATGGGCATCGTGGAAACATCCTGTATGAGATTTGTTTCAATCTGCTTTTTCAGGATGTTGTACTGTTCCATCAGCTCGTCGGGTTCCTTGCGCTGCCGCATTCTTTCGGTCCTGTTCTTTACCCTGTCCATCATGCCGTAATACCCTGCTTCGCACTCAAACAGTATAAACGGAACTTCGGGCAGCTGCCGGTACATCGCAAAAATCGCCTCGAAATACTCGCTGCGCTCATTTGTATTCTGAACGGAATGATATCCCTCCCTCGCAAACCAGGCGTATCTTCCGATAACCCGGCCGTCATCAATTGCGTAATCCTCGCTGTGGACGTCCCGGTAGTATTCTCCTCCCCATCTGTCATAAGCCTCGTAATCATCCGGTATCTGCCGCAGAAATTCGGACTGCATGGAGCTGATAATGTCTTCTTCGTTATCCTTTAAAAGGTTATGAAAGATCCCGTATATACCTCCGGTATAATTCAGTCTCCAGTGGCAATGGTTCTGTGTATAATCTGTCTTGGATTCGGTTCCGTCTTTTAGAATCAGGGGATCATAATAATAGCAGCCTGCCTCTGCCTCACCCCAACGGTCAGCGGTATGCTTCTCATTTCTTTCTCTGGAGGGGCTCATATAGATATCAGGATAGGACGCATCCTCCGGAAGAATCTGCAGTACGCCCTTTATATCTTCCATCTTATAGAACAGCTGCTGGGAAGCGATTTCTTTCCCTGTTTCCGCGTCCTGTAAGTGGTACATGATAAGACCTGAACCCATATATACACCGGAATCCTCGTCCCGGAAATTATTGAAGCTCTCCTGCCGGTAGCTGCCCCCGGTAATTGTTACGTTATACTCATCGGAAGCCTCATAGGCTCTCCAGTCCAGCGGCTCAGCGGCAAGCGCGGAAATGGTACAGTTCAGGCAGAGTATCGCAGCTGCCAGGCAGACCGGCAGCATGTAAATGCTGTTATTCGGGTATTTTCTCTTCATCAGTGCTCGTCCTTCCCTATACTCCGCCCTGAATGAATCTCAGGCACGGCCCGCCGCAACCGCCTGTCTCTTCCCTTTTCCAAGGAATCTGAATACAATGCTGATTGCAAGGAAGACTAATCCGGCCCAGACACATGGCCTGAACGACAGCGCGGAAAGTGCAACTGCCAGAGTAAAGCCGATCGTAAGTCCGGAAAGGACTCTGTCTACTGTGATCCGGGACGGAGTTCTGCCGCCGCTGAAGGTGCTCGCTACGCTGAAGATCAGGCCGGTCATGAAGCCACCCTTTGAACCGATGTTTTTCAGAAGCATTATGACTGCCACGATGCCGACCATGGCTTCCTGCAGGTTCTGCCTGCTGTTCATGAATCCATAGAGTACAAGTGCCGCTCCGACGCCGAAAGTCAGCGGGGAAATCTCATTGATTCCCTGTACAGCCGCGCCTTTAAAGACGCCGCCGATACCGCCCGCGACTCCCTCAAAAGGCTTTCCGCCTTTGAAAAGCGGCATGATCATTGCATTCAGAAACGCCGCGACGACAACCTTTCCCAGGATGCCGCCCGCTGCCGCCAGAAGCCCTCCGTACATGCCGCCCTGCGCGTAAGTCAGGAAGCTTAAGACCGAAAGCGGAAGCGGCAAAGTCCGGAAGAAGCTTCCCGCAACGGAAAGCGCCATCCAGACCGCACCAAGTACGATCGTTGGGAGCAGCTGCTTCGGATCTTTAAGGACATCCCCGATTTTCCGGATGTAACTTTTCAGGTATGCGCCAAGGCCGGGATAGTTCCCATCCGCATAGGCAGGGTCAGGCGCAGCCTGCGGTGCTGGCTGTGGCTGTGAAAACTGCTGCTGTGCAGGCTGTGGCTGTGAGTACCGCTGTTGTGCAGGCTGAGGTGTTTGCTGTGGCTGTGAATATTGCCGCTGTGCGGGCTGAGGCTGTGAATACTGCCGCGGATCCGGTCTTTGATCTGCTTTTCCAGTCCCTGCCGATCCGGGCAGCATGACCGGGGTACCGCAGTTTCTGCAGAATCTTGCATCTTCACTTAACGGAACGCCGCATTTTTTACATCTGGTAGCCATATATTTCTCCTCCACGAAACTTCCGAGAATTTGTGGTGTATGTGTATGTGTGGTATATGATATGTTTGTTGTGTATATGTATATGTATTTGTGTTGTGTATGTGGATCTGCCCAAAACATCGGAAAGACTCTTTTTGAGAATCCCGAGGCTGCAAAAATCTTGGCTGCATTTTTCTGAGCATCGGGAATTGAAAAAAGTCTTGTAATCGATGTTTTTACTCCAAGTCTTTGGGTTGTTATAGAGCATCAAAAGTATAACGACTTATTTCCGAATGTTTCTGCAAAACACAAAATACATCAGCCAAGTCTGGCGCCGCAGTTTCTGCAGAACTTTGCTCCCGGGCTGATCGGATTGCCGCAGCCGGGGCAGAAAGCCGGCTGAGGCTCTTCCTGCGGAGCAACCGGAGTCGGAGTCTGCGGGCGCACGGGCTGCGGAGCGGGTTGCTGTGCAAACTGCTGAGGTTGTTGAGCTGCCTGACGATACTGAGGCTGCTGATATTGAGATTGAAGAGCTGACTCATGACTGTAATTCTGAGGCTGCTGATACTGAGGCTGAGCTGGTTCTGCCTGAGGTGCTGTCTGCTGGTCGAAAAACTGCCGGCTGAAATCCTGCGGCTGACTCTGCGGCTGTGCAGGTTCTGCCTGGGATGCTGTCTGCTGGTCGAAAAACTGCCGGCTGAAATCCTGCGGTTGTTCTGCTTCTGCCTTTACTGCAGCCACTGCGGCTGCTGCCTGTGCCGCTTCCGCTGCTGCCGCGGCTTCCGCCTCTTCCTGCTGATGGTCAAACTCCAGTTCTTCCCTCAGTCTCTGCATTTCCGCTTCTCTGAATTCACCTTCCGTCGGAATAAAGATCCAGCGTGTCAGATACTCATACTTTGTCGTAAATCCGATCGCGCCTTCGGAGGACACTACATAAAACTCGTTCTCGCCGAGCTGTTCGTTCTCTCCACCCTGCTCCATTGCGAACACAAATATATCTCTCGCATTCATTCCTTCCTCGGTTCCTGCGAGGACCCAGCTCATACATTTCGGCATTGCACCCGAAAGTGCGCTCAATATTGTCTTATAGTGTTCCATACATTCCTCCTTGAATGAATGATTCAAAGTGATCCTTATTCTCCCTGATATCAAATAGATCGAAATGTTTCCTTTTCCTGTTTTATGCTGAACTGCTTTATGCAAACCCGTTTAAAGAAGGATCCTGTCAATCCTTCATCAGGCCTTTCTCTCTCATCATGGCATGCTTCCGGCTGATCTGTTTCCCAAATTCGGTATCCATTCGCGCATTATGCACATATGCCTGTGTCGCCTCAGCGCTCGCCGTGAAGTTATCGTCATTCGCCGCCAGATAGATGTCTTTCGTCAGCGTTTCCGTCACCTTCAGTACCTTCTCCGTGTTCTGGATCTGCTTCAGCGTATCGCTCGCCAGCTTTGCCTTCTTCATCAGGACCTCTGACTTTGCGGTGTTCCCCGCAAGGTTCTTGAAGCTTAAACCGCCTTCCCCGGCGCTGTCTATGATTGCTCCGACGGACTGCGTCTTGCCTGCTGTTGCGTAATCTGAAGCCTTCTTTCCGAGGAAACTGAAGCCCTTCTCGATTGCCACTTCCTGCACGCTCTTGAAAGTTGCTGCCTCCATCGCCGCTCCGACATCCTCACCCTTCCGGTGTGCGTCAAGTCCGGCCTTGAGCGTATCCCCGCCGACCTTCATCCCGATGCCGTCCACTTCGTTCTGCAGCACGTTGATCGCGCCTTCCGCCGTGCCGTACGCAAGCGCTTCCATCTGCCCGTACACGTCTTTGCCTTCCGCCTTCGCTTCCGCAAGGTTCTTGAGTCCGGGCTTCGCAAAATTGTACGCGTTTTTGATGTTCTTTCCGACCGGGCCCGTTACCTCCCCAAGCACGTCGATCGCGATATCGGACGCCTGCTCCACCTGCTCCGCCGTCTTCTCGGCTGCACCGTAGTATTCGTCCTTCGCCATCTGCTCCGCAAATTCCTTCGCTTCCTTCTGTTCCTTTTGCAGGATGTCCTTTTTGATGCCTTTGAGGTCGCCTGCCTTTTTGCCGTGTTTCCACGCAAGGTCATCCAGGTACTCTTCCCTCTTCAGCTTCGCCTGGTCCTCTTTCCATGCCTCCGATGTTTCTGTTCTTCCGGTCTCTCTTTCCAGATCCCATTTCGCCCGGTTCTGTTCGCGCTGTTCCTCTGCCCAGCGCTTCCCCGTCTCCTCGTCCTGCCGGAGGTTTTCGGAGTTCCGGCTTCTGTTTTCATAATTCTCACGGATCATGCTCTCCGTATACGGAAGCCCCCTCTGGTTGATATACTGCGGTTCTCCCGTTTCTGGGTCATACCCGGTGAGTTCGAATTTCTCATACTCGTCTGTCACGGGATCCCGATAACTGATGTCTCCGTCCCGGCTGATATTCCAGTCTTTCGGGGCTGAAGACCGGTCTTCGTAGATCCATGGCCTACGTCCCGGTGTTTCTCCTTTGCCCGGGCCTTTGGGAGTTCCTCCTTCGGGACCTCCCGGAAAGCCTCCGACCGCGCCTCCCGCAGCTCCGCCGGCTGCGCCGCCAAGTCCTCCGCCTAAAGTCCCGCCTATGCCGGCTCCGAACAGGAGCGCTGCAAGCCAGTCCAGGAAGCTTCTCCAAATCGTGTCAAAGGGATCGGCATGCTCTTCCCATTCCTCATGGTGGTGATCCCAGTCGTCCTCTATATTCCAGCTGCTCTGCCCGCTGCTGCCTGATGAACTGCCGCCGGAAGAACTGCCGCCGGAGACATTTCCCGATGACGATCCGCCATTCTGGCCGGAAGCATTTCCGGAGGAGCCGCCTGAAGGAGGTGCTGCGGATTCCCGCGGATTCTCCCGGCTCTCTTCTTCACCGGGCGGCATGACCGCCGGCACACTCTCCGCGCTGACCCATTCATATTCCCAGTTCACTGATCCCGTAACGCCCCTAAAATGGACAAAAAAGTTTTTACTGTCGGCCTGCATTTCCGGAAAAGTGATATATACGTCACATGCATCCACATTCCCGGGATCATAGGGATCCGGATGTGCGTCATAATAGCACTTGATCGGACCGCCTGCCGTCACAGGTTCTGCATCGATGCCAGACCTGTTCCCGGGATGTTTGTCAAGAAAATCCGGGGAATCATGGAAATAACTGTACTCGCATCCAATGACAACACTGTCATATGTATATTCCGTAAATGAAACATTCATTGAAAAATGCAGTTCAATTTTCTCTCCCGCCTGTATTGTTTCCGGAGGAGAATCGCACTTTGATACAGCGCCTATTTCTGAAGTCAATCTATCTTCTCCGCCTAAATACTGATAAGATTTGACCTGTGTACTCTGCTCATTTTCTGCAACGTTTGCGTTAATAACCTCCTGCCAATATCCTTCACCTGGCTGGTGCTGGTTACTGTATTCGGGCTTATAGACAACTGTCCTCCGGAGCTTCCAGTATCCGTCCGCGGCAGCTGCCCGTACGGGACACATGACAACCAGTACTGCAAATATCACAGAGAATAGCACGAACCCCGCGGCCATTTTCTGCCAGGATCCGGCTGTGACCCGCCGTCCTGAAAGCCCCTTGAGAAATCTTCCCGAAGTTTTTTTCAGACGATTCGTAAGCCGCATTTTTTCCTGATTCTGATTCGATTTATTTCCTGCCATAGTATTTTTCCTTTTCAGTCCATACTCTTCAAAGAAAAATCAAACGGTCATCGCCAAATCCGCTTAGACCCTCTATCACTCGATCAGAGGAGTCCAGTAATGATATCCCTCATTATCCGTCAGACGGTATGCCACGCTCGTGACGGTTCCGTCGGCAAGACGAATGTTGGCGATCAGCGGTTTCTCCCCTGCCTCAAAGCCGTCCCCGAGGAAATAGTTATCAATGAAATCTCCCTCATAGGTGTAAATATCGCAGATCGGCTCGATCACATCCTCCGCATTTAAGGGAACCAGTCCGCTGCACATCTGTTCCGGGGTCAGCTCGCCTCCCGGCGTGTCCGGGAGCGGCTTTACACCGAGGATCTTTCCCTCCGGATCCGCATTATCGAACTGCAGCACCAGATTGGCGTGCTCTGCATTTACAAAAGCGGGGATATAGCCGCGGGACCAGTACTGGGAGCCTTCGTGCCAGCCGTCGAGCTGGTAATAGGCAACCACATGCTTATTGAGGGACAGCCAGGTGCCGTCATACTCTCCGATCAGGTTGAGGTCGTCGTCAAATTCATAGAGATTATCGAGTCCCAGATCTATAAAACAGTCGCCCGTATCTACGAAGACGTTAAGCTTGACGTAATCGATCGCGTCCCACTCCTCATCCGTCAGGATCAGGACCTGCTGGCCCTTTTTGTTGCGGGACCATTTGAGGTGGGAAGGATCCACGGCGGAGCTTTCAGGATCCGCGTAGCCCTGTGAACCTGAACCCCCGACCGTCACGCCGCTTGCCACAGCGGATGCAATCGAAGCCAGGTCCAGCCCCGGCAGATATCCGCTCCCGCCGGAAAGCGGCAGGAGACTGCCTCCCGAATAAGATCTGGTCAGCAGAGATTTTGCGGACTGGGCAGCTTTTACCGGACTGCTGCCGGAAGTCGTTGCGGCATGTCCGGTGTCGCCCGGGCCAGACCCGCCGCCTGAGCCGCTTCCAAGGCCCTGCACCGCTTCCTGGATCAGGCCGATGCCGGTACCGATCCCCTGCTGGACAGAGCCGTCCTCCACCTTATGCTCCAGCGCCTGATAAAGCTCCAGTACTTTCGGGCCATGCCCTCCGCCTATCACGATGCCGATAATAATGCCAAGGATCAGTATCCACGGCAGGCATCCGCAGCCGCAGCCGCCTCCCCCTCCTCTGTCTCCAAGGCCGGGGCGTCCTTTATATCCTCCGGAATTGCCGACCGGACCGCCGAGTCCAAGCCCGCTGCCTCTCGTCGAGACACGGCTGGAACCGCTCGTGGTGCTTCTCTGCCGGCTTCCGCCTCCTCCTGTTCTGTCCATAAATGCCCTCCCCTTGTAAATAAAAGCAACATATTCTCCTTAAGCAGTGAACCGCTCTTTTTGGAAGAAATGTCAGTAATTCTTATTCCACCAAACATTCAGATTTTACAAAATAGCAGCAAATTCCTGAAATTATGGTATTCCGAAAATAGATATTTTCCTGAAAAAGAAGAAAATTCCATTCGTTCGCCATAAAGACGGACCTGAATAAACAATGACATTCACACGCCCTGTTTTTGACTATTTTTTAAAAATTTCGGCTTTAGCTGTCACGGAAATTCTCTTTGGCTCGCGGTTTCTTCTTTTTCCCTCTTTTTCCGCCTGCTCCTCCCGGCAATCATCACTGCCGCAGCAAGCAGAAAAAGAACCGAAGCCCCCAGCATACAGGCAGACCCGGCATCGAAGCAAAGCTTTGCAAACAAATACAGGCTGAAAATATAAAGCGTGACAGCCGCTGTCAGTATGCCCCATATGATGGTCTTCATTTTGCCCTCCGGACTGTCCTGAAAGGGTAGATTTTCCCTATTTAAATCATACCGCAACCCGCATCCGGATTCACCGCTCCAAAGCGCTTTGTCATTGACAAATCCGCCTGCTCCCGCATAGAAAACAGGCTGTCCCGGGCGTATCCCGGATCCCTGTCTCCGTTCCGCCCGAAAACGTGACAAAGAATTCCAGGGCTGTGCGATTTCAACCACTTGTTCCTTGAAATGAGTCATTGCGGATGGTAAGATGGCAATAAGCGCTCCGGGCAGCTGCCGGGAAGTTTACGGCACCTGATAACTGCTGATGCTTCATTGCAGAAGCTCTTCAGTTTTTATGTTTTCTGTACTTTTTAGGAAATAACGAGCTATGGATAATAAACTGGATTTTCTGATGAACCTCACCGGTTCGAAGAATAATGCACTCAGCAAAGCGGTTTCATTTGATCCTTCCTACGTCAGCAGGATCAGAAACGGCTCCCGTACCATGCCGCGTTCTCCTCAGTTTGTAGAACAGGCGGCATCTTATTTTTCAAAAAGAGTCCTGACGGAGGAGCAGCAGGAGCTGCTGGCAGAGGAGATCTGCCCCGGAAGCGGCCTTCCTTCCGATAAGGATGAACTGCAAATGCTGATTGCGGACTGGCTGTATCAGGCTCCGGAAAAGAAGCCTGATTCCGTATCAGACTTTCTAACCGGATTTTCAAATGCCGGAAAGTTCAGTCACGCATCGGTCCTTCAGAATCTCAGCGGCAGATCCGCGGAAGAACAGGCAGCCGCTCTGCATGCCCAGCTGCATAACCTGAACCAGATCGGCGGCGAAAACGGTTATTTTTACGGTATTGAAGGAAAACGACAGGCCGTTGAGCTCTTTCTCGGTTCCCTCTGTGAAACCGGGAAGGCCTATCAGCTGCTGCTGTATTCGGATGAGGAAATGTCCTGGCTCTATGAGGATCCCGCTTTTGCAAGGCGCTGGGCAGCGCTGCTGTTAAAGCTGCTGTCGACCGGAAGCCGTATCCGCATCCCGCACAATATTACCCGCGACAGCAATGAGATGTTCGAAGCCGTTCAGAAATGGATCCCCCTCTACATGACCGGTGCGATCGAGCCCTATTATTATCCCCGCCTGCGTGACGGAGTCTATCACCGGTCCCTGTTTATCGCCAAAGGACATTCTGCACTGATTTCCGATTCTGTCGACAGCGGCACAGAC
>JAFUAE010000015.1 GCA_017460845.1 Lachnospiraceae bacterium
ATATCCCTTCAGCTTATGTCGGGTCAGGACAGTCTGCAGAACATAGCTGTATAGATAAGAAAGCATTGGCAGCAGGAATCGATTGGGCGGATTATATCATTGCCGGGCCGGGGCTTTCCAGAAACCCGCAAGCGAAGGAACTGATCCGGGTGCTGTATTCGGAGGAATGTCGGAAGCTCCTTCGGGACAAAAAAATGCTGATCCTGGATGCGGATGCGCTGAATTTGATTGCCGAGTCCGGGCTGGAGCCGGGGATCCTCTGCCCGAATACGGTGATCACGCCGCATGTCGGGGAAATGAGCCGTCTGTGCTCTCTAACCATCGGAGAAATCAAACAGGATCCGGAAAAGGCTGCGGCAGACTACTGCAGCCGTCATGGCGTAACGGTTGTCCTGAAGGATGCCGTAACGGTCGTGGCAGAACCCGGAACGGACGCGAGAGGCGGACAGGGAGCCGTCCGCGTACTGCGTATTGACAGCGGATGCGGCGCCATGGCCAAGGCAGGAAGCGGAGATGTGCTCTGCGGATTTCTTGCCGGAACAGCAGCTGTATTGAAAGGAAACATCCGTGATGCTGTTCCGATCGGTGTCTGGCTGCATGGCTGCGCGGGAAGCATTGCCGCCGGCGAGAAGGGCTGTCACAGCATTCTGGCGGGGGATATCGCGGATGCGGCAGGTGAAGCAATTAGACATTGCTAATTTGCTGAAACCGTTATATACTACATATTTAACAGACCAGAGGATGCTTGTGAAAAAAGTCTGAATTCATTAGGTTGAATTTGTTAATCATGCATCAAAAATTTGAAACTGTTTCCCCGGCAAGCTGAGAATGCGGAGCATTCCGGGACCGGTGTGAAAATAATACATCCATTATAAGAATCACAGGAGAAGGAGTCATGAGCAGAGTATACAACTTCAGCGCAGGTCCGGCAGTGATGCCGGAAGAAGTTCTCGCAGAGATCAGGGACGAATTATTGGAGTATGGCAGCTCAGGCATGAGCGTCATGGAGATGAGCCACCGTTCCAAAGATTTTGAAGAGATCCTTCACGGAACGGAAAATACGCTCCGCAGTCTGATGGGGATCCCGGATAACTACAGGGTCCTGTTTATTCAGGGCGGCGCATCCCAGCAGTTCGCTGCGGTCCCGATGAATCTGATGAAGAACCGCACGGCAGATTATATCAATACCGGCGCCTGGACAAAGAAAGCAATCAAAGAAGCAAAGCTTTACGGAAAAGTGAATGTGATCGCTTCCTCTGAGGACCAGAACTTCTCCTATATTCCGGATGTCGACGATCTGCCGGTTTCCGAAGATGCGGATTACGTATACATTTGCCAGAACAATACCATTTACGGCACCAGATATGCAAAGCTCCCGAATACGAAGGGAAAGCTGCTTGTCTCCGATGTTTCATCCATGTTCCTGTCTGAGCCGGTCGACGTCTCGAAGTACGGCGTGATCTATGCCGGCGTCCAGAAAAATGCAGGTCCGGCAGGTCTCGTGATTTCCATCGTCCGGGAAGACCTGATCACGGATGACTGCCTGGAGGGAACACCGACCATGCTGAAATGGAAGACACAGGCGGACAATGATTCCATGTATAATACGCCGAATACCTGGGCGATCTACGTCTGCGGAAAGATTTTTAAATGGATCGAACGCACAGGCGGCCTGACGGCTATGAAGGAGCGCAATGAAAAGAAGGCGGCTCTGCTTTACGATTATCTGGACCAGTCAGCGTTATTTAAGGGAACGGTCCGCAAGGATTCCCGCTCCATTATGAATGTGCCGTTTGTCACCGGCAATGAGGATCTGGATAAGGCATTTATCGCAAAATGCGGCGAGTGCGGCATTAAAAATATCAAAGGACACAGATCCGTGGGCGGCATGAGGGCTTCCATCTACAATGCGATGCCGTATGAGGGTGTTGCACAGCTGGTAAGCGTCATGGAGAGCTTTGAGAAAGAACATTAACGAGACAAGGCAGGGCAGAATAATGAAGAACAGAAAAATTTTCCTTTTGAACAATATCAGCGATTTCGGCCTGAGAGAGTTCCGCGAAGGCTATACGATCACCAATGATTTCAATGAAGCGCATGGCGCGCTTGTCAGATCCCAGAAGATGCACGACATGGAGTTTCCGCCGTCACTCAGAGTAATCGCGCGTGCCGGCGTGGGTCTCAATAATGTTCCGATCGACCGCTGCACGGAGCAGGGCATTGTTGTCATGAATACACCGGGTGCAAATGCAAACGCCGTCAAGGAACTGGTCCTTGCAGCACTGATGCTTGCTTCCCGCGACCTGGTGGGCGGTATTGAATGGGTCAGAAAGAATGCGGACGATCCGGATATCGCAGCCAGAACGGAGAAGGAAAAGAAAGCCTTTGCGGGAAATGAAGTCATCGGCAAGAAAATCGGCGTGATCGGTCTCGGCGCGATCGGTATCCGCGTGGCAAATATGTGCGCTTCCCTCGGCATGGAGGTCTATGGCTACGATCCGTATATTTCCGTCAATGCAGCCTGGAGACTGAAGAGAGAAATCCGTCATGCGGAGACCATGGATGAGCTGCTGGAGATCTGCGATTATATTACCGTGCATGTGCCGGCTGTTGATGCCAGCAGAGACCTGCTGAATCAGCTGACCTTTGCGAGAATGAAGGATGGCGTCAAGATCCTGAACTTCTCACGTGAATTCGTGGTAAATGATGACGCAATTGCAGCTGCACTCGAGAGCGGCAAAGTGGCAAAGTATGTTACCGACTTCCCGGGCGTCAAGACCGTAAAGATGAAGAACACAGTCGTGCTGCCGCATCTGGGCGCTTCTACGGAAGAAGCCGAGGATAACTGCGCAAAGATGGCGGTCGAGTCGCTGCAGGATTATCTGGATAACGGAAATATTTCCCATTCCGCAAACTTCCCGGATATCAATGCAGGCGTCTGCAAATCCTTCTCAAGACTTGCATTCCTGCACAGAAATACGCCGAATATGCTTGGCCAGCTGACCGCGATCATGGGTGAGGACGGCCTTAATATCGCCAACATGCAGAACGCAAGTCGTGACAAGGTTGCCTATACGATTCTTGATATAGAGTCCAGGATCTCCGACGAAGCACTTGACAAAATCAAAAACATCGAAGGCATGCTGAGAGTAAGAGTAGTAAAGTAAGCGCATAAGCTTATGGACAGTGGCACGGCAGATGAGCAGGCTTGCCTGCTCAGATGTTGTGACAGTGGACATGGCAACGGATATGAGCAAAAAAGCAATGCGACTGAAGGGAGCGTTGCGATTTGCGAATGTCCGGGGCGGATCGTGAAAGCGCGAAGCGCGGAACGATCCGAAGCTTATAGTACCGAAGCTAATAAAAACGGAATTGACCACAGGGAAGGAACATTAATGGCGGATATCAGACCATTCAGAGCTGTCAGGCCGGAAAAATCAATTGTGGGAGACGTCGCGGCGCTCCCGTACGATGTATATTCCAGAGAAGAAGCTGCAGAAGCAGTCAAGGGCAGGCCCTTAAGCTTCCTCAATA
>JAFUAE010000126.1 GCA_017460845.1 Lachnospiraceae bacterium
CAACCGGATGCAGTATTACTATGTCCGTACACACTTTCCTGATGCAGAGATCACATACTATCCATCAGCGAATGACTGCCTCGATGCAGTTGTTTCAGGCAAAGAAGACGCGACTACATTAAACGGCCTCAGGGCCAACGACATGCTGAAAAACACCCGTTACGAGAGCCTTTCGCTTCTGCAGTTAAGCCAGAGCGATGACCGGTGCTACGGCGTGGCGATGGGCAGTGAAGGACTGTTGAAGCTCCTTAATCGGGGAATCAACGTGCTTGGCATTGATTATGGGCAGAACCAGGCTTACCGCTATGCCGACGGCCTGTATTCCTACAGCTTTTTCGATCTGGTACGGCAGCATCTCGGAATATTTATCCTGGGGATCCTTATGATCGCCGCCGTCATTATTTCTCTGCTTATCCGCGACAACCGGCGCTCCCGCACGCAGATCAGGGAAAAAGAAAACGCCCGCATTGAATTGGAGGAAAACAACAGAAGGCTTGAGGAGAGCAGGGAGGCTCTTCTGGAGAACAATGAGATCATTGCTTCTGCCGGATTTGGCGTCTGGCATATCATCCTGGAGGACGGCAAGGCTCCGCGCATGAGGGGAAATGCCAAGATGCTCGAGCTTCTGGGGATCACCGGACAGGATCTCACAGAGGAAGAAACATACGATTTCTGGTATTCCCGTATTGATGAAGACGCCATCCCATCCGTGCAGAAGAGTGTTTCGGAAATGCTGGAGGGAAAACTGTCCGAAAACACATATCTGTGGAACCACCCGGAGAAAGGCATGATCTATGTCCGCTGTGGCGGGACATCAAAGACCCTGGATGAACATACGCACCATCTGAGCGGTTATCACAGTGACGTAACAGAGATTGTCAGGGCAGAGCAGGAAAAACAGAAGGCGCTTTCGGACGCGCTGATCGCAGCGGAGCATGCAAACCGGGCCAAGACGACTTTCCTGAACAACATGTCCCATGATATCCGCACGCCGATGAATGCCATTGTAGGGTTCACGGCACTGGCGGCTTCCCACATGGATCATCCGGAGCAGGTAAAGGATTATCTGGAGAAGATCACCGTATCCAGTCAGCATCTTTTATCCCTGATCAATGACGTGCTGGATATGAGCCGGATCGAAAGCGGAAAGGTGACGATCGAGGAAGCGGATGTCCATCTGCCGGATGTCATCCATGACCTCAGAACCATTATCCAGGCTAATGTCACGGCAAAGCAGCAGGATCTGCTGATCGATACACAGGATGTGAAGCACGAGGATATCATTACAGATAAGCTTCGCCTGAATCAGGTGCTGCTCAACATCCTGTCCAATGCCATTAAGTTTACGCCGGCCGGGGGAACCATCAGCTTCCGGCTGATCGAGGAGCCGTTGGTCCATGCGGATATCGCGAACTTTGTGTTCCGCATTAAGGATAACGGCATCGGGATGAGCAGGGAATTCCAGAAGACGATCTTCGATCCGTTTACCAGAGAAAGGACCAGTACGGTCAGCGGTACACAGGGCACCGGACTGGGCATGGCAATCACCAAAAACATCGTGGATATGATGGGCGGCACGATCACTGTCCAGAGTGAAGAAGGAAAAGGTTCGGAGTTTGTTGTGCGGATCCCGTGCAGGATCGGCGACAGCAAAGATATATCAGAAAAGATCCCGGAGCTTCAGGGACTGCGTGCGCTGGTGGCGGATGATGATATGAATTCCTGCCTCTCTGTCAGTGCCATGCTGCGTGACATCGGCATGCGCCCCGACTGGACCAACTACGGAAAGGAAGCTGTAGTCCGTGCCAAAGAGGCAAAGGATCAGGCAGATGAGTTCAAGGTTTACATCATTGACTGGATGATGCCGGATCTGAACGGAATTGAGACTGTGCGGAGGATCCGGAAGATCGTCGGTGACGATGCTCCGATCATTATACTGACAGCCTATGACTGGTCGGATATCGAGGAGGAGGCCAGACAGGCCGGGGTGACCGACTTCTGTTCAAAACCGCTCTTTATGTCGGAGGTGAGAAGCGTACTGGCTAAACCGTTCCTTGTTGAAAAACCGGCAGTCGAAGAAGCACCTGCCGCGGTGGATTTCACAGGGAAACAGATCCTGCTTGCGGAAGATAATGAAATGAACCAGATGATCGCGGTGGCGATCCTGGAGAATGCCGGCTTTACGATCGATATCGCATCAAACGGAGCCGAAGCTGTTGAAAAAATGGAGCAGGCTCCGGCGGGAACATATGATGTGATCCTGATGGATATTCAGATGCCGATCATGGACGGATATGAGGCGGCAAAGAGAATCCGCGCGATGGAGGATCAGAAGAAAGCAGAAATCCCGATTGTTGCCGTCACTGCCAATGCCTTTGAAGAGGACCGGAAGATCGCGCTTGAAGCGGGAATGAACGGCCATCTGGCAAAGCCGTATGATATCGATGCCATTATGCAGACGCTGTCGGAAATATTGAATCTGAAATGTACGATTTCAATTCATAAAACATAAGAAGCGACTCTTAGTATTAAAGGAAAGCTGGATTATGATCCGGACGCCCATTGCGATCACCATGGCCATCATCACGACGGTGACTGCGGTTATGAGCACTGCGATGAGCATCATTGTACAGGAAACTGATCAGTTTTCTGATATGAATATAATCCTCGACCTTTTCTGACCTTCGCGAAGGTCGGGCTGTTTACCTTCGGTGGCGGATACGCCATGATCGCACTGATCGAAAATACCTTCGTGGAGAAAAAGCAGTGGATCAGTCACGATAAGGTGATGAACATCACGGCCATTGCTGAATCCGCGACAGGGCCCATCGCGATCAACTGCGCGACCTATGTCGGGTATAAGCAAAAGGACTTTGTCAGAGCACTGGTTGCCACGATCGGGATGATTCGCCCCTCCTTCTGCATCATTTTTGCGATATCAAGGTTCATGAATCATTTGAACCGGTTTATTACAAGTTATTTCAAATTTCTTGAAATCGCCCTGTCACAGGATTGTCACAGCTATGGTGACAGCCCTGTCACAGCACCAGAATAAATAATCATGAAAAGTTTCACTGTTACAGGATTGTCACAGGCCCTGAAGTAGGGCCGGTCACAGCCGACCATTAGAGTCTGCAATGCAAAAGCAACAGACAGCATTGTAGACGAAATGGACGGGTGACAGAACTTGGAACAAGGTAACCAACCGGAGGCGGTTGTTTTTGCAGAATACTGCAGAAGCAGCCGCCTCCTTTTTTTGTGCGATAAGGCCGGAGAGCGGGCGCTGCGCTTGCGCGGGCGCACATTCGACGGTCAACGGACATCGAAACGGCTTTGCCGTGAGATGTGCGCATTTTTAGAGCAGAGGTGCCGCTCACCTCCGGAACTGAAATTTGCCCAGCAACCAGATTTCAGATTTCGGAGGAAAGACAATGAGCTTTGATACAGAAGCTTGCGGAGCCAGAATCAGAGAGCTTCGCAAGGGAAATAAACTGACACAGGAAAAACTGGCAGAGGAATTGAACATAACCGACAGCCATCTTCGGCGGATCGAGAGCGGCACAAGGACCGGCTCCATAGATCTGCTGATCGATATCGCAGCGTATTTTGAGGTATCGATGGATTATCTCCTTCTCGGAAAGGTGGATCAGTCCGGGAAAGTGAAAGCGGAATTGCGGGAGGTACAAAAGCAGCTGAAGCGGATCACGGCCATGCTGTAAAGAAAAGACAGGAACCGTGCCTGACTGGATCGGTAAACCGTGCCTCCAAGGCTCTAAAAGAGGCAGTCGCTTCTTATTATACTAACTTCAGAGCAGTGAGATAGCTGCTATACGCACCTTGACAACCGAATATACATTTCATCAGGCACATTCTGATTCTTGATTTTTCCAGAGAGCCTGCGAGGGATTCGCCATGAGAGCCAGGGAATGAAGCACTTTTAAGAGAGA
>JAFUAE010000127.1 GCA_017460845.1 Lachnospiraceae bacterium
AAAAAGGTGATCTGCCATAATCATTCCCCGAAGAATGCGATTTCTCTCGCAGAGCATATCAGAGAAGCTTATGGCGTACAGGCTGTTGTTGAACCCGATCTCGAAACGGCGCTTCGTCAGGCAGATGTCATTTCCATCGCCGCTTCCCGTACCGCGCCCCTGCATTTTAAGCGGGAATGGATCAAACCCGGCACGACACTGCTGGCTTCCGGTCCCGTACAGTGCGACGAACAACTCTGGCTCGATATGGACATCGTCTACGATCATATTCCGCTGCACAAGACCTATGTCAAGGAAGCGATCGAGACCGGAGACAAAACAAAAGGCTACGCCCAGTTTATGGGAGGCCCGATCTACCATCTGATCGACGCCGGGAAAAAGCCTGCGCTCGATGATTCTCTTTCGATCGGCAAAATCATTTTAGGCGAACAGCAGGGACGCACCTCTGATGACCAGCTGATTTTCTTTATCCAGTGCGGCATGCCTGTTTTTGATCTGGGCCTGGGCTACGATCTTTATCACACGGCTCTTGATAAGGGCATCGGCCAGAAGCTGGTGCTCTGGGACAGTCCGTATCAGGCTGACTGATCCCTCCGCCGACATCTGTAATTTTAAAAATTGAATTGACTTTTTATGCAAGACCGCTATGATAATTCAGGCGGTCTTTTGCGTTGGAACCGCGGGCTTATACATACAGGAAGACAGGATGGAAAGACAGGCTGACAGATGAACGAAAACTCATTGCTGAAAGAAAAACTGATTATTTTTATCGGCGTCATCGGCATCTCCTTTTCCGGAGTTCTTGCGAAGCTGTCCGATGCGCCCTCCATCTATCTGGTGATGTGCCGCATGTACTTTACCGTGCTGCTGCTGGCAATCCCATTCCTGCGGTCATTTCGAAAGGAACGGCACAGCCTGACACGCCGTACCGTTCTCTATTGCCTGATCAGCGGATGCTTTCTTGCAGTGCATTTTGCCTCTTATTTTCAGGCGGTCCGGCTTGCTTCCGTCTCTTCCGGATCCCTTCTGGTCAATACCTCCGTATTCTTTGTGCCGATGATCACTGTGCCCTTCCTCGGTGAGAAAGTATCCCTCCGGGCGCTTGCCGGGATCCTGATCACATTCCTCGGCAGCGTTATCGTCGCCTCGGCGGACTCTTCGGGAGGCAGTAATGTTCTGCTCGGTGATATGTTTGCGATCCTCGGCGCTTTCTGCATGGCAGTCTATACGATTATGGGGAAACTCTGCCGGCGCACGATCTCCACATCCCTGTACACGACCTTTGTATATTTTATTGCAGGTACCGCGGCGCTTCTCCTGACGATCGCGCAGGGGATCCCGCTCACCGGATATTCCCCGGTCAATTATGCATGTGCGCTCGGCATGGCTGTTTTGTGCACCCTTCTGGGACACAGCATTTTTAACTGGGGACTCAAATACCTGTCTGCCGCCTATATCTCGACTGTAAAGCTCGGGGAACCGGTCATCTCTGCTATTTTTGCCTATCTGATTTTCCGCGAGCAGCCCGGGCTCTTCAAGGTTATCGGCGGCGCCGTGATCCTGTTCGGCGTGGCCTGGACCGTCAGATATTCGGAATAATTCTGCCGGCCGATCAGGACCGTCCTGAATACGATCCGATTCAGAACCGGTACTCCATCTTCACGTTTCCGTCAAGGTCCTTCCAGACACAGCCGGCGTCATCTATCATCATATAGCCGTGCCAGCTGCCGCCCTTCGGCAGGGACACCGATCCCGGATTCATGCAGATATAATTTCCGTGATCCGTACATTTCGGCACATGGGTATGCCCGTACAGCAGAATGTCTCCTTTCTGCAACAGCGGCGGATTATCCTCACTGAAGATATGTCCGTGTGTGGCATAGATCATATGCCCTCCGGCGCATAAAAGACAGTACTCCGCCATGATCGGGAACTCCAGGACCATCTGATCCACCTCCGCGTCGCAGTTGCCCCGTACCGCACAGATCAGATGTTTCCGTTCGTTGAGCTGCGCCGTGACCGACTTTGTTTCGTATTCTTCCGGCAGTTCGTTGCGGGGGCCGTGATACAGCAGATCCCCGAGCAGCAGCATCCTGTCCGCTCCTTCGGAGTCAAAGCGCTCCAGCAGCTTCCTGCAGTAGTACGCCGATCCATGTATATCAGATGCAATCATCCATTTCATCTTTTTCTTTTCCTTTTCCCCGTTTTATAACAATGCTGATTCTATGATTATATACCTTGCTTACAGGGTGCTGCACCAGCATTTCCTATACGCAAAAAGCCGCAGTATCTGTATCCGGATTCCGGGCAGGTACTGCGGCTGTTTCGGTTATGTTATTTTACTGAAGCGTGTTCTTCGATATATTTGACAATATTCGAAACACCTGTCAGTTTCTGCATCTCCCCGTTCTTTACCTCGACCAGGGTCGGCGCCTGCATGATGCGGAGCTTCCTGACGACCTGCGGCTCATTGTCCGCGTTGATCTGGGTGTACTCCACACCGGCCTCTCCGAGTCTTTCCTTTGCCGCTGCACAGTTCGGGCAGGTCGTGGTTGTTACTAAATACAGTCCGTCCTCAAGAATTGCGTTCATTTTCGGTGCCTCCTTTACAGCCTGTTCCGGGCCGGCATTTGCCGGTGCCTTCTCCTGCTGCGTTTCCTTAATATCATCTGCGATCCTTAAGGAAGCGCGGCAATTACAGTAAGAATCATTGATATCATACTCCAGACAGTCTTTAAATTCCTGGGTCTTGCCGTCGTTCCAGTTCTGTACCGGCCTGTAATATCCCGTGATACGGCTGTAGACCTCCGCCTTCTTTCCGCAGATCGGGCAGGTATAATGCTCGCCCATCAGGTAACCGTGCTCGGCGCAGACAGAATATGTCGGGCTCAGCGTATAATACGGAAGCCTGTAGTTTTCCGCAATGGTGCGCACAAGCTTTGCCGATGCCCTCCAGTCCGGAAGCTTCTCTCCGAGGAAGGTATGGAAGACTGTTCCGGAGGTATACAGTGTCTGCAGCTCATCCTGCACATCAAGGGCATCGAAAATGTCCGCTGTATATCCTACCGGCAGATGTGAGGAATTGGTATAATACGGAACTCCGCTGGCTTCATTTGCAGTGATGATATCCGGATACTTCTCCTTGTCATGCTTTGCAAGTCTGTATGCGGTAGACTCTGCCGGGGTCGCCTCCAGATTGTAGAGATCTCCGTAAAGCTCCTGATAATCGGAGAGCTTCTCTCTCATGTGATTAAGTACATCAGCCGCAAACTTCTGGGTCACTTCGTGGGTCAGATCCTGGCCGATCCATCTCGCATTGAGTCCTGCCTCATTCATACCGACAAGTCCGATGGTGGAGAAATGGTTGTCAAAGGTGCCGAGGTATCTCTTGGTATACGGATACAGGCCCTGCTCCATCAGCTTGGTGATGACCTCTCTCTTGACTCTGAGGGAGCGCGCGGAGATGTCCATCATGTGGTCCAGTCTCTTGTAGAAATCCTTCTCGTCTCTGGAAAGATATGCAATACGCGGCAGGTTGATGGTGACAACACCGATGGATCCCGTAGACTCGCCGGAGCCGAAGAATCCGCCGGATTTCTTGCGGAGCTCTCTTAAGTCAAGTCTCAGGCGGCAGCACATGGAACGGACGTCTGACGGCTCCATATCGGAATTGATATAGTTGGAGAAATACGGTGTGCCGTACTTTGCAGTCATCTCAAAGAGGAGACGGTTGTTTTCATTGTCAGACCAGTCAAAATCCTTGGTAATGCTGTAGGTCGGGATCGGATACTGGAAGCCGCGGCCGTTGGCATCGCCTTCGATCATAATCTCGATGAAGGCCTTATTGACCATGTCCATCTCGCGCTTGCAGTCCTTATATTTGTAAGGCATCTCTTCGCCGCCGATGATGCAGTTGAGCTCTGCCATATCATTCGGTACGGTCCAGTCAAGCGTGATGTTGGTGAATGGTGACTGCGTGCCCCATCTGGACGGGGTGTTGACGCCGTAAACGAAGGACTGGATGCACTGCTTGGTTTCTTTATATGTAAGGTTATCCTCTTTTACAAACGGGGCAAGGTATGTATCAAAGGAAGAGAATGCCTGGGCGCCTGCCCACTCGTTCTGCATGATGCCGAGGAAGTTGACCATCTGATTGCAGAGGGTGGAAAGATGCTTCGCAGGAGAAGAGGTGATCTTGCCGGGGATACCGCCAAGGCCTTCCTTGATCAGCTGGCGCAGAGACCAGCCTGCGCAGTAGCCGGTCAGCATGGACAGATCGTGCAGATGAATGTCCGCGTTGCGGTGCGCATTTGCAATTTCCTGGTCATAGACCTCGGAAAGCCAGTAGTTGGCCGTGACCGCACCGGAGTTGGACAGGATCAGTCCGCCGACGGAGTAGGTAACGGTAGAATTCTCCTTGACTCTCCAGTCATTGATCTTGAGATAATTGTCAATGACGTCCTTGTAGTTCAGTACGGTCTGGGATACATTACGGATCGACTCGTGCTGCTTACGGTAAAGGATGTATGCCTTTGCTACGTCCGTATATCCCGCCTGCTCAAGGACATGCTCTACCGAGTCCTGGATATCCTCGACGCCGATCGTATCCTCGTGCATTTTCTTCTGAAAATCCGCCGTGACTCTCAGTGCCATCAGCTCGAGAATGTCATTGTTGTAGGTTTTGTCCGTCGCAATGAAGGCCTTCTTCATGGCCTCTGCGATCTTTTGAAGTTCAAATCCGACGACGCTGCCGTCTCGTTTAATTACATTGATCATAATTCCCTTACCCCTTGAAATTTGTTTCTGTAATAATTAGTTCTGTTTTTTTGCATAAGCCGCGCTGCTTCGCGCTTCGCGCTCCCGCATCGCTCACAGAAACTCGGAAATCGCGCTGCTCCTTTCAGTCGCATCGCTTTTTTCCTCGTTTCTGTTGCCTTCCCATATGTCCGGCGCAAAACAAGCAAGCTTGTTTGCACCGCCCATATGTTCAGAGCTTATGCACTAAAAAAACCGGTGTAGAATTTATTATAACACCGATTTAATAA
>JAFUAE010000128.1 GCA_017460845.1 Lachnospiraceae bacterium
CATTAAGGACTGTACATTAAGGCCTTTCCTATAAGGATTGGCCGGCGTGTCCTCTTATAACCATCGAAAAACCTGCGTCCGGTTATAAATAAAGAGTGCAAGCGGATTTATAGGTACGGATTTCATGTCGGAGAGTCAGTTTTTGTGAAACTCTCAATTTTATAGGTATGGCCTTCCTATAAATTCTTCAGCACATTCATTTTTATTGGTATGGCCTACCTATAAATTCTGTAGCAGCTTCATTTTATAGGAATGGCAGGGTGATAAATCAGGACCTTATGCATTACTTATAGGACGCGTCCTCGAAATGCTGGTTATAAATATGAACGCTGGATCGGTCTTATAGGACAGGTCCGGAATTCAATCTGAAGACCGCCTCGAAAAAGCCGTCAAATCGTAATTTCAACCTTGTCACCGGTGGCTTCCGCGATGACCGGCGCAAGCTTTGCAAGGAATCTTTCAACCTGCTGCGGGCAGCGGCCGATGTATCTGGACGGCTCCAGAATATCATTGATCTCTCCGTCCTTTAAGCCGAGCTTCGGCTCAGCCGCAAGGAGTTCGAGCAGTCCGCCCTTCTCTCCGTCCTTCATGCGCTGCGTTGCCTTCATGGTGCAGCCGCGGATGATCTCATGCAGCTCCTGACGGTTGCCGCCGCGCTTGACGGCTTCCATCATGATATTCTCGGTCGCAATAAACGGAAGATATTCCATCACGGCGCTCTCGATGACCTTTTCATTCACGCGCATGCCGCCGGCAACATTTGCAGCGATGATCAGGATCGCATCCGCGCAGAGGAAGCCCTCCGGGAGGGAGATCCTGCGGTTTGCGGAATCATCCAGGGTACGCTCGAGCCACTGCACGGAAGCAGTCATCGGTGCGTTCATTGCGTCCGCCATCAGGAATCTCGCCAAAGAACAGATCCTCTCACAGCGCATCGGATTACGCTTATACGGAATTGCGGAGGAACCGATCTGGTGCTCCTCAAACGGCTCGTCGATCTGGCGGTCATGCTGCAGGAGGCGGATATCATTTGCCATGCGGTAGCAGCTCTGGGCAATCGAGGAAAGCACATTGAGGATACGGGAATCCTGTTTTCTCGGGTAGGTCTGTCCGCTGACGTCGAAGATCCTGTCAAATCCGAAGGTTTCGCAGATCATGCGGTTCATTTCATCGATCTTTGCCTCATCTCCCTCAAAGAGATCCATGAAGCTTGCTTCGGTGCCCGTTGTGCCGCGGCAGCCCAGCAGCTTCATCGTGCCGATCACATAATCCAGCTCTTCCAGGTCGGAAGCGAAATCCTGAAGCCAGAGGCTCGCACGCTTTCCGACTGTCACAAGCTGGGCCGGCTGATAATGCGTATAGCCGAGTGTCGGCAGTGCTTTATATTTGTCCGCAAATTTTGCGAGTGACGCCATTACATTGATCAGCTGCCTGCGGATATGGAGAAGTGCATCCCTGTAAATGATCAGGTCGGCGTTGTCCGTGACGTAGCAGCTCGTTGCGCCGAGGTGAATGATCCCTGCAGCCTTCGGAGCGACCTTGCCGTAAGCATAGACATGAGCCATCACATCATGCCTGACTTCCTTTTCCCTGGCTCTGACCACATCATAATCGATCTCATTGATATGATCCTTCAGATCCTCCACCTGCTCCTCCGTGATCGGAAGGCCCAGCTTATGCTCTGCCTCGGCAAGCGCGATCCAGAGCTTTCTCCAGGTAAGTGTCCTGGTATCGGCCGAGAACAGCTTCAGCATGTATTCGGAAGCGTATCTCTGTGACAGAGGGGATTCGTATTTATTGTTCATTCCTGCTCCATTCCGCCGCGGCTGCGGCAAAGTGATTTTCTGATACAGCTATAAATCATTGTGTGTCTGTCAGCATCTGATATAAGCGTCGCGCTCCGCGCCGACGGACACATAGGAGATCCGGCAGCCGATGGCTTTTTCCACATATTTCACGTAGTCCTGCGCTTCCTTCGGAAGATCCTCAAAGCGGCGCACGCCGGAGATATCACATTTCCATCCCGGCATATCCTCAAATACCGGCTTCGCGTCAGCAAGCAGTACCGGGAACGGGAAACGGTCCGTCTCTTCGCCGTTGATCTCATAGCGGGCACAGACCGGGATGCGGTCCATGTAGTTGAGCACGTCCAGCTTGGTCAGGGCGATTTCCGTCGCACCCTGCATGCGTACGCCGTAACGGGTCGCTACAATATCGATTGGCCCGACACGGCGCGGACGGCCTGTCTTGGCACCGTACTCTCCGCCTGCCTCACGCAGCTTTTCGGCTTCCTCGCCAAACCACTCACAGGTGAACGGGCCCTCTCCCACGCACGAGGAATATGCCTTGACGACGCCTACTACACGGTCGATGCCGATGCCGGGTGCGCCCGAGCCCACCGGTGCGTATGCCGCAAGCGTGTTGGATGAGGTCGTCATCGGATGAATGCCGAAATCCAGATCCCTGAGCGCCCCGAGCTGGGCCTCAAACAGGATCCTCTTCCCTTCTGCCTGCGCTTCCTCCAGGTAATGCCCCGTATCGCAGATAAAGGGTTTCAGCCTGCTGCCGTACTCATCCAGCCAGCCCATGAGCTTCTCCATGGTATAAGGCTCTGCGCCGTATACACGCGTCAGCGTCAGGTTCTTCCATTCCAGCAGATCCGCGGCATGCTCCTTCAGATGCTCAGGATAGAAAAGCTCTCCCGCAAGGATCGTCTTCTTCTGGTACTTATCCGAATAAAACGGCGCGATCCCCTGCTTCGTGGAGCCGAACTTTTTGTCGGCCAGACGGGCCTCCTCCAGTCCGTCCAGATCCCGGTGCCACGGGAGCAGCAGTGAAGCCCTGTCACTGATCTTCAGATTATCCGGGGTAATGGCGACTCCCTTAGCATTTACCTCTTCGATCTCCTTCCAGAGGTTTTCAAGGTCCAGCGCCACGCCGTTCCCGAGGATATTAACGGTATCCTTTCTGAAAATGCCGGAGGGCAGCAGATGCAGCGCAAATTTGCCGTACTCATTGATTACCGTATGGCCGGCATTTCCGCCGCCCTGGTATCTTACTACAACATCATAATCCTGCGTCAGAAGGTCGACCATGCGGCCTTTTCCTTCATCGCCCCAGTTAATTCCTACGATTGCGCAATTTGCCATTGATTTCTCCTTTTCTTTTCCGGTGTTCAAACATGGTCTGCCGTTTGAACCGGATAATTTTACCATACATCAAAAAAGAGTTCAAAGACAAACCTGTCTCTGAACTCCATTGTTCTGAATCTTATTCAATATATTGTATGAGCTCTCAGAAAGTGGAAGATTTACGGGCGTACGAAGTACGCACAGTAAATCGGACACTTGATGAGGCAACCGGTACCGGCCTTTGGCGCTATCACTCGCTCAGATGTTCCATCCCGCATCCGATAATGGTCCTGACATGATCATCGTCAAGCGAATACAGCGCCGATTTCCCGTCCCTGCGGCTCTTGATCAGCTTGGACTGCTTCAGGATCTTCAGCTGATGGGAAACAGCTGAAACTGTCATGCTGAGGCTGTCCGCAAGCTCCCCCACGCTGACCTCCTCCGTCTCAAAAAGCTGAAACAGAATGCGGATCCTGGTGGAATCGCCGAAGGTCTTGAACAGCTCAGCGAGATCATACAGCTGCATCTCACTGATTTCTTTATGGTCAAATGTTCCCATGGATTTCTCCTTTATCCCCGGCTTACAGTTATACATTTATCTCCGGCTTACAGTTATACATTCTTCACGTACAGGGCACGGATCGCATTCAGCACCGCGATCACCATCACTCCCACGTCGGCAAAAATGGCCGCCCACATATTTGCGATACCTGCCGCGCCGAGGATCAGGCACAGTACCTTGACGCCGATGGCAAACCAGATATTTTCGTACACGATCCGCATGACCTTTTTCGCAATACGGATAGCTTTTGAGCATTTGAGCGGATCATCGTCCATCAGTACAACATCGGCCGCCTCGATAGCCGCATCCGAGCCGAGCGCTCCCATGGCAATACCGACGTCCGCCCTGGAAAGCACCGGCGCATCATTGATCCCGTCTCCGACAAAAGCGGTCTTTGCACCGGAGCTCTGTTCACGGATCAGCTTCTCCATCTGATCCACCTTGTCGCCCGGCAGCAGCTCTGCATAGAAGCTGGAAATGCCAAGCTCCCCGGCTGTCTGTTCCGCCGCGGAACGTCTGTCTCCGGTCAGCATGACCGTCCTGACATTCAGATCTCCCAGGGCTCTGATCGCCGCAGCCGAGGTCTTCTTGAGCTTATCCGAGATCACGATGCAGCCAAGATATTCACTGCCTGAAGCAACATACACGATCGTGCCGGGAAGATCACATTTTTCATACTCAATGTGAAGCGCTTCCATCAGTCCGGCGTTGCCGGCTGCAACAGGCACGCCGTCGACGAAAGCGCGCACGCCGTGTCCGCTCTCCTCCTGCACGTCGGCGACTCTCCCGGTCTTCATTTCAAGCCCGGCAGAACCCGCAGCCTTTCTCAGGCTGATGCTGATCGGATGGTTGGAGTAGCTTTCCGCCAGTGCCGCAAGCTCCAGAAGCTTTGTCTCCGACATTCCTTCCGCCGGTATGATCTGCGTCACTTCAAAGACGCCTTCCGTCAGCGTCCCGGTCTTATCAAAGACCATTGTCCGTACCCTTGACAGTTCCTCCAGAAATACGGATCCCTTAACAAGCACGCCTGCGTTGCTCGCGCCGCCGATCCCCGCAAAGAAAGAAAGCGGGATACTGATGACCAGTGCGCAGGGGCAGCTGATGACCAGGAAGGTCAGCGCACGGTAGACCCACTGCGCCGCGTGCGCCTCACCGGATACCGCAAGGCTTACAAGCGGGGCGCCAACGGCCAGCAGAAGCGCGAGGCCGCATACCACCGGCGTGTAAACTCTCGCAAAACGGGAAATAAAATGCTCGGACCGGGATTTGCGCGCACCTGCATTTTCCACCATCTCCAGGATCTTTGACGCTGTGGATTCTCCGAACTCCTTCGTCGTCTCGATCTTCAGCGTACCACTCAGATTGATACAGCCGCTTACGACCTGCATGCCCTCTTCCACATCTCTCGGCACGCTCTCGCCGGTCAGGGCCGTGGTATCCAGAGAGCTCTGTCCTTCACGGACGATGCCGTCGATCGGAATCTTCTCACCGGGTCTCACCACGATGACCGTCCCGATTTCAACCTCATCCGGATCGACGGATTAGATCTATCCGTCTTCATTTTCGATAAATGCTTCGTCCGGAAAGATATCCATCAGCTCGCTGATATTGCGCCGGCTCCTGCCGACCGCATAGCTCTGGAAGAGCTCGCCGATCTGGTAAAACAGCATTACGGCAACGCCTTCCGTATACTCCCCGAGCGCCATAGCGCCGATCGTTGCCACTGCCATCAGGAAATTCTCATCCGTCGGCTGCAGGCTGACCACACCGTGCACGGCCTTTTTCAGGACATCATAGCCAATCAGCAGATAGGGGATCAGGTAAAGCAAGAGCAGGGGCCATTCCGATGCGAGCCTTGCTGCAGCTGTACTGCCTGCGGCACCCTCTGCACCTGTTTCCGGGAAATATGCTTTTTTCACAAAATACAGGATGACCAACAGAACAGCTGTCGCCAAGATCCTGTACAACATTTTTTTCTGTTTCTTTGTCATAGTGCAGCCTTCTTTGCAGCTGTTCAGCCCACCCTTAGACCGGGTGACCGTAATCGGGTCCCGGCTGAATTGCAACCCTTCCTCAGAAGAAGATCTCGCAGTCAGACTCTACCTTTCTGCAGTTCTTCA
>JAFUAE010000129.1 GCA_017460845.1 Lachnospiraceae bacterium
AGGCAGCATGCTGAGCCTTGCGCAGGGAAGCGCATATCGTTCGCCCGGAAGGACGGAGGTGGAGGGAGACTGGTCCAACGGCGCTTTCTGGATCTGTGCAGCTGCAATGTCGGAGAAGGAACTTAAGGTCAGCGGCCTGAATCTGGAATCATCCCAGGGGGACCGCGCGGTCCTCAGCCTGAGAGACCTGATCTTAAGCGCCAGGGAAAACGGGGAGCCCGTCACCATCGATGCAAGAGATGTGCCGGATCTGGTCCCCGTACTGTCAGTCCTGGCGGCTTCCGTCAGCGGAACGACTGTTTTTACGCATGCAGAGCGCCTCAGGATCAAGGAAAGCGACAGAATCAGGACAACAGTGGAAATGCTGACGGGCCTCGGGGCAAAGGCGGAGGAAACGGCGGACGGCCTGATCGTATATGGTACGGGAAGGCTGGCGGGCGGCTGCATTGACAGCTGCAACGACCACAGGATCGCCATGAGTGCGGCAGTCGCCTCCATCATCTGTACCGGAACGGTGACGGTGGAGCAGGCGCAGGCGGTTCAGAAATCATATCCGGATTTCTGGAAGGATTTCGCCGGGCTCGGCGGACAGGTCAGACTGGAATGAATCATTTCCATTCAGCCGCAGACGCCGGGGGATCCGGCTGATCAGCAGCAGGACCGGAATGGGTCAGTGTTTCATAAAAAGGAGAATGGAGCAGATAGTATGGGAAATACCATCGGTACGATTTATCGATTCACAATATGGGGACAGTCCCACGCGCCGGAAATCGGCGTGACGATCGAAGGACTGCCTGCGGGGACCCTGATCGACCGTTCAAAGCTGCAGGCTTTTATGGACAGGAGAAGGCCGGGCGGGAATCGCTATTCCACGGCGCGCAGGGAAGGGGATGAGGTCTTTTTTGCAGCCGGCCTGAATGAGGCCTCCGAAACGGTCGGGGCACCGCTGACTGCAGTCATCCGGAATACCAATACGCGTTCGTCCGATTATGAGGAGCTGAAATATGTCCCGAGACCGGGACATGCGGATTATCCGGCGATGGTAAGGTTTGGCGGGGCAAGAGACTTTGCCGGCGGAGGACAGTTTTCCGGACGCATGACAGCACCGCTCTGCATTGCCGGCGGTATTGCGCTCCAGCTGCTGGAGGCCAGAGGGATCCGCATATCCGCAAGGGCTGTCATGATCGGCGGAGAGACGGAAGAAGAACGCATGCTGGCGGCAATCGACGAAGCAAGGGCTGAAGGGGATTCGGTCGGCGGCGTGGTAGAATGCGTGGTTGAAAATGTACCGGCGGGGGTCGGGGAACCGATGTTTGACGGCATCGAGAACAGGATCGCACAGATGGTGTTCGGGATCCCTGCGGTCAAGGGTATTGAATTCGGAAACGGATTTGCCTGCGCTTCGCTTCGCGGCAGTGAAAATAATGATCCCTACATTTTCAGTGAAGGCCGCGTGCAGACACGGACCAATCATGCGGGCGGCATTTACGGCGGAATGACCTCCGGGATGCCGATCGTATTCAGGGCGGCATTTAAGCCGACTCCATCCATAGCGAAGGAACAGGACAGTATCGATATGAGGACCGGGGAGGCAGTCCGCCTTTGTGTGCACGGCAGGCATGATCCCTGCATTGTGCCGAGAGCGGTGCCGGTAGTGGAGGCTGCGGCAGCAGCTGCGGTCCTGGATGAAATGATGATGTCGGAAATTCATGTTTAAATAGTTATCATATGGCCGGGACATCCGGCAGAGGACAGAACAATGGGACTTGAGGAATTAAGGCAGCGGATCGATGCAGCGGACAGCCGTCTGGTGGAGGCGTTCAAAGAAAGAATGCAGGTTTCCGCGGAAATCGGGAAATATAAGCTGGAGCATGGCATTCCCCTCGTGGATCCAAAACGGGAGCGCGAGGTACTGAATAAAATCGTGGCAATGGCCGATGAGCCGGAGCTGAGCTCTTATTACAGGGTACTTTATTCCCTGCTTTTCGAGCTGAGCCGTTCTTATCAGAATAAGCTGAACAAATCAAACGACGAGGCTTTCAGCCAGATTGCGGAAGCCATAGAAAATACGCCGAAAATGTTTCCGAAAACGGCCCGCGTCGCCTGCCAGGGCGTTGAAGGTGCGTATTCCACGATCGCCTGCGAAAAGCTGTTTAAATCGCCGGATATCATGTATCTGGGCAATTTTGAGGGCGTTTTTAAGGCTGTGGAAACAGGCATGTGCGAGTACGGCATCCTGCCGATCGAAAACAGTACTGCGGGTTCGGTGCGCAAGGTTTATGATCTGATGCTGTCACACCATTTTTATATCGTGCGAGGCACAAGGATCAAGATCAATCACTGCCTGATCGCGGCATCCGGCACCGAGCTGAATCAGATAAAGGAGATCTATTCCCATGAACAGGCGCTGAACCAGTGCAGCGAATTCCTGCGGTCCCTCGGGTCGGATGTGAAGGTCGTGGAGGTTGAAAATACCGCCATTGCAGCGTCTATGGTAGCCCAGTCCGGCAGATCCGATGTAGCTGCGATCTCCTCTCATCGCTGCGCGGAGCTTTACGGACTCAAGAGCATCGCGTCCAACATTCAGGACAACGGCAACAATCATACCAGGTTTATCTGCATTTCCAGAAAACCGGAGATATTCCCGGGAGCGTCGAAAACATCGATCATGATGATCCTTTCTCACAGGCCTGGCGCTCTGTATAAGATGCTGGCGAGATTTTATGCGCTGGATATCAATGTGGTCAAGCTGGAGAGCCGTCCGATCCCGGACAGGGATTTTGAGTTTATGTTCTACTTTGATATCGAGACCTCGGTCTATTCCGAGGAATTTGTCCAGCTGATACGGGAACTCAGTGACGGCACCGAAGAATTCTATTATCTCGGCAGTTACAATGAGGTCTGATCTGATGCGGAAAGAGGATCCTGAGATGACAGAGCAATTCGGACTTTTGGGGAAAAAGCTGGGCCACAGTTATTCGCCGCAGATCCACGGAATGCTTGCGGATTATGAATACCGGCTGTATGAAAAGGAACCGGACGAGGTCGGTCTGTTCCTGAAAGAAACAGCGCTTTCGGGAATGAATGTGACGATCCCCTATAAAAAGACGGTAATGGAATACTGTACCCGGCTTTCCGATACGGCAAAGCGGATGGGCTGCGTCAATACGCTTGTGCGCGAAGCGGATGGCTGGCATGGCTATAATACGGATTATGACGGCTTTTGCAGTCTGGTGAAAATGAGCGGGATCGAAGTGCAGGGCAAAAAGGCACTCGTCCTCGGCAGCGGGGGAGCCTCAGGCACAGCCTGCCGGGCACTGGAGGACCTCGGAGCCGCATCCGTCGTTGTCATTTCCAGAAGCGGGGAGAATCATTACGGCAATCTGCATTTGCATGCGGATGCGGATCTGATCGTCAACACGACGCCTGTCGGCATGTATCCGGACAACGGTAAGGCTCCGCTTGACCTGAAGGCATTTCCGGACTGCCGGGGCGTACTGGATGTTATTTATAATCCGTCAAGGACCGGACTTCTGCTGCAGGCGGAGGAGCTCGGGATCCCGTATGCCGGCGGACTCTGGATGCTTGTGGCTCAGGCAAAACGAAGCGCCGAGCTGTTTACGGGAAGTAAGATCGATGACGGAGAAGTCGAAAGGATCACCGGGATCCTGAGCGGCGGGATGGAAAACCTGATCCTGGTGGGAATGCCCGGCTGCGGGAAAAGCAGTATTGGGAAGGTACTGGCTGAAATTCTCGGGAGAGAGTTTATCGATGCAGACGAAAAGCTGGTGGAAAAGGCCGGAAAACCGATTCCGGAGATAGTCCGGGAAAGCGGCGAGAGCGGCTTTCGTCGGCTGGAAACCGAAATACTTGAAGAATTGGGAAAGCTTTCCGGAAAAGTCATTGCGACCGGCGGCGGATGTGTGACAAGAGAAGAGAATTATCCGCTGCTCCATCAGAACGGCAGGATCGTCTGGATCCGCAGAAAACTGGAGGTACTGCCTGTAGAAGGACGGCCGATTTCCATGTCCAGATCTCTCACGGAGATGTATGAGGAACGTAAAGACTGTTATTCGGCCTTTGCGGATCTGACAGTTGAGAATGACGGCACCGTACAGGAAGCGGCAGAGCAGATCAGCCTTGGTATAAGTCCAAAAAGGACGGAGAAAATGAAATGATTTTATGAATGCAGATGTTCTTCCCCTCTGTCCCCCTCGATGAACGAAACGGAAACGTAAATAAAGACGGCGCCCGCTTTTCCGCGGGCGCCGTGAACATATTCAAATAAGCTTATTCCATCTCAACGGTCATGCTCTTAATGACCTGATCCTCAAGCGGTCTGTCGCTGTAATCAGTTCTGACTGATGCGATCTTATCCACAAGCTCGATACCCTCGATCACCTTTCCGAAGGCTGCATACTGTCCGTCCAGATGGGGCGAAGTCTTATGCATGATAAAGAACTGGCTGCCGGCTGAATCCGGTCTCATGGATCTTGCCATAGAAATGACGCCGCGCTCATGCTTGAGATCATTGTCTACGCCGTTTGCCGAAAATTCGCCCTTGATCTGATAGCCGGGACCGCCCATGCCGGTACCTTCCGGATCACCGCCCTGGATCATGAATCCGCTGATGACTCTGTGAAAAATCAGGCCGTCATAGAATCCTTTCTTCACAAGAGACACAAAATTGTCGACAGTGATCGGGGCCTTGTCCGGATAGAGCTCAAGCTTCAGGGATGAGCCGTCTGCCATCGTCATTGTAACGATCGGGTTTTTCATAATACGAAATCCTCCAAGTTGTTTTTATATTAA
>JAFUAE010000130.1 GCA_017460845.1 Lachnospiraceae bacterium
AAATCAACGATCTTCTTGGTACGGACATCAGCAAGGAGGATATGCTGGACATTTTCGCAAAGATCGGCCTCGGCTATGATGCCGCTTCCGAAAAGATCCTTGTGCCGAGCTTCCGCCGCGATCTGTTTGCGACCTGCGACCTGGCTGAGGAGGTACTCAGATTCTATGGATACGACAAGATCTGCGATACCCTTCCGGTCGGTGAGGCGACAACAGGCAAGCTGTCATTCAAGCTGAGAGTGGATGAAAAGGTCAGGGCGATCGCGGAATTCTCCGGTTTCGACCACATTATGACCTATGCATTCGAGAGCCCGAAGGCATTTGGCCTGCTGAATATTCCTGTCGAAAGCCCGCTCAGAAACTGCATTGTCATCAGCAATCCGCTGGGAGAGGATTTCTCCGTTATGCGCACCCAGCCGCTGAATGCCATGATGACGGCGCTGAGCTTTAACTACAATCACAGAAATGAAAATGTATGGCTGTATGATATGGCCAACATTTACGTGCCGAAGTCACTGCCGCTGACCGAGCTTCCGGATGAACGCGAGCAGCTGACGCTGGCAGGATATGGAAATGACATTGACTTCTTTGTAATGAAGGGCGTCATTGAAGAAATCTTTGCAAAGCTCGGCATGAAGAAGCGCTATAAGCTGGATTCCGAGTGCAGCAGGCCTTATTTCCATCCGGGACGCAAGGCTGACATCATTTATGACGGAAAGCGGGTCGGATATCTGGGTGAGATCCATCCGAAGGTATCCATGAATTACGGCTTCAAGGAGGGAGTCAGAGTATATCTGGCGGTACTTGATATGCCGGTGATCACGGAGTACGCCGATTTCGACCGCAAGCATGAGGGCGTTGCCAGATTCCCGGCTGTCGGCCGTGATCTTTCCATGCTTGTTCCGAAGAATGTACTTGCCGGGGACATCGAGGAGATGATCATTCAGCGCGGCGGAAAGCTTCTGGAATCCGTAAGCCTGTTTGATATCTATGAGGGACTTCAGGTACGTCCCGGATTTAAGTCCATGGCTTACAGCCTGACCTTCCGCTCAAAGGATCATACGCTGACTGAGGATGAGATCACCTCGGTTATGAATAAGATCCTGAACGGACTGACATCTATGAATATTGAATTGAGATCTTAATGCAGATGCCGGAAAAGGACCGCAGCGCAGGAAGGATAATGCCTGCTGCAAAAAGCGGCGCTTTTTCCGGCATTTTTGTGTGTTCAGTCAGAAGGGAGTGTTTTAAAATGCCGAAGCTCAACGAAAACTATCTGAATCTTGTACCAAGCTACCTGTTTGCTGATATTCGCCACAGAGTCGATGATTTCTGTGCCAGGGAACCGGAAAAGGCCAAACGCCTGATCCGTCTGGGTATCGGAGACGTAACGCTTCCGATCCCGGAAATCGTGATCAACGGACTGCATGCCGGTGTAGACGCAATGTCCAGACCCGAGACCTTCCGCGGATACGGACCGGAGCAGGGATACCCGGAGACCAGGAAGGCGATCGCGGATTATTATGCACGCAATGGCGTGGATATCGATCCAGATACGATCTTTCTTTCTGACGGTGCAAAATGCGATACGGGAAATATCACGGATATTTTCGGAAACGGCAATGTGATCCTCTGCCCGGATCCGGTTTATCCGGTCTATGTGGATACCAACATTATGTGCGGCAGAAAGGTCATTTACATGGACGGCACTGCGGAAAACGGCTTCCTTCCGATGCCTGATCCGAATGTACATGCGGACCTGATCTATATCTGCTCACCGAACAACCCGACCGGCGCCTGCTATAACAGAGAGCAGCTGAAGGTATGGGTGGATTATGCAATCGCCAATGAAGCAGTCATTTTATTTGACTCCGCCTATGAGGCATTTATCTCGGAGCCGGAGCTGCCAAGAAGCATTTTTGAGATCGAGGGCGCGAAAAAGTGCGCCATCGAGTTCTGCTCGCTTTCCAAGACCGCTGGCTTTACCGGCACAAGATGCGCTTATGCCGTAGTTCCGAAGGAGCTGGTCTTTACAGCCTCCAACGGTACGGAAATGTCACTGCACGCAATGTGGACCAGAAGACAGAGCACGAAATTCAACGGCGCTTCCTACATTGTCCAGAAGGGCGCCGAGGTCGTATTCTCAGAGGAGGGAATGGCGGCGTGCCAGGAAAACCTCAACTATTATAAGAGAAATGCAAAGGTGATCGCAGATACCATGAAGGATCTCAGCATCCGCTTTTACGGAGGCATCAACTCCCCGTATATCTGGTTTGAATGCCCGAAGGGCATGGAATCCTGGGAGTTCTTTGACTATATGCTGAACGAGATCCAGGTCGTCGGTACGCCGGGCACCGGATTCGGACGCAACGGCAAATATTTCTTCCGTCTGACATCCTTCGGAAACTATGAAAAGACCCTGGAAGCCATGGAGCGATTCCGCACAATGTTAAAATAATAAATATCACACCATAGCTCTTATTACAGAGTCTGTGCTTGTAAATGTTTGCAAAAGACTGTTTGCATGCAGAAGCTTTTGATTTTTATAATCATCCATCATATAATAGCTGTATAAGCTCTTGGAAAATGGACGAAAAAAGAAAGCTCGCTTTCTATTTTTCGGACATTTGACAAGGATGTATCAGCAGAAAAATACGCCGGGCAATAATATATGTCCGGCGTTTTTGACAAACTATGCGTTCCGCATCAGAAACATCGCGGATCTTCATGAACCAGAAATGGGAGAGCAGAACTATGATGTTTAAGAGCAGATCAAATTCGCATACAAACAGATATGGGATTTCAGGCATGAAAGGTCATGTAAGGCTTCGCTTCTTATCGGCATTACTCAGCCTTTCTCTGGTCATCTCGGCTTTTTCTCCGGCGTCAGCATTTGCCTCGGGCAATCCCGGGCCTGGAACCGGGGCAGTATCTGTTTCTGAAAGCGGCAGTGCTGCTTATCTGAACGGCGTCTACAGCGGTGTTCTTCATAAATATAACGGTGAGACGGTCAGCAATCCTGCAAGTGTCAGAGACCTGTTTGACGCAGACTATTATCTGGCGCTTTACCCGGAGCTGAAGGCGGCACTGTCACTGACAGGCGGTTCTGTAGGATCAGACGATGTCCGTCAGCCGCTGACTGCCGAGGACCGTGAAAAGCTGCTCCGTCATTTCCTGGCATCCGGTCTTACGGAAGGCAGAAAAGCATGTCCTTATCTGGATGTTGCGGCATACCGCCATGCAAACAGTGATCTTGAGGCTGCCTTCGGCGGCAGCTGGGACAGCTATGTCAGACACTATTTTGCCCTCGGGATCGGCGAGGGGAGGTCTTCTGGCAGCACTGATACCGATCTTGTCATTCAGAATCTGCTGAACTCCCTGCCTGCAGGTCAGTCGGCAGAATATCTGGCGCGTCCGGAATGGCAGAACCTTTCTGCCGGAGTGCTGCAGAACGCATTCTCCAGACTGCTGCAGATGTATCCGAATGCGATTCTGTCGGGCAGGAACCTGATGGTCCCAGCCTATGGGGATAATCTTGCACAGTGGCTTGCCGACGTGGAGGCCCATACTTCCGAGGATAATGATCCGGGAAGCGGCTATTATCCTTCACAGAACAACATGCCGCAGCCTCCGGATGAGAAGAAGGAAAAAGCGAAGCCGATCAACCATCTGGCCCGCGAACAGGTCAACGGGTATGTACTCTATACCAATCTGGACGGAACCGGTCCGCAGAGGATCGATAACGGGACCTTTGACGGCTATTTCTACCCGGAGGTCTACCGGAGTATTCTCAATAATCCCGAGCTGACATCGGATCAGCGCAAATACACAGTCATGATCTATCTGTGCGGCACGGATCTTGAAGACAAAGGTGCCGGCGCCTCCAAGGATCTGGTCAATGTACTGAAATCGGAATATGACATTAACAAAGTCAATGTTCTTGTGCTGGCAGGAGGCACCAGAAGCTGGGCTCCGAAATGCATGCAGGAGCTGAATAATAATGTCAATTTCTGTCTGTATTACATGGACCCCGCCGGAGTCGAAAAAGGCACCGGATCTGTTACACAGGATCAGTCAAAGAAATGGGACTATTCCAATATGGACAACATCCTGACGGATGATTCGGAAGACAACGGAAACGGATCCATGCGTCTGCTGGCGAATTTCGGTCAGGCGGATATGGGAGATTCGGAAATGCTGCTTGGATTCATGGATTTTGCCTATGATCTGTTTCCTGCCGATGATTACTGGCTGAGTCTCTGGAATCATGGCGGCGGCTCTGACGACGGGATCTGCTTTTCGGATGAAGTTTCGGCAATCAAAAATTCTGATATCTACAATGGAAATATGATCTCCGGCAAAGGACTTACGATAGGCCGTATTGAAGAGGCGCTGTACAGCAGCAAGCTTTATAATGAGCACGGCGGATTATCGATCCTCAGTATGGAAGCCTGCCTGATGGCCGGGATCGAGACTGCCTACAATATTTCTCCATATGTCGATTACATGATCGCCAGTGAAGAAGTTACAGACGGCAGGACCGCCTATGACCAGTACTTCGCGGTAATCAACAAATATTTCGAGGAGCCGACGACGGAGGAGCTTGCAGTCATGGCTTCTGCAAGCTATCTGACGGAACACGGCGATGTCAAGTATTACCTCCCCTCAACTACAGCCTGCTTCAATCTGAAGGAACTTGCAGGCTATGGTGAAAAGGTTGACAGGTTTGGCAATGCCATGTCAGCATTGCTGGGCGACAGGACAACGGCAGGCTCTGCGTTCCGGGCGGTTGAGTCCGCAGCAGGCAGATCTGTACATTTCGGATATGATACATCAGCAGATGTCAGGGATTATCTGGATATGTCCGATTTCCTTTCAAAACTCAGGGTATTCCTGTTTGACGGTAGAGATCAGGCAGAAGCGGCAAATGATACTGCCTCCCGGCAGAAATATGACGAAGCTCTGCAGGCCATCGATGACCTGTATAATGACAAATTCATAGAATACAGGTCTGCGAAATATAACAGGAATTTTGTGTACGCCGAAACTGCCATAGGCCGCAGCCGTATGGGTCTGGGGATGGAGAACACACAGTTCGAAGAGCAAAATAATCCGTGGAATGATTACGGATATGGCCTGCTCTCCGGCATTACGATGATGTTTCCATATTATAGCTCCTATCATGAGAATTATATGGAGGAGGCAATATTCCCCGGATATACCGGCTTCCTGGAGAAATATATGACAATTGCCGCCTCTGTGGCTGAGCAGAACCGGATCAGGCAGGCCGCGGCGGATCTGAAAGAAAAATATCAGGGAATCATTTCGGACATCACAGTTGAACGCTATTCCTGGGATACGACAGTGTTTAATCAGGATGGAGAAACACAGAAGGATGTCAGAAATACAGACCTGCTGATCCGGATCAATTTTAATACCGAAAACGGAAGCGATTCTGCAGCCGGAATGGATCCTGTCAATGCTTTTATGAAGACAACGGAAAAGGTCTCGCTGATGAGTACGCGTTATGATACAGCGTGGGATAAGGCTACCGGTGAGGAAAAGTCTATCGATCTCGTCATAGGAACCAGTAAAGACTCCATGAGGCCCGGAATGTTTGTCGGCGGAGATATAGGCTTTGGAAAAGATTCAAAAGGTGAGACCGTACTGATCGATCATACCGGACTTACTATCGATGCATCTTTGTTTGATGTGATCGCAATTTTTGTCAGAGGCTATACATCTGCGGAGCATACGGAAGAGTCCTATAAAATGGACTGGGGCACGGTCATGGATGAGGTTTCGGCTGCGCAAATCGATTACAGCCCCTTCGGAAAGGATCATGAAGGAAATGCCTACACTGAGGATTCAGTCATCGTACTGGACGGAAGCCTGAGCTTTAAGGATGAAGAGGGAAATGACAAAACGGTCGATGCAGGACTTGTTTTCGGCAAAACGGCGGATTCCGGCGATGCATTGGCTTATCTTGGAGCAGCCGGAGGAGAGAGCGGCGCATATACGTACTATAAGCCGGATGAGAAAATCACGATCGGCCTCTATCACAACATCCTTGAGGACGGAAAAATAATCCGCGCGGAAGACAAATATAATCTGAACGCGCCGCAGTATGTCACCGACCCCGGATTTGTTCCATACATCAGCCAGGAATATCTCACCTACATTGCGGAACAAACGGTCGGTAAAGAGGAGCCTTCTGATGATGCCGGACAAAATCCGATCGATAACAGGGATTTCGAACAGCTTGTAATCAAGGCAGTACAAACCGATGGAGAAGAATATCTGATCACGGACGAGCGGCTGAAGGTGAATTCGGATGAATATGAAAAGAACGGAAGCAGGATCGGTACAGCTGCCGATGTGGAAGAAAGAAAACCGAAAGCCGAAGGCTCTGCTTCCGATGAGACGGATGACGGAAGAAATCACAGCGGTTCAGATCGTGATACAAGAAGTGTCAGGGCTGATGAGGCAGTGGGAAATGATGCCCATAGCACTGAGATCAAGGTCGGGGCTGAAACCGAAACCGGAACTGAGGCTGGAACTGAAACCGAAACGGAGAGTTCTGGGGATGTGATAACGGCTTCGGCTGAGGATCCCGAAAAAGCTGCTGCAGAGAGCAGCAGTGAACCGGCAGGAACTGAAAATGAAAATCCGGCAGCGGACTCGTCCCCGGAAGAAGCAGCTGCGGCCACATCAGATCCGGTAGAACAGGACTCTGAGAACAAGAGTGAAGATCCGGAAAAACAGGATCCTGAAGACGAGAACAAAGATCAGGAGAATCGGAAGGATACTGAAACAACACCCGCAGAGATGCCGGCTGAAAACGCTGAAACTTCCGGGCTTGACTAAGAGAAATGATTGTGATATTATATTTTGGCTTAATGTTTTGATTGGAAAGGCATAATTATGGGCGTTTTAACTGTAGTTTTAACAGCAATCTATGTAATCCTTGGAGTTTGCATCGCCGGTATCATTCTGATGCAGGAAGGCAATACACAGGGACTCGGAAGCATCGGCGGCATGGCAGAGAGCTACTGGGGCAAGAATAAAGGACGCAGCATGGAGGGCAACCTTCAGAAGTTCACGAAGTTTGGAACTGTGCTCTTCTTTATTTTGGCACTGGCACTTAATGTTCTGATGAATCACTGATCTGATATCAGAGAAATCCATGGCAGCCCGCACAGGCTGCCATTTTTCATGCAGGCGAACAATTCCGGGATTGTTCTCATACGGATAAATCATGCGGCAGGGCCGGCGGTTTCGCTAAACGTTCGCATGTGATATCCTGTATGCATAGTGCCGGCGGAGCCGGCATTGGAGTTTGCAATGGGTAAGGACAGTATCAAATTAATATCCAACAATAAAAAAGCATATCACGATTATTTCGTGGATGAGACCTTTGAGGCCGGCATTGAGCTTTTCGGCACGGAGGTGAAGTCCATCCGCCAGGGTCATTGCTCGATCAAGGAATCATTTATCCAGGCAAGTAAAGGCGAGCTTTTTGTCGAAGGGATGCATATCAATCCTTATGAAAAGGGCAACATTTTCAACAAGGATCCGCTCCGTACAAGAAAGCTGCTCATGCATCGCAGCGAGATCAACCGCCTGATGGGAAAATCCCAGGAAAAGGGATACACCCTGATCCCGCTGGAGGTATATTTCAAGGGACCGAGGGTAAAGGTCAAGGTCGGCTTATGCCGGGGTAAGAAGCTCTACGATAAACGGGACGATATGGCAAAGAAGGAACAGCGCAGAGAACTGGAACGGGAATTCAAAAATGCCAGCATCCGTGTATGATTCTGATTGAAATATGCCCAAAAAAATCTAAAAAATATGTATAATATTGGATATTTATGTAGCACTGGACGCAAGTTTGTTATATAATTACTCTGTCGGCAAAAGGACCTGCCGGCAGATCCAGACCTGCCAGGGCTTGTACCGGTTTCGACGGGGGTCATGCAGTCGGGGAAGCTATCCGCAGGATGATGCGTTAAATCTCAAAACCTAAATATAAACGCTGACGATTATCGTTACGCTCTTGCAGCCTGAGTGCTGCTTGTGTCCGGCCTGACATACCTGTCTGGCGGGATCCCGGGCATCGAAAAGACAGGAAACGACATATACTAAGCTTTGCGTATATGGGCGTATCATGAAGCTCAGTTCTCTTATGGGAGTGTCCGCCATCTTTTAAGGGAATGAATCAAATCTGACGGACTATGATAGTAGAAGAACGAGGAATTGATTTTCGGACAGGGGTTCGACTCCCCTCAGGTCCAGCATGAACGGAGGCTTGATCTTTCAGAGGAAAGGTCAGACCTCCGTTACGCTTTTTAAGGCACAGATACACTTAAGTTATGATAAGTCCCTCCGGCGGTTTTTACAGAGACTTTGTCATGATTTGGCCTGAAGAGGTGCAAATATTAGAAAAGGAGCAAAGGAGCTGTGAAACTGAAAGGAGATTTTGAACTGATCCAGAAGGATGAATTTGAAAAGGAGGTCATCGCACACGGAGAAGCCGAGGAACGTCTCGGCAATATCTTAAGATCCGGTGAAACGACCAATTATATCTTTCAATTCCTGATGGAGGATACGACAGAGGATGAAGTCGTAAAAAAGATGACAGAGACCTTTGAAGCCCCGGAGGATCAGATCCGCGAGGATGTGGAAATGATCGTCAGGGGATTGAGGACACTCGGTTTTTTGGAGGAGAACTGAGTAAGGATATTTACAATGAAAGCCAGCGAGCCGAGCACGAAGTGCGAAGGGGATGCGCTGCTTTCATGTATACGCAGTGACAGCGATGCTGTCACGAAGTTTACAATGTTGCAACAGTAATCTTTGTTTTTCTGAAAGGATCACTGCAGTTATGAAACGTTTTAAACTTGCAAGTAATCTGATACTGGCGATGCTTTTTATACTGGCATTGTCCTTTGAAGTACTCGCCGCCCCCCCTATACCCGGACTGAAACGCAGTATAAGGATATTGCTGATTATCCCGGCGTTTATGTTGTACAGGCTGTTCCTGGAGACGATATGGCAACCGCCACTCTGGGTATCAGCGCGGTCGCGAAGCAGAACCTGGAAAATGGTCCCACAACACTCTCGCCTGCTATCATTATGGGCGCTGCGGTTCCGTATGAGACAAAGACAGGACCAACAGAATTTACTCCGAAGTCAGGCGGAGCTCTCTATCCTCCTTACAGCGAATTCCGCTATAAGATTATTACAGAGCGCAACCACAATATTACCGGCACTCATCAGAAAATGTCCGGTTTTGACGGGACATATTATTTCCTGCGCGTGGATGTCAGCCAGCTGATCAATAAAGTTCCTGCCGAAGACCGGGATTCAAGTTATCTGCATGTCAAGATCGACGGCAATAAAGCGCTGATGGTTTATCCTGGTCCTGATGCTCCGGAGAAGAAAGAGGGTGTCAGTACCTTTGCGGATGCAACCGGAAAGAAAACAGCGGCCTATTCTCTTAAAAGCGGAGCAGCTTCTCTGAAAGACAAAAGCGGACCGGACACAGATACGCCTTATGTTGACGTAATCATTATTTCTTCCGGAACTCTTGTCGCCGGTGCGGATACGGGCAGTGCTACTGCGGCTATCAATGCGGATTTCGGCTTGAAGTTTTATATAGATACGGTCCCGGATTATAACACGAAGCTGACAGATTATACCGCTGTACCGAATCCGGCACCGACAAATCCAACCTGGGATGACCAGTGGCTGGCTAAATATTATACCGACGATGCTGCGTCTAACGCCAGTATTAAGTCCAGCTATAAGGTTATGGGCTCCGATCTTGAGATCGAAGTTATGAATGAAGAAAAAAGCACACCGAATCCGGAATTCTGGTCACTGCGCAAAGCCATGGGCGGCAGCAGGTACGCTGACGCTTCCCCAATCAAACTGATCTGTGAAGTTCCCGTACTGGAGGGACTACGCATTGATGGAGGAAGGTATATTAAGCTGGATGTCAACAGCTTCGATATCCAGATTGCAAACCACCAGACAACAGGTGCTGCCGGATTGACCGTAATAAATGGAACAATGGAGCTGACTGACAGCTTTAATACAACCGGTGCCGAGCTTGCAATTGGTAATAATGCGAGCATGCTCATTGGAAGCGGCGGTAAATTTATTGTTGGTGAAAAAGCCCAGCTGGAAGTTGAGTATGACGCGGCATCTACAACACCGGGATCAGGAACTACACCTCCTAAATATGAATGTGGTGTTGTCACCATCGAGAACGGGGGTACGCTTGAAAACTTTGGTGTTATTTCTATTGAAGGCACCGAAGGTAAGCCTGTAGATCCGGCAAATCCCTCAACTCGTGACAAGAAGGATGCCGAATTCTATATCATGAAAGGCGGAACGCTGGATAATCACGGCTGTCTGCTTTCTTATGGTGCCTTCTATAACATGGGCACGCTGAAAAATGATGGAAAATTTGCAGATGTGATCGAATCCAATGATCCGGATAAGGGACTGTTTACCTATCATAAAGGTATCCAGATCTCCTGGAAGGATGATGTTACTCAGTCCGATGTAAACATAGGACGTCTGAATAACGGATATAATAAAGATGGTTCGGTTAATACCGAAGCGTTGCTGCAAAATAGCGGAGATATCGTACTGGTTCCGGGCCTGATGTATAATTTCGGCAGATTTGAAAACTCCGGTACGTTTTATACCTGCCCTGTAGATACTGCCATTATACCGCTCTTCCCGCCGGCAGTGGATAAGCCGTTCATTACGGAAGAGGAAGTGCATTTTACTTTGCCAATTAAGAGCTATTTCATAAATAATGAAGGGGCCCAGTTCATAAATACCAGTACCGGCAGGATTACTGGAGCCACAGTTCCTCTTAAACACAATGGCCGTTTTGAAAATCCTATCAAGGAGTTGACAAAGACAGATGATCTGATGGAAGGCCTTTATTTTAGCAACCTCGGCATCTTCAATAACGATGGAAGCATCAATCTGGATTATATCTATGATAATTACGAGATGACGAATACGGGAACCGTCGATGGAGATATATATGTATCTGCTGATACGGATAATAATCATCAGGGAATCCTGTATGATAAAAAGGCAGATCCGAAGCTTACCGAGGTATTCAATGCATCTCTGGTTAAGGATGGCACTACAAATATCTGGACCTACGCTCCTGTAAAGTCCCTGACTGTTACGCCGGAGTCCCAGAAGAGTCTTGGAGGCAAGACAGTAGACTGGACAATCAAGGCAGAAACTCAGGCTTCAGGGGAAGGAATCCGGTATGCAATCCGATATGATCAGCTGAATATTCCGGGAAAAAGAAATATTGCTAAGATTGCTGCCAATCAGGAAACGAAAGTCACAAGTCCGACGCTTCCGGAAACAAACGGAAATGTTGTCTATAGCTTTCAGGTTATGGATTCTTCCGGCCCTGAAATTACCCCAACGGCGACGGTCGTTGTTTCTTCAGATGCGGTAAATGCACCTGTGGCAATAACCGGTCTCGAGTATAACGGAAAAGACCAGCAGCTTGTAACAGAGGGAGGCGCCGCTCAGGGTCTTCAATACAGACTGGGCACTGATGGTACCTGGAGTGATAACATTCCTGTTGCGAAAGATGCGGGTACTTATACTGTTTATTACAAATTAAAAGATGAAAATACGGAAAGAGGTTCTGTAGACGTCACGATTGCAAAGAAGGCCGTGATTATATCTGTTAATGATATAGTCAGAAAGATAGATGAAGCAAAAGTTAAGCCTACTTACAGCGTGAGCGGTGTGCCGGCGGACGGTGTATCTATTGATGATAACGATGTGACGTTGGATGATAGTCATGTAGAGATACATACTAAGGGTGCCTATTACATAGATGTGACTGTAGCCAACAAGGATACGACTTACAAGAATTATGACATTACGGTAAGACGCGGATGTTATAACGTAACAGATAAAGACTTCCATGTCACTGCAGAAGATGTAAAAGGTGTATACGGGACAAAGGATGGTCAGGCTGCATATAAGGGCTATAACATTAAGGTGACGGTCCCTACAAAGAAAGTAGATGACAAAGATGTAGCAACAGCTACAGTCTATTACAGCTATGACCCGGCAGATCCGAATAATCCGATTGAACTGACAAATAATCCGGCGGATGATGATCCAACCAGTACCGTTGTAGCAAAACAAGGAAAAGGATACTATAAGACCTTCGGCCTGCAGACGCTTGTAAACCTTCCGGCCGGAGCGGGAACGCATACAGTATCGTATTTCGTAGTTGACAATACGGATCCTGCTCTTTATGTCAGCGGAACCAAACAGGTCATTATTGAAAAAGCCACCCAGGATGCTCCAAAGAATATCGGTTCCGAGGCTGAGAATCCAAAGGGCTCCGGAAACGGCTATCTGACCGGTCTTACACCACGTAAGATGGAATACCGCTTGAAAGGCGGTGATGGCAAATACACACTTGCCGAATATGCAGAGGTCAGGGTTGCGCCGGGTGTCTGGCTTGTTCGCTATCCTGCGGATGATAACCATTTTGCAGGTGTCGATGCTGAGGTTACTGTCGGATCAGGTGACGGTATTACCGTAAACTTTGACAGCAACGGCGGCAGCACAGTGCCTGCAGTAAGCGGCATTATCTACGGTGATCAGGTCGCGAAGCCTGAAGATCCGACCAGAGGAGATCTGGAGTTCTTTGGCTGGTATGATGAAGGCAAACCTTACAACTTTGCACTTCCGGTAATCAGGAACTTTACCCTGATCGCTTACTGGAAGGGTGATGGTATCCCGACGCCGAATACTCTGTACTACACAGGAGCTGCTCAGGAACTGGTTACCGCACCTGAAGCACTTCCTGCCGGATATAAGGAGATCCAGTATGCGCTTGGCACAAGCGCGGATGCAGCCCCGACCTCCGGATGGAGCACAAGTATCCCGACCGGTACAGCGACAAAGGTATACTATGTATGGTATAAGCTGATCGGAGAAGAGGGCCAGGCAGACTCCAAGCCGGAATGCGTCCAGGTAAGGATACAGCCGACCACAGAGCTCGTGCCTTACAAGGCTCCTACGGAGACAGAGAACGGAAATAAGGCGTATTATATCGGCAACGACGGCAAGCTGTACTGGGATGCACTGGGACTCGCGGAGATCCTGGACCCGAATGAAGTCATTATCCCGGCAACCGGAAAGAAGGAAAATCCGCTTACTCCTGACAGCAGCGGAGCTTCCAATGACAGCTCCGGCGGCCAGGGACGGGACGGCGCAACTGGAAAGCGCGGACTGATCATAATTTCTTCCAACGGGACCAGAACGAGTCTTATGGATTCTGATCCTCACTGGCGCATTGATGCAGCCGGCAACTGGCATTATACGCACGACAATGGCCAGGCTGCCCGTAATGAGTGGATACAGATCACCTACAACGGAAAGACTGACTGGTACGCATTTGACGAAGACGGCAAGATGCGGATGGGCTGGTTCTACAGCGAAGGAAACTATTTCTTCCTCGAGAAGCATCCGACCGGATACCAGGGCTCTATGGTGACCGGGTGGAAGCTTATCGATGGAAAGTGGTATTACTTCGAGACGGTTCCGGGCAAGACCCAGGGACGCATGTATCACGATGAAGTAACGCCTGACGGATTTAAGGTCGGCGCAGACGGCAGCTGGGACGGCAAACCTGCTGCAGGCAGATAAACAGGAGGTGAGATAAATGAAAAAAAGAATCTGGATGATCATGCTTATGGCGCTTGTGATGCTGGCGGCAGTTCCGATGACCTCCATGGCAGTCAAGGAAGGCGGCAGCACAGCAAAGAAGGCAACTCCTTCGGACTATGTGGATGATGAGGAGGATAATGAATACGATCCTGATGAAGACCTCGAAGTCTATGTCGAACCTGACATCGACACATCTGCTGATGAAAAGGTTGTAGTTTCCGAAGCCGGCGACAAAAAGGAGGAAGACGGTGAAGCTTCCGAGAAGGAGGGCGAGGCTGCAGAGAAGGAAGCCGCAGAGAAGGAGACCGAGGCAGTAAAGGAGACAGAGAAAGCCAAGGAAGAAGTCAAGAAGGAGCCGGTAAAGGCCGAAGAGCTGACAGGGAAATGGACGATCGACGGCGTAACGGACCTTAAGTTCCAGAAAGACGGCAGCGGCGCACTTGTTGTTCCGTCCAAGGAGTTTGCATTTGACTGGAAGCTTGAGGAGGAATCGCTGAGCATCAGCTTTAAGGACAGCGGAGTAAGGGATGTTGTCTATACCGTTACAAGGGATGATAACGGAAAACTGTGGATCACAGAAGGAGATCTCACGATCCAGTTAAAATAATTAAGGTATCGGGTTAGCTCTGACGTTTGCGGTTAACCAAAGATGAAGTCCACCAAATGGTTTGATTGAGCCATGAGGTGGACTTTTTTTATTACGCATTTTGTCATTCAAAACTCATAAGTCAGTATTCATTTATATAGGAGTTTTGTTAAGTCCTTATATTTTTCTGCAAAATATGCGTCGACAAAATATTTAATATTGAAAAGTATTGATTACACAATACTAATAGTGCATAATCAAAAAGAAGAAACGAATGACAGGAGGGATATTAGATGCCGAGGCAGAAAAAAGATGCACAGCCGATTAGCCTTAAAATGGACAAATCTACCTTCGAACGTCTTGAAGCATATTGTGAACGTGCCGGGCAGTCAAAGACTGTGGCGATTGAACGTGCTCTCAATAAAATGATAGATGAGTATGATGATATGGTAAAAACATACAAGAGCCGAAAGACGGGTGAAGAATTAAGAGAAAAAGGAGAATAATTCTTTGAGTATTAAAAAGAATACGCAGGGAGAATCATTAGCAATAGCTCTTATAGATGAGCAATTTATCAGGGACAAGATTTATGAAGTTCGTGGCGTAAAGGTGATGCTTGATTTTGAACTGGCAGAGATATATGGGTACAGCACTACTGCCTTTAATCAACAAGTTTCGAACAACATGGAAAAATTTGAAGGGGATGATTTTTGCTTTTACCTTACAAAAGAAGAGTTTAAGAATCTGAATAATTTGATATCAAAAAAATTGATATCAAGTTGGGGAGGCCGAAGGAAACCTCCAAGAGCATTTACTGAAAGCGGACTCTACATGTTAATGACAGTTTTACGGGGTGAATTGGCTACAAAACAAAGCAGGGCGTTAATACGGATTTTCCGGGCTTTAAAAGACTATATTTCGGAAACACAGAGCCTGGTAACACAAAGAGATCTTCTGCGACTATCGATGCAGACTACCGAGAATACAGAGGCTATTCGATGCATGCAAATTATGCTTGATAATCAGCAGAAGCTTCTTCTTGAACATGATGATAAACTCGTAGACGCTTTTGAACGGATCAGCGATACAGTAAAACAATCAGATCTGTCACCGGTGATGCTGAAGTTCAATCTTCCTGAGGATATTCAGAAAGAATTTTTGATTCGTGAAGGAAGACCGGCCAAGGCAGATGAGACTTATATTGACATATACAGCCAGGCAATCAAAACTATTTATATAGTTGATAATTATATTAGTATAAAGACACTGCGTCTGCTTCAGAATGTAAAGGCTGGCGTTAAAGTAACAGTATTTAGTGATAATCTTCAGAATCACCTTCATGCCAGTGATGATAAGGATTTTCATACTGAATTTCCTACGATTCAAGTTTCTTATATTACTACAGCAGGTATTATGCATGATCGTTTTATTGTGCTGGATTACGGGGAAAGAGAAGAACGCATGTTTCATTGCGGCGCATCTTCAAAAGATGCAGCGGTGAAACTAACCACAGCAATTACAGAAATAATGAGCTCTGATATGAAAGTACAGATGCATACATTGATTGATCAGATAAAGAAAAATCCCCCTCTTGTGCTGAGATAAGTTTCAAAAAACAAACACATATTTTTCACAAATTAAGGATACACTTCTCATAATCAGTTCGTCTATTTGCTATTTGATAGAGAGGTTGTTATGGGTAAAAAGAAATTAATCATTGGAGCTACGGCTGTTGTGATACTTCTTCTGGCGGCAGCTCTTGTTGTATTTAAATTTGTTCTGCCGGGCAGCGGACAGGGATTTCCCGGGATGCCGGGCGCAGGTATGGGGACCATGGCAGGCGGCGCGGCCGGAGCCGGAGGCGGACGCCAGGGTACTGGCGGAGCACAGCAGGAAATCAGCTATACGGTTGTAAAGACAGAGACTCCGCACAGGGGAGATGTTTCGGTTACATCCAGCCTGACCGGTACGGTCGAGGCAGCGGATGTCGTGCATCTCTACGCCAAGGCTGCAGGTGATGTGACCGCTGTGGATGTATCGGCAGGTGATTATGTCGAGGCAGGCCAGCGCCTGATGCAGATCAATACGGATCAGCTCGCGTCTGTGCAGAACCAGCTGGATTCCGCCGAGGTGAGTCTGAATTCCGCCAGATCCAACCTGAGCCGCATGCAGATCCTCTATAACGGCGGCGACATTACCCCGCAGGAATACGAGCAGTATACCAATCAGCTGAAATCCGCGGAGCTGCAGTATGAATCCGCCAAAATCAATTATGACAGGCAGCTCAGCTACAGCGAGATCACGGCACCGATCGCCGGACGTGTGGAAAGTATCAGCGCGGACGTCTATGATCATATCAATAACAATGTTGAGATCTGTGTCATTTCCGGAGAAGGTGAAAAAAGGATCACTGTCTATGTCAGTGAACGCATGATGCAGCATCTCACGGCCGGTGATGCGCTGGAAGTCATCAAAAACGGCAAGACCTACGGCGGACGCATCACGGAGATCAGTACGATCGTAGACAGCGCGACCGGTCTCTTTAAGGTACGCGCCGAACTTGAAAATACAGATGAGATCGCTACAGGCAGTACCGTCAAGGTAAGGCTTGTGACGGATAAGGCTGTCAATGCCATGCTTGTACCCGTCGACGCCATCTATTACAGCGGCGGCGATGCTTATCTCTATGTCGTAGAGGATGGTATTGCGCGCATGCATTATGTGGAGGTCGGCCTGTATGACGATCAGGTGGCCGAAATCAAATCCGGCCTGAACGGGGATGAGACCGTCGTGGCAACCTGGAGCTCCAATCTTTATGAGGGAGCGCATATCCGTCTGTATGACGAGCTTACGGCAAATGACAACGGCGCACAGGCCGGTGCAAAGGCGGAAGGTGCGGGCAGCGGCCGTCCGGATGGAGGCAACGCTGCCGGAAGTCCTGCCGGCGGCACTCAGCAAAATGCAGGTAATGCTCCGGAGGGTGGCGGCCGCCCGAATGGAGGTAACGCCGCCGGAGAACCGGCAGCTCAGCCGGCAGGTCCGGCTCCGCAGCAGTAACGAGGTGACCGTATGGGAGTAACGAAATTTGTTTTAAAACGCCCGGTCACAGTCCTCATGGCGCTCTTGTGCCTGCTGGTCTTCGGTATTTCATCGGTGTTCAATGCGACTCTGGAGCAGATGCCTGATACGGATACGCCGATGCTGATCGTGTCGGCCGGATACTCCGGTGCGAGTCCGGAGGATGTAGACGAACTCGTCACACAGAAAATCGAGGATGCTGTCAGTACGCTCGAGGGTATCGAGAGCATGAGCTCCACATCCTCGGAAGGCAGATCCATGATCATGCTGGAATACAGCTATGAGCAGGACATGGATGAGGCGTATGAAGAACTCAAAAAGAAGGTCGAAAATCTGAGGGGACTGCCTGACGATGTTGAGCCTTCGATCATGGAAATGAACAATAATTCCAGCGAAAGTATGATGCTGTCCATTTCCCATCCTTCCCAGACCAGTCTGTATGACTATGTTGACCAGAAAATTGTGCCGGAGCTGGAAAAACTCAGCACTGTCGCCGAGGTCAGCATGCGCGGCGGCAAGTCACAGTATATTCGTGTCGAGCTGAAATCCGATATGATGGCGCAGTACGGCGTGACGCTCAGCAACATTACCTCCGCCATGAGCGCCGCAGACCTGACTTATCCGTCCGGATCCGCCATATCCGGCAATCAGGAACTCAGCGTATCTACCTCCATCAGCAATGATACCCTGGATGATCTGAAGCGCGTGCCGATCACTTCCTCCTCAGGGAAGCTGGTTTACCTGGAGGACATTGCAGATATTTACTATACCGACCGCTCCATGGGCGGCGTATCCAGATATAACGGCCAGGAAACGCTTTCCATCTCGATTTCCAAGGTGCAGAGCGAGACGGCCATGACCCTTTCCAGACAGGTAAATGCGGCAATCGAGACCCTTCTCGCGGAGGATGAGGACCTCAGGATCGAGGTCGTACGGGACCAGGCCGACAGCATTACGAGCTCGCTGAAGGACGTGGCATTTACAATGCTGCTCGCAGTCGGCATTTCCATGCTGATCCTGTTCCTGTTTTTCGGTGATTTCAAGGCATCACTGATCGTCGGAAGCTCGATCCCGGTCTCGATCCTTGTGACTCTGATCGTTATGACGAGATTCGGCATGTCCCTGAATGTCATTACCATGTCGGGACTCGTGCTTTCCGTCGGCATGATGGTGGATAACTCCATTGTTACGTTGGAGAGCTGCTTCAGGGCCAAGGAGAGCGTGGAGGAAAATGACAGGCTCGGCTATGCGAAGGCGGCTATGACCGGCACCGGCGGCGTGATCATGTCGATTATCGGATCAACGCTTACGACCTGCGTCGTATTCCTTCCGCTGGTTTTCCTGAACGGTATGGCCGGGAAAATGTTCGGATCGCTCGGCTATGTCATAGTGTTCAGTATGGCTGCGTCCCTGCTTTCCGCAATGTCCATCGTACCGCTGACCTATATGCTGTACAGACCCCACGAAAGGGAAAAGGCGCTGCTTTCCGCACCGATCCGCGGACTCCAGAAGCTGTACCGCCGTGTACTGCCCCCGATGCTCCGGCATAAATGGATCGTTATGGCAGCTTCCATCGGCATTATCGCTGTGACATTACTGCTTGCAAACGGCATGGAATCAGAGCTGATGACCTCGGATGATACGGGCACGATCTCAGTATCGATCTCGGCCAGACCGGGTCTGCTGGACGAAAAGGCAAATGACATCCTGACAAGGGCGGAGCAGATCGTTGGGGAAAATGAAAATGTGGAATCCTACATGCTCCGATTCAACAGCTCCAGCGGAAGCATTACAGCTTATCTGAAGGATGACAGAACTGCCTCCACGGAGGAACTGGTCGAACAATTCGAGCGGGAGCTCGCAGACATTGACAACTGCACGATCACGGTGTCCGCAGGCGCCTCCATGAGCTTCATGCGCAGAAACCGCGGATATCAGGCAATCATTCAGGGCACGCAGTATGACGAGCTTCAGGAAGTAAGCGAAAAGATCGTTAAGGAACTGGTCGCAAGGAATGATGTCATGAATGTGCACTCCAGCATTGAGAATAATTCTCCTGTAATTTCCGTAGATGTGGATGCAGTGACTGCTTCCGCAGAAGGCCTGACGGCAGCACAGATCGGATCACAGATCCGGAATTACCTTGAGGGCGCGGAGATCGCGACTCTGACGGTAGATGGAAATGAAATCAGTGTCAGGGCGGAATATCCGGAAGGAGAATATGATACGGTCCCGCAGCTTGAGCGCATTCTGCTCAGCAAACAGGGCGGCGGCTCTGTCGCATTAAGCGATGTGGCATCTGTCAGTTATAAGGACAGCCCGTCCTCGATTTCCAAGCAGGATAAGGAGTACAGGGTCACGATCAGCGCCAGCTATACGGGCGGCAATGTCGCCACTCAGCTGGACAATGAGGTGGTCCTTCCCAACCTTTCAGGTACCGTCACAAAGGGAACCAGTTCCATGGACCGCATGATGCAGAATGAATTTTCCGGTTTGTACCGTGCGATTGGTATTGCTGTGTTTCTAGTGTTTGTGGTACTTGCGGCACAGTTTGAATCACCGAAATTTTCCTTCATGGTTATGACGACGATCCCCTTCAGTCTGGCGGGGTCCTTTATTGCGCTGCGCCTGACCGGCGTCAGCATCAGTATGACCTCGCTGATCGGATTTCTGATCCTGGTGGGAACTGTTGTTAATAACGGTATCCTTTATGTGGATGCAGTGAATCAGGAGAGACTTCTGATGCCTGTTGAAGAGGCTCTGGTGGAAGCCGGTGCAACGAGACTGCGCCCGATCCTGATGACGACGCTGACCACGGTCCTGGCCATGCTGCCGATGGCAGTAGCCTACGGATCCAGCGGCGCCACAACGCAGGGACTTGCAGTCGTGGATATCGGAGGCCTGCTGCTCGGCGTGCTGGTCGCGCTTTTTATCCTTCCGTCGTATTATCTGATTATGAACGGCCGCAGGAAGGTCCGCAGGCTGGATATATGATTCTTTGACCTTATTTATTAAACAAGGAATATCTAAATTTTTGGCAAAATCAAGGCATATCGATCGAGTTATTTTAAGTGCATGCCCGGGGAATTTAAAATTTGCAGGAATCAAGGTAAATCGATATAGCTATTTTACGGATAATGCCCGGGGAATTTATGATATTTTATAAATCAGGGCATTATCGAATGTGTAAGACCTCAAATTAACCCTGATAATATCAAAAATAGTTATAATCAAGGTTTTTGATATTCATATAATTCAAAATTAAGCATTAAAATACCTTGGAAAAGATGTTTAATCAAAGAATCAAGGCGTTTTAAGAAAAGTGGAACTTTTGTATACCTTGATTTTCAGGAAGAATCTAAAGTTCTATGTCTATGGAAGTTTGCCCGGCAACCTGAGAAATAGTAATCTTTCTCTCGAACAAAAAAACAGGTACAAATATGAAAAAAAACAAAATGACAGTGTCTTTAATTCAGCCTCAGACTAAGCCACAGGCTCGGTCACAGCTTCAGTCTCAGTCTCAGCTTCAGTCACAGCTTCAGGCTCAGTCTCTGCCTCTCGTGCCACCATTGATACTGACAATTGTGCTGCCGTCAGTATTGACAGCAGCTGCGCTGTCGGCACAGCTTTTCGTGTTTCCCGCGTACGCGCAGCAGAGCCCTGATTTTGCCTACACGGCGGAGCAGTGGGCGGGTTACCGGGATAATGTGCTGACCTTTGATGAGATCCCGGTCCTGATCCATGAATATAATCCGACGGTACTCAAAAACGCCATTGATTATAAGGACCAGAGCGACAAAAGCAGCACGGACATTGCAAACAGCTATTATGATTCTGCTGAACAGATCTACAATAACATGGCCTATCCGGACGACGAATCAGCCAATTTTGCAAGCGGTCTCTCAGCCTATCTCAATGCGCAGATCACCTATGAGAATATGATGGAGCAGGGGGATAACAATACAAATGACAACGAGACCTACCGTCTGAATTATGAGCGCCAGGAGGCAAATCTCGTCAGGCAGGCGAAGCAGCAGATGGTCAGCTATTGGAACCAGTATTACAGCCTGGACAACTATCGCCGCCAGATCATTACCGCACAGAATAATCTGACGGCCGCGGAGCATAAGCTTGCTGCAGGCACAGGGACACAGAGCGCAAAGCTGCAGGCGGAGCAGGCATTGATCAACGCTCAGACTGCACTTACTGCAGCAGAAACAGGTCTGAAGACAACCAAAGAAAATCTCTGCCTCATGATGGGATGGAGTGCCGGCGCGGATGTTGACATACAGCCGGTTCCTGAGATCAGCGCGGAAAGCATTGCCGCAATTGATCTCAATGCCGATATCAGCGCTGCAAAAGCAAATAACTATACATTGCGCAGCCTGGAGCGCCAGCTTGGCAACGCCCAGACTGCAAGCGTGAAGGATCAGCTTACGGTGACAAGGGATACAGCTGTCAGAAATATCGAAAACAATGTCACCAACCTTCATCAGTCGCTGCTGCAGAGCCTGACGGAGTTGAATGCTTCCATGGAAACGCTGAGTGTCAGAAATGCCGATCTTGCCGCGGCCGGAAGAAAAAAGGCCGCAGGTATGATGACAGACAGGGATTACGCTGCCGCTGAAACCGCTTATCAGTCTGCGGAGGTGCAGGCGCGCCAGAAAAAGCTTTCCCTGCTGAATGCATGGATCAGCTACGAGTCAGCCGTGCAGGGACTTGCAACAACCGAATAAATGTCGGCATATAAAGTGAAATAAGAGGGTTTGAATTGGATGCTAGCCATTGCCGCCATATTTCCGCATGTGATACACTTTTATCGGAGGATGCAAATTAGATCATGCCATGGAATACTAGTAAAGGAGTATAAATATGAAGGCAGATATCATTTTCAAAAACGCGAAAATATTCACATCGGATCAGAACGCCCCTATGGCTTCCGCCCTTGCGGTAAAGGATGGGAAGTTTGTTTATGTGGGCGATGAAGCCGGCCTTTCAGCTTATGAAGGAGAGGTCAGAGACCTGGGCGGCAGGTTTATCATGCCCGGCTTCATTGACAGCCATGTGCACGTTACCATGTCTGTTGGAAATGAATATGCGGATCCGGGAGTACCCATTTCTAATTGCATAGGCAAAAAGGAAATCCTGGACTTTATCGCGGATCATATACGGAAGCATCCGGGGCAGGATCATTACACTTTTGGTCTGGATAAGCAATTCATGAACGGGGACGAGATCGTAAAGGAGGATCTTGACGCGATCTGTCCGGACAGCGAGCTTATGATCGTGGAAGCGGAAGGACACAGCATCTGGGTGAACTCCAGGATCCTTGCGCTGCACGGCCTTACAGACGATGCGAGGGATCCTGTACCGGGTCTCAGCTATTATGTGCGCAAGGATGGTCATCTGACCGGCAATATTTTTGAAGGTGCGGCGGAGCTGCCAATTCTGCTGAGCAGCGCTATGGATCTGAGCGATGAGCAGATCGACAGGGCGCTTCAGCGCTGGATCGATTACTCGGTCGGGGACGGGGTGTGCTGCGTATTTGACGCCGGGATCCCGGGCTACGGTATTTTTAATGAGCGTGTCTACGGGCGTCTGCGTGAGCTGGATAAGCAGGGCAGGCTGCCGGTATATGTGGAAGGCTGCTATGTGATCTCGGCACAGTGGGAGGCTGCGGAAGGGCTGAAGGAGCTGAAACGGCTCCGCCGTGAGTATAACACCGAGCACATGAAGATCAATACTCTGAAAATCTTTATGGATGGAACGATGAAGCTTCATACCGCTGCTATGGTCACGCCCTATGTGGACACTCAGACCACCGGGATCACCGCCTTCACAAAGGAGGAAATGGCGGAGCTTCTGAAGCAGCTGAACGAGGAAGGACTGGATCTGCACCTGCACACCGTAGGTGAGGCTGCATCCCGTGTGGTTCTGGACGGCGTGGAACTGGCCAGAAAAGAGCTGGGAGACAGCTTCCGCGTGAAGGTCACCTGCTCTCACCTGTGGATCCAGGATGATGCGGATCTGGATCGGTTCGTGCAGCTTGGCGTGATCGCAACTTATACTCCGGCGTGGCACAGCGGCGTGATCGGAGGCCATCCCTATAAGTTCTGGAGCACTCTGCTGGGAGAAGCGCGTGCGGCGAAGATGTTCCGCTGCAAAACGCTCTGGGACAGCGGAGCGCTTGTGTCCTGGTCCAGTGATGATATCTCTTACGGTGATTTTAAGACCTGGAGCCCCTATCTCGGCATCGAGGTCGGCATGACGCGCTGGACTTCCGAAAAGACCAATGCTCCCGAATTCAACCAGACCGTTGTGGAACTGGGTCCTGCCAGCGAGAAAATGAGTATTGAGGAAATGATTCTGGGCTACACGATCAATGGTGCGAAGCAGCTTGGCATTGAGGACCGCAAAGGCTCCATCAAAGCCGGCAGGGACGCAGACTTCCTGGTATTTGACAAAGACCTGCTGACTGCGGAGAAAGAGGGCTTCAGCTACAACAAGCCTGCTGAGGTATATTTCTTCGGAAAGAAACTGATATAAGGGATGAAATGTACCCTGTCTCAGGGACACGATATGATGATATTCTTAAGTTCAAAAAAAATACAGATGGCGGTCAGAACTTTAATATGCGCTGCGGCACTGATGATTTCCGCAGCCTTCCTGCCTGTGGGGGCAATCGCCTCTGCAGGCTCTGTCCTGCCTATAGACTCAATCTTTTTTATAGGTTCATTCCTCCCTGCAGAATCGATCTTCTCCATAGGTTCTTTCAGTGCTTTTGCCGCGACTGTGGAATACTCAGATTTGCAGGAGCTCCTTACCGCGGGCAATCAGGATCTGAAAAATAATTCCTTTTATTCCAATCTCGAGGATCTGGAGGAACAGCTCGCGGTATTGAAGCAGGAATGCCAGGATATGGTGGCTCTCAGCAAGATTTACGGCGATCAGCAGGGAACCTCGGATGACTATCGCAAAACGGCAGAAAGCCTGAACCGGACGATCAATCAGCTGGAAAAACGATACAATAACATGACCGGCACGAGCGCATCGATCAATACTGCGATCGATATGATGACGATGTCCGCACAGGCATCCATGATCAGCTATCTGAAAATGGAGAACAATGCGATGATCAGGGCGAAAGAAGCGGAGGCGGCTGCTGTAAAGTATCAGAACACTTTGACAAGACAGGCGGCAGGTATGGCTCTCGAGAGTGAGAGTATGGAAATCCATGCGCAGCAGCTGAACGCTGAGGCGCAGGCGGCATCCTACCGCCAGCAGGCAGATACTCTGCGCAGGACCCTATTGCAGATGCTCGGACTTCCGGATGACGGCAGCGTGACATTCGGAACAATTCCGGTGCCTTCGGCGGAAGAACTGGCATCCCTCAATTATGAAGCGGATCTTGAAGCAGCCATCAACAATGATTCTGCAGTAAAAAATGTTCGCCACAGAAGGTCGGATTCCTCGACTGCCATGTCACTTAAGGCATCCGCCGAGGAAGAAGCAGTTGGAAATGCTTCGGCGGATTTTCTCGAGGCTTACACCCTCGTGCAGACGGAAATTGCGGAATATGATGCTGCACAGAAGGCATTTGCAGCTGCACAGAATGAGTGGCAGGGAGCACAGAGGAAGCAGTCGGCCGGCATACTCACCAAAGCGGATGCGCTGACGGCTGAGGCAGCCTGGATCCGTGCCCAGGGCGAGCTGCAATCGGCCGCCATGGAACTGCGCACTGCCTATGACCAGTACCGCTGGATCGTGAAGGGGGTTGCATAAATTTACAAAAAGCTATCGACATTATTGTTTGGATGTGCTAATATAAGCCAAATCGCAGAAAAAGGATAGAGGCGCAGTTGTCAAGAGTATGGTGCGTGCAAGGCATTCGCAAAGTCGTTGCGTACCGGAAAGGGGCCGCTGCCGAAGATGACGCCGGCGGGCGTGATCTGGTTGAACGGATAAGATCCGTTTGACTGTCGCAGATGCGAAGAGCTATGACGAAAGAGCAGCAAAAGCTGCAGGATCAGGTTCTTCGTGTCCGGCGGAGAGCTATGTATTTGAATGCAGCTGATCATTTCAAAATATATTTGATTCAGGCAGACCAATGCATAGCGCATTGGTCTTCTTCATTTTCAGGAACATGACACAATACTAAAACAGATTTTAATACTTTAAAGAAAAGGGGACGAATCATGAGCAAAAAGATTGTTTTTGAAGGCGCAGCAACAGCATTGATAACACCGACCAACGCCAACGGAGTAGATTATGAGGCGTATGGGAAGCTCATCGACTGGCAGATCGAGCAGGGCATTGACGGTCTTGTCATTGCGGCAACAACGGGAGAGGGTTCCACGCTGAGCGACGAGGAGCATAAGAATGTCATTGCCTTTGCGGCAGAGCGCATCAACAAGAGAGTCCCGATGATCTGCGGCACCGGTTCCAATGATACGGCATATTCCATTGAGCTTACAAAGTATGCATGCGCACACGGCGCAGATGCAGTGCTGGTCGTAACTCCGTATTACAATAAGACGACACAGGGCGGACTGATTGCGAGCTTCTACGCAACCGCAGAGGCTTCAGAGGCTCCCGTGATCCTTTACAATGTGCCGTCCAGAACAGGCGTCAACATTCTTCCGGAAACCTATGCAAAGCTTGCGGAGCATGAAAATATCGTAGCGTGTAAGGAAGCAAACGGCGACATTACTTCCGTAGCGGATACTGCAAGACTCTGCGGCGACAATCTGACGATCTATTCCGGCAACGACGACCAGGTCATTCCGATCATGTCCCTCGGCGGAAAGGGCGTCATTTCCGTTCTTGCGAACCCCTGCCCGGCAGAGACTTCCCTGATGTGCCATAAATGGCTTGACGGTGATGTAAAGGGAGCAAGAGAGCTTCAGCTGAAATATCTTCCGTTCATCCATGCGCTTTTCTGCGAAGTCAACCCGATCCCGGTCAAGGCAGCAATGGCGGCAATGGGATGCTGCGAGGATTATCTCAGACTTCCGCTGGTTCCGATGACGGATGCAAAGCGTGAAAACATGCTGAATATCATGCGCGGTCTCGGACTGATCAAGTGAGGTTGAATGCAGATGAAGGTAATCGTAAACGGTGCCAACGGCACCATGGGAAAATATGTGATCAGTACCCTGCAGAGCGGGAAGTATGACGCAGAGGCTGTTGCCCTGGTCAGTCCCAGCTTTACAGAGGGGGAGAAGGATAAATATCCTGCGCTCAGGGAGTATCAGGGAGAAGCGGACTGCGTGATCGACTTTTCCAATCATGCAGGCGTCAGGGACCTGCTTGACTATTGCGTCAGCAGACAGCTTCCGGTCGTAATTGCAACGACCGGACATACGCCGGAAGAGATGGAGCTGATCCGTCAGGCCTCCGAGAAGACTGCAGTTTTCTTTTCTGCAAATACTTCCGTCGGAGTTGCTGTGCTGGGAGACCTCATAAAGCGCGCGGCGGCAGCATTTACAGACATGGATATCGAAATCATCGAAAGACACCATAACCGCAAGGCCGATGCGCCGAGCGGCACGGCACTGATGCTCGCGAACCAGATCAAGGAAGTGCGGGAGAATGCGGAGTTTGTCTGCGGACGGAACGGACACGCAAAGCGGCAGCCGAATGAGATCGGGATCCATGCCGTGCGTTACGGCAACGAGGTCGGAACGCATGAGATTATTTTCTCCAACGGACTTGAGACAGTCACGATCAAGCACGAGGCTGAAAACCGCAGCCTCTTTGCGGACGGGGCAGTGAAGGCGGCATTTTTTGTCTGCGGCAAGCCTGCAGGATTTTACGCCATGAAGGACCTTCTCGCCTGAGGTTAAACGGGGTCGGCCGGTATGATTGAGTAAGAAAGGTAATTTACGAGAAATGAGAGAGAAACTGCCATTTTCCAGGAGTGATGTTTTAGAGTGGATGAAGACATATCCGACACCGTTTTATGTATATGATGAAGAGGAGATCCGCAAATGCGTGCAGGACCTGTACCGGGCCTTTTCGTGGAATCCGGGCTTTAAGGAGTGCTTTGCGGTAAAGGCCTGCCCGACACCGGCGATTTTAAGGCTTCTGCGTGATCTTGGCTGCGGCACGGACTGCGCCTCCATTCCCGAGCTTGTTATGTCCGAGCGGTCCGGCATCAGCGGGCACAGTATCATGTTCAGCGCAAATGAAGTCAGGGTGGAGGAATACCGCGAAGCGCTTCGTGTCGGCGCAATCATCAACCTGGATGACGTCACCCAGATCGGGCAGCTGGAAAAGGCCGGCACCATCCCGGATACGATCTGCTGCAGATACAATCCCGGACAGTTTGAAAACACCAACGGCATCATGGGACATGCTTATGATTCCAAGTTCGGCATGACCTATGATCAGCTGAAGGAGGCTTACCGCATCCTGAAGGAAAAGGGCGTGAAGCATTTCGGTATTCACTCCATGGTGGCCAGCTGCTCTCTGGATAACAATTATTATCCGAGCCTTGCAAGGGAGTTATTTACGCTTGCAGTCAGATTCCGCGATGAACTCGGTATTTCCGTGGAATTTATCGACCTTTCCGGAGGCATCGGCATTCCGTACAGACCGGGAGAGCAGGCAATCGATATTGCGTCCATCGGCGAGGGCGTACGGAAGGCATATGAAGAGGTCGTCGAGGCAAACGGCATGTCGCTTTCCATAATCACGGAAATGGGCAGATATATCACGGGACCTTACGGCTATCTCGTGACATCCGTGATCGGAGAAAAGCATATCTATAAGGATTATGTCGGCGTTGACGCAACAGCCTGTAACCTGATGAGACCTGCGATCTACGGTGCATACCACAACATCCGCATCCTGGGCAAGGAAGATGAGCCCTGCAGCATCAAGGTCGATGTGGTAGGCTCACTTTGCGAAAATAACGACAAATTTGCAGTCGACCGCGAACTTCCGGCAGTTGAATACGGGGATATTGCGGTCATCGAGGACGCCGGCGCGCACGGTCATGCCATGGGCTATAACTACAACGGCAAGTTAAGAAGCGCCGAGCTTATGATGCATGCAGACCACAGCGTTACCTGCATCCGCCGCGCCCAGACAATGGAAGATTATTTTGCGACGCTTGATATTGATACTGAATTCTGCTAAACTACATTGATTCTTGTTTCGTTATAAAAAGGCGAAAATGATGTAAAGGTCAAAATAATGATTATAGGATGAGCTGATTTTTATCAGCGGGAACATTACCCGGCTCCCGCCGGACATGAGTAAGCTGTTGGCTTTTGACCTCAGTATCTATATTTGAAAGGATTAAACATGCAAAGGTATGTATGCAAATTCGGCGGAAGCTCTCTTGCGGATGCCGCTCAATTTAAAAAAGTAGCCGAGATCATTAAGGCAAGGCCTGTCAGAAAGTATATTGTTGCTTCTGCACCGGGCAAAAGAGACCGTGATGATGTCAAGGTAACGGATATGCTGTACAGCTGCTTTTATTCGGCTGACGCAAAGCAGGACTATTCGATTATCCTGGGTCAGATCCGGGATCGTTTCGCAGAGATCATCAATGATCTGAGGCTTGATTTTGATCTGGAGTCCGAGATCGGCGTGATCAAAGAGCATTTAAGCACACATCCGCAGAAGGATTATATGGCAAGCCGCGGAGAATATCTGAATGCAAAGATCCT
>JAFUAE010000131.1 GCA_017460845.1 Lachnospiraceae bacterium
CCCCGTCAAATATGCCGCGCGGAGAAGAAAGCGGCGGTAAGCCTGAAAATACGGACCACGGTGCGTCCGGTGAAGATGCGGCTGATCTTTGGGAGGATGCGGCGCCGGACGGTACGGAAGACGCTGCAAATGCTGACGGCATGGATGCGGTCCCGGGGGATCCGCTCGCGGATAATATCGTTGTATCAGAGGCTTTGGACCAGAGCCTCTTAAAAGCGGCAGGCGTCAAGACGGCAACACCTTCCGATATGGAAAAGGAATCGGTCGTAAAGATCCTGGACATGCCTGCATTTGCAGCGAGCAAAGTGGTGGACGGAGTCCGGATCACCGTGACGGCGGAAGAAGGGACCTTCCCGGAGGGCGCCGTGCTTGTGGCGGAGAAAGTGCCGACCGCAAAAGAACGTGAGGCGGAAGCCGCAGTCGCGGAGCAGAGGGAAGAGAATCAGAATGTGGTGGTCTCTTATACCTTTGACATCCGGGTCGAAGACGCGGAAGGGAACGAACTGCAGCCTGAGGATGGGCATGCCGTGCAGGTGTCGTTCTCAACGGCAGAGATCGCAGACGGGAACCTGGAAACAAATGTTTATCATATCACGGAGGAAGGCGGAAGTGCCTCTGCTGACAGTGAGGAGGCAGTCGTCTCCGAGGCAGGGGAGACAGCAGAAGCCGGAAACGAAAATGAAAATGCCGGCGGGACTGACGATACAGATGCGTCTGCCGGCACGTTGACTGCGGAAAAACTGGAAGTCACTGTAGACGAGAGCACGGAGACCGCGGTCGCGGATACCGATGGGTTCTCCCTCTATACAGTTGAATTTACCTATAACAGCCTGCAGTATGTGATGCCGGGCGGTACGGAAGTGCGGCTCGCGGAGATCCTGAATACGGTCGGCTTAAGTGGTGAAGCAACTGCGGTCGAAGTCAGCAATGCCTCCCTGTTCTCAGCATCGAACGGAAGCGGCGAGTGGGTGATCACCTCACACGAGCCTTTCAGCTCCACTGAGTGGATGAAGGTCACGATCAACGGTATCGTCTATGAAATTACGGTGACGGATGCCAATGTCAATGTCAATGTCAGTGTCAATAGCTGGGCCGACCTGCAGGCGGCGTTTACCGCAGACAACAATGTGATACTGACCGCGGATGTGACGGCTGCCGCTTCGGACGAGCGGCTCAGTATTCCTGCCGGGGTAAACATCACGCTGGATCTGAACGGCTATACGATCAACAGGAACAGGACCCAGCAGGAAAGCAACGGCCACGTGATCAGCCTTTACGGCAAGCTGACTTTAAAAGACAGCAGTTCCGGGCAGACCGGAAAGATCACAGGCGGAAACAACTATTCTTCCCAGGGCGGCGCCATCGTTGTTTTTGATGGCGGCAAGCTCATCATGGAAGGCGGCATGATCAGCGGCAACGAGGCCTCACAATTGAACAATGCAGGTCAGGGCGGCGGCGTGTGTGTGATGAGCGGGGGCAGCTTTACCATGAGCGGCGGCAGCATTGAAGACAATATCGCCGGCTTTGGCGGAGGTGTTTATGTTGCAAGCGGCGCGACGTTTACCATGAGCGGTGGAAATATCTCAAATAATAGGGCGAATCGGGAGACCAATTTCAACAGTTCTGGCGGCGGTGTTTATCTGGACGGCAGTTTTACCATGAGCAGCGGCACCATCAGCGGGAACATCGCGGGGACCTTTGGCGGCGGCATTGATATGGGACACAGTGCAGGCATCATCTTTACCATGAGCGGAGGCAATATTACAGACAATACGGCATATTCATCTGGTGGCGGCATAGCCTGTGATACTAACACCACCACCACTATAATGGGCGGAAGCATCACAAATAATAACGGCGGAGGGATTAATGCCAGAGGAACCTTTAACCTGCAGGGGAACCCGACCATTTCAGGAAATAAATCTGGTTCTTATGACAGCAACCTTTATGCCGCGACGACGATACATATTACGGGGGTGCTGATAAACTCTACGCCCATCGGCGTCACGACAGAAACCACACCAACCATTGAAAACGGAGGGGTCTATTTCACAGACGGACTTCAAAGTCCGGGAAAAGCTGACTATACAAAATTCAAGAGCGACAGTGAAAAATACTACATGGGAGAGGATGACACCGGTTCCGGTAAGGAAGCTAAATTGTATGCGAATTACGAGATCTATGTGAGCTGCAGCGCCGGAAACGATTTATCAAGATTTACACCGGAAACCCCCTACAGACAATATGTCAGGCCCGGTTCGGCAATGACCGCCGCTGTCTTTACAGCGAAAACAAATTATGGTTTCCCGACGGGATATTCTGTCTCTCCGGTCAGCGGTATTAGCGTGGCAAGGACGAGCCAGACGCAGGTGACGCTTACCGGCACACCCACAGGAAATACAGCCAGAATAGAGATCGTTCTGGAGCCGGCGGTGAGCTTGTATAACGTCAGAATCACAGCGGAATCAAATATGACCAGGACAGGCGGAGCTGCTTCGCAGACGGTGGCCAGCGGAGATGCCATCACAAGTGTTGTTTATACTGCAAACATCATGAAGAAAAACGTGACGGTCTCCGGCATTACGGCATCCAATAAGGTATATGACGGCGGCTCCGGCAACGGAATCGCCGAGAGAACGATCTATCCGAATGCGCAGTACAGCAGCACGGACGGAGGATCCTGGCATCAGAACGGGACCGAGTGGACGTTTACATTTGCAGATGGAAGATCTGCTGCGGAAGAATGGGTCTATGCGACCTATCTCGGGATCCGCAACTGGTACTACTTCGGCGGCGACGGCAGGATGCGTACCGGATGGCTCACCCTTGGGGATTCGATATATTATCTCAATCCGGTCTCGGACGGTACGAAGGGCAGAATGCTGACCGGCTGGGCCATGATCGACGGCAAGTGGTATTATTTCGAGACACAGGCCGGCAGGAACCAGGGACGCATGTACCGCAACGAGATGACGCCGGACGGTTACCGGGTCGGCCCGGACGGGGTGTGGATCCCGTAACCGGAATATCCGTAAATATAATAAGTAAAACACGTCAAAAAGAGGCAGGGCAATTCTGAGCGGATCGCAGTGCCTCTTTTCATATAATGAGCTGTGTGGCAAATGGGCAATTTCACGATTAACTTTTATTGACAGGTTTTGTCAATTTTTTGATTTTTCAACTGTCATTGACAAATCTGCATCATCTATTCCAAAAACTCAAATATCTGAAATAATGGAATCAAAGAAGCAAATACGTCCTGTCCGCATTCGGCGGGCTTGTTTGTGCATACCGGATTTTTCACTTTCGGAGGAAAAAGAATGAAAAATGCCGGTTAATGGAGGAATACCATGAAAAATCTGCTCGGAATATGGAGAAAAGCTGTTGCAGTGACAATCAGTATTCTGCTGGTCACATCTTCTGTCAATGTCCCCGGCCTTGTGCTGGGCGTGCAGGCAGCTCAGGAAAAACTGGTCAAAAAGACAGTTGTGACAGCCTTTGAGATGCTCGAGGAGGAGATTTCGGAGCAATCCGTGTCACCCGGGGCATCCCGAAAGGATATAATATTTCCAGAATCCGTACGAATTCAGGGAAAAGTTGTCACGCTCAGTGAGGCGGAAGAATACGACCCGGACGAGGTGCTTTCGGGAAATGAAGACGCCGGGTGGCAGACCGCGACCCCGTCCGACCTGACAGACGTGGAGGCGGGCGGAGCCTGGAAGACAGCCCGGGTCAGCAGGTGGGAAGTGGACCCCAACGAGAGTACAAGCGGGAAATTCAGAGCTGAAAACATCGGAGACATTTTCAGCTTTATTCCTGTACTTTCAGATAAATATATCGTGGATGAGGAACTGGAACTTCCGGTGATCCGCGTGACAGTCACAGAGGTTGACGCGGACAATGACGTTGAGGCGGAAGCAGCGCAGGACGGTACTGAAGGCGCTGCAAATGCTGACATCGCTGCAAATGCTGACGGCACGGATGCTGCTCTGTCTGATCCGCTCGCGGAAAATGTGGTCGTATCAGAAGCACTTGACAAGAGCCTGCTGAAGGCGGCTGGCGTGAAGACAGCAACACCCTCCGATATGGAAAAAGAATCGGTCGTAAAGATTCTGGACATGCCGGCATTTGCAGCAAGCAAGGTTATCGACGGCGTGCGGATCTCTGTCGCGGCTGAAGAAGGCGCGTTCCCGGAGGACGCCGTGCTTGTCGTGGAAAAGGTCCCGGTGGCGAAGGAGAGGCAGGCGGAAGCCGCAGTCGCTGAGCAGAGAGCGGATGGTCAGAACGTGGCTGTCTCCTATACCTTTGATATCCGGATCGAGGACTCGGAGGGGAATGAACTCCAACCTGCAGACGGCAAGACCGTGCAGGTGTCTTTCTCGACGGCGGAAATAGCAGACGGGAACCTGGAAACAAATGTTTATCATATCACGGAGGAAGGCGGAAGTGCCTCTGCTGACAGTGAGGAGGCAGTCGTCTCCGAGGCAGGGGAGACAGCAGAAGCCGGAAACGA
>JAFUAE010000132.1 GCA_017460845.1 Lachnospiraceae bacterium
ATATGGCGATCTGCCGCGAAGGACTCGAGCACCCTTACGGCGCAGAGGTAGGGCGCGTTCTCCTCGGAGACAATCAGCACCCGACCATAGGTCTCCGGGCAAGGGCCTATGCAGCAGCCGGCTCGGATGCCCGCATGAACGGCTGTCCGATGCCGGTCGTCATCAATTCCGGCAGCGGCAATCAGGGAATTACTGTCAGCGTACCCGTCGTGCTTTATGCGGATGAAAACCACATTTCCCGGGATAAACTGCTGCGCAGTCTGGTGGTTGCCAATCTGATGGCGGTCCACCAGAAAAGCTACATCGGTGCGCTTTCAGCCTACTGCGGCGTGGTCAGTGCAGCGTGCGGCGCCGCCTGCGGGATCTGCTACATGCTGGACTATTCGTATGAGATCATCTGCGAAACGATCGTCAATACGATCGGAACGGTAGGCGGCATGGTCTGTGACGGTGCGAAATCCAGCTGCGCCGCCAAAATCTCCACGGCACTCCAGACCGCACTGCTCGGCATGAAAATGGGAGTGCACAACTGCGCTTTCCAGCCCGGCGAAGGCCTGATCACCGAAGACATCGAAACTACGATCCGCAACTTCGGGCGAATGGGCCGGATCGGCATGAGATCCACTGATACGGAAATTCTTCAAATGATGCTTGAAAACTAGTATACATGCGCCTATAATTGCTCCGATATGTCATGGCGGTCCATGGCATAACGGCAACCTGTGTGTCGCATTTTTTATGACGATCCGCCCTTTGCCTGTCGCCTTTCATACGGGGAAGGCGGGATTGTCATAGTTTAAATTGCACCTAAACACGCTCCACTAACACCAATACCACAAAAAGCCTCTGGTCGATAACAATGAAGAGATTAATCCTTTTACTTATCCCCCTCAGACTTTTTATGATCACGGCGATAGCGTCCCTATTTATCTGCTTTGGCATAGAGAGTACTGCAGCCGAGATGGCTCCGGAAAACGGATCCGGGGTGATCTATTTTTCGGGTGCTTCCAGATCTGTACAGCCGGGCCCCGGAGCCGTCTACATTTCCGGTTCCGTATATCCGATCCTTCCGGAAGCATATGCCATCTTTACGATCACGAATGAATACCGCACTGCTGCCGGCATTGCGCCTCTGACCTGGAGCGATGCGCTGGCGGATGCGGCTACTTTGCGTGTACAGGAATGCCGGCAGGTCTTTTCCCATATGCGTCCCGACGGAAGTCCCTGGTGGACGCTTAACGCCGCCATCATGTATGGCGAGAATATCGCGGTAAATTATTTTGATGCGCAGATACTCGTCCAGGTATGGATGAGCTCTCCGCAGCATAAAGAAAACATCCTGAACCCGAGATACCACACCCTCGGCACAGCCCTGTACAAAGCCGAAAACGGATACTGGTACTGGGCACAGGAATTTGGCCTCTAAACGGTAACTGTTCAGGACATGCATGGAAAGACCAGGATACATGAGAGCTTGCTCATCATGGATCCTGGTCTTTTTATGCGAAGGTTCCGACAGGAACCGTGCCGCACATGAGCAAAATTCCGGCAACCTTAGGCTGTCTTCAAAGGCGGAATTTTGCGAATGGAGGCACTGTCCTGAACAATTATATCCGCTTATTATTTAAGGTTCCGACAGGAACCGTGCCATACATGAGCAAAATTCCGACAGCCCTGGACTGTCTTCAAAGGCGGAATTTTGCGAATGGAGGCACTGTCCTGAACAATTATATCCGCTTATTATTTAAGGTTCCGACAGGAACCGTGCCATACATGAGCAAAATTCCGGCAACCTTAGGCTGTCTTCAAAGGCGGAATTTTGCGAATGGATGGCGCCGTCCTGAACAGTTACATCCACTTATATCATATCTTACCCCGCCTGATACGGGATCACGGCCGCATACAGATTGCTGAGCCAGCTCGTATTATTCGCGCGTTTCATATCGAGTGTATTGATCACGACAGAACGGATCCTGATCTTACCGGGGCCGAAGGGATTTCCCGCAGAGCTGACCGAACTGATCACATAATAATTTCCGTTTTCCGTTCCCAGATATATCATCTCGTGCCCCCGGAAAAAGAGCGTCGTTCCTGCCGGAAGCTGATTCAGAGCAGCCTTTTTCTCATCATCGCTCATTCCGCTCAGATCATACTTTACTGCCGGCGCCTGAGCCTGCCAGGTCGTATTTCTCGGAAGCTCGAGCCCGAAACAGCGGTAGACGCCGCGGACATATCCGGAGCAGTCCTCCGCGCTGAGCATGCCTCCCCAGCCGTAGGTGTCACCCAGCATCCGGAAAGCAGTCCTGAGAATGTTTCTGCGCGTCAGCGGGAGATATCCGGCGCTTACCCCGTAATGCTGAGAAATCAGCGCAGGCCTTTTACCGTAGGATCCGTCCGCGTTGCGGACCGGCACATAAACCGCGTAATTCTGCTGCGGAGAACGGTTGCTGATCCTCGACGGAACCGTCATCGGCTGCATCAGCTCCAGATAGCTGCCCTGGGGGATCATCAGCCCGGACACCGCGGGATCCGTATTGGATTCCTCGAGGTAGATCCTGTTATCCGTAACAACCAGCGTCCTGTCCTCGGAAAGATCCCAGGCTCCCAGCCATTCCCCTTTGCCGCTGCATATTGCAACATCCTCCGAAAGGATCCAGCCGTCGCAGGATGATGTCGCCGCATAATAATACCTGCCGTCCGCCGACTGCGTCAGCAGGATCAGCGGATCGTTCACGCGCACTGAGGATAGCTGCACATAATCAAAATCAATATCTCCGAGCTCGTCGGTAACGATTTCATCCGTCGGGTATGCCCTTAAATCCGCCCTGCGTACGGCGATCCCGTACTGCACAGCATGCTCCGGAGCATACGCCGCATTCTGTATATTTGACATGATCTGCTGCAGGTGCGCCTCTCCGATCGGATTTCCGGCACGGTCATAATATCCATCCTTCATGTAGGACCGGAACTCTGAAACAGAACTGTTATAAAGCCTGTCCGGCAATCCGGCCTTCACATACTCCGGGTAATGCCTGAGATCGTTCATATTGCACTCATCTTTGGCAAGCATCGCGCTGTTGAGCGCCGTGATCCCTCTCCAGTCCGCAAGCACCACATCCGCATCCGGATCATTCTGCAGCCAGTAATCCGGCCAGATCATACTGTCCGTTACGCCAGGCATATAAGAAACAATTCCATTCTGCGGGATCGCAGCCCGGCTTTCCGCTGCAGTTCCCGGCAGAAGCGCTGCTGTCAGGAAAGCTGCCGCAAAAATATATGCTGTTTTCTTTCTTATCCGGTAATTTCTCAAAGTATTTCCTTCCGACCTCATCCTCTTACAAACAAGACGGCGGCTTCTGCCGCTGTTATAAGCCGAAGCCGCCATCATCATTTCAACTGGTCTCGATCTTAATATCCAAATGCCTGCGCCCAGTACATCGTTCCGTCTTCAGATTCATACGCAGCGACACCCATGGTCGTAAAATCCGCCTTGAGGATATTATCCCTGTGGGTCGGGGACTGCATCCACGCTTCCACCACGGAGTCTGCGTCGAAATAATTCTTAGCCAGATTCTCTCCGTACATAATGGCAGCATTTACCGTCCACCATTCGGAACCGTCAGGCCTCGTATGGGAGAACCTGTCCTCGCATTCATAGGCTCTGACCTCCGCCGCCTGGGAAAGGTTCTCATTCCATGACAGCTCGCCGAGTCCCGCAGATACCCTCCTGATATTGACAAGACCCAGTGTGGACATTGCTTCGCCCTTCAATGCATCGGAAATAATGCCCGGAGCCAGCGGAACTGCAGGATCAATGAGCAGCTCCATTCCTTCCTCCTCGGTCTTCTCCCTGCTGACTGCTGTATCCAGTTCCGCCTGCGTAGCAGCCGGAGCAGCGGTTTCCGCCTGACGCAGAGCGCCTGCTGCGGAAATCGCGATCAGGGCGACGAGTTCCAGAAGGATCACAATGTTAAAAAAAGATTGTTTCTTCATCTTACGTCACTCCTTTAACCCGAACAATGTCTGAACCGCTGATGGTATCTGCAGTTCCTGTTAATTGGTATAATTATCGAAATAGCCCTGTACCAGAACGACCGGTGTGCCCTTGTCTCCCGATCCGCTGGTCAGGTCGCACAGTGAGCCGATCAGATCGGTCAGCTGACGCGGCGTCGTACCCTCGGAAGCCATCTTGCCCACCAGATCGCTGTCCTTTTTGCGGATACTCTCGGAAATCGCTTCCTTAAGCGCCTCACCGGACAGATTGCTGAAATCGTTATCTGCAAGATACTTCAGCTTAAGCTCGTTGGGGGTGCCCTTCAGTCCCTCTGTATGGAACGGGGAAACCACCGGGTCAGCAAGCTCCCAGATCTTGCCCTGGGGATCCTTGAATGCGCCGTCACCGTAAACCATAACCTCGATATGCTTTCCGGTCTTCTGCTGAAGACGGGCTGCGATCTCTTCCACAAGCGGCTGTGCATTTCTCGGGAACAGCTTGACCTTGTCCTCCGTGGACTTATTGGAACCGAGCAGTCCGTACTTTTCATTGCAGCCGCTGCCGTTGACCGGAGCATTCAGGATCTCATCCATGCCGTAAACGATCTTTGCGCCTGCTGCCTTGAGCAGTCTCTTGGTACGAACACGCGTATGAATATCGCAGTTAAGCACCTTATCCGTATACTGCAGGATCGCCTGCGGACGGTTTGCGAAGATGATCTCGGCTTCCGCACCGCATTCGCGGATCAGATCTCCGTAATATGCGACATAGTCGACACCGGTAAACGGATGCGCATTGACTCCGAAAAGCTCGCGGTATTTTTCAAGTGTCAGGACATCGGTATACGGATCGATCCCCGCCTCGTCAAGCTTATCCAGGCTCACAAGCTCATTGCCGACCTCATCTGACGGATAGCTCAGCATCAGGACGATCTTCTTTGCTCCCATTGCAATGCCGCGCAGGCAGATTGCAAAGCGGTTGCGGGAAAGGATCGGGAAGATCACGCCGACTGTATCCCCGCCGAATTTTGCTTTTACATCATCCGCAATATCCTGAACGGAAGCGTAATTGCCCTGTGCTCTCGCCACAATGGATTCCGTAATTGCAACGACGTCCTTGTCCCTGAGCTCAAACCCGTCGCTTTCGGCAGCCGCAATCACGCTGTCTGTCACGATTGCAGCCAGATCGTCACCCTCACGGATGATCGGGCATCTGATACCGCGGGACACTGTTCCAACCAGTCTTTCTTTCTTATCCAATTCCTATTCCCTCCTTATAACGCGAATCCCGGACAGTCCTTTAAGTCCGGACGCTTGAGTACACATTCGGCAGCTGGCTTGCAGCTTTGCCTTTAACCATGTTATTTTACACTATCCACCCTGAAAAGTATACATTTATGTTACGCCCGGACACCAACCGGACGACGGGACATCCGGGCAATCAGGGCCGGGGCCTTTCCCCGGATCAGATCCTGGATCCGCATTCCGGGCAGAATGCCATGCCATCTGCCGGCGATCCGCATTCCGGACAGAATTTGCGGTGGCCGCCGGAGGACCCGGCTGTCGTCTGGATCATTTTATCCTTTGGCCATGATACCCTGTATGCCAGCTTCAGCTCTGCGGTCTGTCCCGCTCCGACAGAAAGCTCCCAGCTCACGATGCCCGTCTCGGGATCCGTCTGCCCGCCGGACAGCTCTGTGATCTCCACCGTAATTTCTTTCGCCCTTGACACCGGAATCTGATCCTTCAAAAGCACCTTCTGGTCCTTTTCCGTCCTGTTTGTCACTCTGATCCCGTAAACAGATTCCATGCTCTTTTGTCCCTTCAGCAGGGAAGCGCTGTTCTTTACGGAAATCTCGCGCCTGCTGACATGGATCTGTTCCGCCCTCCCCAGGGTGATTTCCGCCGTATCAGCTGTCAGCTCCCGTGGAAGCGGTACGCTTCCGGAGTAGATGCCGTCCAGATAGATGCCTGCCCGGCCGCCTCCCGTCTCCGGGAGATCCGCAGGATCGATCACTGCTGTCAGATATGCATTCGGATCCTTCTTCGGCACTGCCCCGATCCGGTACGAAGCAGGGATCCGGATGCTCTGCAGGTCCGCCATTGTGCCGTCATTTCCTTTTCGTATAATCAGGGTCCCCGGAAGAAGATACTCGGTCATTGTTTCGTCACTTCTGGTCTCCGCCTCCTGCGTTTCCATACGCATAAGCGGTGCCTGCGCTTCCATCGAGGCAAAGGCCATCATACTGCCCATTGCCGCCTGCGCCATACCCGCAGCCATGCCGCCTGCCAGGGCATTCTTCATCAGTGCAGGCTGCGCTTCCCTGATTTGCAGGTACTGTGGATCCAGCTGCGGGAGCGAGCCGCCCGAGGCGGGAGTCCCTGAGAAAAGCGCTGCAGTAACTGCACTCCAGTCTTCCCCCGTATCCTGCGTGATCCTGGCACGCGAACGGAATTCAAGCGGTCCGGCGCCATCGGAATGGATCTCATACACAGGACTCCAGCCGGCAGCATTTTCATGGTACCGAAGCTCGATCTCATAGCTTCCGGCCGCCGGTGCTTCCACCTCGGCAATGACCTTTGGCAGAGCTTCCTCTTCACTGATCTGCGCTGCCTTTTTCTCAAGCTCCCCGATTTCCTCCTTCAGGCTCCTGATCCCGTCATACAGCGTCTGGAGACGTCCGGGAAGCATTTCTATATATGCAGTGATTTCCTCTGCAGTCCGGTTTTTACTGCTTGTAAAATCTCCGTTTGACTGCCACAGTCCGGCCTGCAGTTCCATGATCCCGATCTGCTGATTGAGGGCTTCGATCTTTGCGCGGATCCTGGCTGCTTCTTCATTTTCAGCTGCAGCATCCGCATCCGGCATCACGAAACGGTATCCCGTACAGTTCAGACCTCCGCTGCCATATAGGCGCAGCGTATCGGGATCAGCGGTCCGCGAGAGTCCGCAGATACAGATCGTCTGCGCGCCTTCCTGCAGCTCAGGAGTTCCCCTTCGCAGGACCTCCGCGCCCCGGCGGAAGACTTTGATGTTTTTTACCTGCGTTACTATTTTCTGCATGAAATCACCCCTTTTAACAATAAAGACTCCGTTTTTATTTATTATAGCTCACAAATTCCCGGATAAGATACAGAATAATCAAACAGTGCCGGCTTCAAAAAGGAAGAGCCTTTCTTCAGTCGGCACTGTCAGTGGAAATATGGAAGTACTATATAAAGATAATTGCTGCTTTCAGATACCGTCGCCTGCCGGTCCGAAACGATCTGCCTGCCGGTACGAAATGATCCGTCTGCAGATCCGAAACGATCCGCCCGTCAGTTGATCTGATACCCTGAAATATCAAGAAGCGATTCGTCTACCTTATCATCGATCGCATCGATCTTATAAACAGCATCCTCGATATCCGCTTCTTCCTTCTCCGGATCCTTATCCATTACGCATGTTTCGAGCCTGCCGTCCTTCCCGAACAGGAAGATTCCCATCGGG
>JAFUAE010000133.1 GCA_017460845.1 Lachnospiraceae bacterium
CGCTCGATGCCGCGGAACTGCTCGCAGAGGTCGGTCTGGCAGACCGCATGCAGCATTTTCCGGGAGAAATGTCAGGCGGTCAGCAGCAGCGGGTGGCCATTGCAAGGGCTCTGTGCAAAAATTCCGATCTTCTGCTCTGCGACGAACCGACCGGAGCTCTGGACAGCCAGTCCGGCATACAGGTACTTTCGGCGATCCGTCATTTCCAGCTGCAGTATGGGAAAACAATTGTGCTGATCACGCATAACCGGGACATCGCGCTGATGGGAAACCGTGTCTTTTCCTTTAAGGACGGACATCTCACGGATATCCGGGTAAATGAGCATCCGGCCGATCCGGAGGAGATCCGCTGGTAGAGCCTTCAGTACCCGGTTGCGCATCACAGCATTAGCCCCCGTTATTTTCCATCTGAAAGAGAAACTCAAAGAATAATCCTTCGCATGAAGCAATACAGAAAAAACATATATCGAACGGCCCTGAGAAACCGGGGTTCGCTGCTTGGGGCGATCCTGATCATTGCCATCGGCATTTTTGTGTACGCTTCCATGTTTGACACACTCCGGAACCTGCAGAACCAGATCCTGCATTATTACGACGAATATGCCCTGGCTGATGTCTTTGCCGAGGTTCAGGGCATTTCCCCGAGACAGCTCGAGGATCTCGAGAATATCCCGGGGATCGCGAAGGCCTCCGGCAGACTGTCCGGGGATCTGCGGATCCTGAATGACAGGCAGGAGGAAATCGTAACCGTCCATCTGATGTCATACAACGAAGAGGAAAGCGTCAACCGGATCAGGCTTACGCCTGCTATACCCGCTTACTCCACCGATTCCGCGGCTGCGCCCCGGAATGCAGGAGCTGCAAATGCTGACGGCGCAGGCATTTACATCGGAAAAAGGATGTCCGAGATCTACGGTTTTCTGCCCGGCGAAAAGATGACGCTGCTAAGCAGAGGCAGTTCCCGTGATTATGCGTATGCCGGGATATGCGATGCGCCTGATTATATTTATTCTGTCCCGCCGGGCGGTGCCTATGTGCCTGACGGAGAGGTCTATGATATCGCCTGTGTCAGTCTGTCCGAGGCGGAGGGGCTGCTCGGAAAGAAAAACTTCCGCAACGAACTCGGCTTTCTTCTGGAAAGCGGCTTCTGCTACGAGGACGTGCGTTATGAACTGCAAAACGCGCTGGAGCCTTACGGCCTGGTTTCAATGTCTTCGAGAGAAAAACAGACCAGCTTTGACATGGTAAAAGGCGAGATGAACGAACTCATTTCCATGGGCGTCATCCTGCCGGCCATTTTTATGCTGATCTCCGTTTTCATGACTTATGTCGTACATAAGAAACAGATCGAAAAGGAACATGCCCTCATCGGCACCATGAAGGCGTTCGGCATGACAGACCGGGAAATGATCCGGGCGTATCTGGCCGAAGGCGCGCTGATTGGTCTTCTCGGTGCCCTGCTCGGAGGCCTTCCCGCCGGACTGCTCGGCAGATTTATGTTCGACCTGTACTGCGATTTCTTCAGCCTTTCCGATACGGTCTACCATACCTATCCGGCAAGCCGTCTGCAGGGTCTGCTGATTGCTGTTGCAACCGGAATGCTGGCAGCCCTTGTCAGTGTCAGGAAGATCACGGCGGTGACGCCTGCTCTGGCAATGCGCGCACAGCCTCCGCGGGTCAGCCGGCATTCCGCGCTTCTCACGCAGAAAACCGCCGGGCTTGACATTTTCAGAAAACTGATCGTGCGCACAATGAGCCGGAATCCCTTCCGCGGCATGCTGCTTGTGCTTGCCGTCGCGTTTCCGTTTTCGCTGCTTCCCGCCCTGCTTTCCTTCCCGGATCTGGCGGACACCATGTTTGTGGACCAGTTTGATAAAATCCAGGTTTTTGATCTGGAGCTCTCCCTGGATCACTGGCAGGATCCTCTGGATGTGGTCCGGTCTGCGGAAGGCCTGCCTCATGTGCAGCTAAGCGAAGCCGCGGCTGTTACGACTGCCAGGATCGAATACCGGGGGCATACGGAATACAGCGGTTTCTTTGCGCTGCCGCAGGATTCCGGATTATGGAAAATACGGGATACACGGAAACATTTTTATACTCCGCCCTCTGACGGCATCATCCTGAACAGCCGGATCGCTTCAAAGCTCGGCGCTGCTCCCGGGGATATCGTCAGTGTATCTCTCCCCGGACTCTGCCCGGTCAAGGCGGATCTGAGGATCGTTTCCGTAATTTCCGAAGGCTTCGGCAGCGGCTGTTATCTGGCGATGGACAGTCTGAAATCCTATTTTCCCGTAGCAGATTGCGCCAACACGCTGCTCCTGCGGATCGATCCCGGAACTCTTGATTTTGTCAAATCCAGGCTCCGGAATGCCGGCTCGGTCAGCTGGATGGTCGACGCCGGAAAAACAGTGGAGAGCTACCGGGATATGATGAACAGTATGACCTCGATGATCAATCTGTTTGCTGTCTTTTCCGTGGCCGCCGGCATTGTGCTGATCTGCTGCGTTTCCATGATCAACATCAGGGAACGGAAAACGGAGCTCGGGACGATCCTGATTCTCGGCGGAACACGCAGGGAAATCGGGAAAATGCTCCTGGAGGAACAGCTTGTCTATTACCTTGGCGGCGTACTTCTCGGGATACCCGGAAGCAAGGGGATCTGCAGGCTTCTGGAAACGATCATTGTGTCAGAAAGCTACGCGATGACAATTACGATCGGCCGGCTGCAGTATGCGGAAACCTTTGTCATCTGTCTTGTAATTACGGCCGCGGCATGGATCGCCGAGACCCGCTATCTGCGTAAAATCGACCTGCCGTCACTTCTGAGTGAGCGGAACGGCTGATAAGTTTGACGGCCTGCAGATGTTCAGGACCGCCGGATACATTGAACGCCTTCGGGAAAGAAGAATGTCTATGAAGAAGAAAACTCTGAAAACCAGATGGAAAGAAGCTCCCCGGGCTGCCCGGATCCTGATCCCCGCCGCTCTGCTGGTTCTGGCAGGTGCGGCAGCATTTGCCGTTTATGCATCCTCCGCCGTGCAGGCCGGGTACACGCCGGTGACAGCCGAGCATGTCGAAGACTGGTACAGGGAAAACGGTGTCCTGAGCCTGGGCGAGGATTATGCGCAGATCTCACGCGTGGGCGGTGAGATCAAAGAGGTCTGTGTCAGGGAAAACCAGCGGGTTTCGGCCGGTGATCTCCTGTTTGTCATTGATCCGGGGGATTATGTATACCAGCGGGATATAACTGCTGCAGAGCTTGACGGGCTTCATGCGCAGCTTGACGCAGCCCGGATCGGTGAGGTGATGACTGCTTCCCCTGCCGAATATCTGGCTTCCATCCGCAAGCAGTATGAAAGTGCCCAGGCCGCGCTTGATGCGGCTGCTACTGTCTGGAATGCCGATCAGGCACTGTACGCGGCCGGAGACATTTCCAGAATCCAGTATGAAGCGGATAAATCCGCATACGAGGCTGCTGCTGCGGCCCTTGAAACAGCAAGGACCAGATACGAAGAAAGCAGCCGCCGTCATGCTGAGCTGGCTGCAGATCTGGCGGCCGAGGCATCTGAGGAAGCTGATGCGGACGGCGGCACCGCGGTCAGCCTTGACGATCGTTTTTTCGAAAGTGAGGAAGCTCAGCTGAAGGCCCGGATCGATGCCGGAGAAGCTGCGCTGAAACAGCTCCAGGACCGGATCGCACGCTGTGAGGTCCGCGCAGACAGAAGCGGTATTATTAAGAGTCTTGATGTAAAAGGTCTTTCATCCGTGAGCGAAGGCAACGTCCTTTGTACGATTTCCGACCGCAGCGAAGAACGGCTCTGCGCGGAATGCGATATTCTGACGAGCGCTGCTGCTTATCTGGCTCCCGGTACGCCTGTGCAGGCACGTCTGAAGCAGCGCGGGTCGGAAACTGTGCTTTCCGGCCGCGTTACGGAAGTCTATGATTATGCACAGAAGGATCTGTCCGCTTTGGGACTGGAGGAATACCGGGTCCATGTAAAAGCGGAGCTGGATCCCGCTGCCGGCTCCCCGCAGGTTTCTGATACAGGAAGTCTCGACGGCTACGGTGCCGAACTCTCCTTCTGCCTTTATCAGGCGGATGCCCTGACGCTTCCCGTCAGCGCTGTTTTTCAGGAAGATCACCGGTACTTTGTTTATGTCAATGAAGGCGGCAGAGCTTCGGTCCGTCCCATATCCGTCAGCTACAGCACCGGAAGTAAGGTGATCGTATCCGGCGGCCTTGAAGAAGGAGACCTGGTCATTGACGGGATCAGCCGGGATGATCTGTATGAAGGTGTCCGTGTGAGATGAGGCAGGCAGCTTGACTTTTTGCACCTCATGTACGAGAATAGGCAAGGCACACAGACATTAAAAGTTAACTCCCTGCCAACTGCGTTGGCACTATGTATTCATGCGATAAATCGTACATGCTATGAATCATGCATCCCGGGATCTTCTGCTGGAGGAATCCCCTTTCAGACTATATATGCGTTATCTCGGCCCGTCACTGTGCGGGTGTTGTTTTACGTCCTTCTATGTCCTGACAGACACCATGATGATCGGCCGCGGCATAGGCCCGGTCGGCCTGACCGCCCTCAACCTCATGCTGCCGGTCTATTCGTTTTTCATGTGCTTCGGCTTCATGAC
>JAFUAE010000134.1 GCA_017460845.1 Lachnospiraceae bacterium
AAATTTCATCAAAAGTCAAGGGATTTGGTACGCAATTATTAATAAATTATTAAAAACTGCTTGCTCTTCATTCCGGACAACGGGGCACCGGGGACCTGCCGGATCGTGAGAAATGCAGGCGATCCCTGCTGTAACGCTCCATTATTTATTGATTATTTTTTTGTATTATCAATTGTTTGATTTGCTACATAATTCACTCAACGTTTGTGCATTGTGCACATATTTTCGGCGTGAATTTCATGGTGTGATGTCTGTTTTTTGTTTGACTTGCAAAAAAAGGCAGATGTACAATTTTGATTGATAAAATTTTGTCATTCCTGACAAAACATTAACAAATAAGGGGGTTACGAATATGTCATCTAATAACATTGACAAAGACCATGAGGTCCATATGACAGGTGCCTTTAAAAAGGACCTGAAGAAAATGGATATCTGGGCGCTTGCACTTGGCGCGATCATCGGCTGGGGCTGCTTTGTTATGCCCGGCACCACTTTCCTGCCGAAAGCCGGTCCGAGCGCGATCATCGGCCTGCTGCTCGGCGGTGTCGTGATGTCGATCATCTCCGTCAGCTACGGCTACTGCATTAAGAAGTATCCGCTTTCCGGCGGCGAGTTTGTCTATGCCGATGCATCCTTCGGCAAGGTTCATGCCTTTGCCTGCGGATGGATGCTGGTACTCGGCTATTGGTCCCTGATCCCGCTGAACTCCACTGCGATAGGCCTGATCACACGTTATCTGATCCCGGGCATTTTCCAGTTCGGACCGCTCTGGAATATCGCCGGCTGGCAGTGCTATCTGGGTGAGATCCTTCTGAGTTCCGCATTTATTGTGGTTCTTGGTATTATGAATATACGCGGCGTCAAGTCCGCCGGCTGGTTCCAGACAACGGTCGCTGTCCTGCTTGCAGGCTCCGTGGCATTTGCGCTGATCGGCGTGCTTCTGACCAGACCGGATTTCGGAAACCTTCAGCCGATGTTCGCTGAGATCAAGGACGGCGCTGTTTCACAAAAAGGCGCTGTTGCCTGCATTATCGCCGTTGCCTGCTATGCGCCTTACTGCTTCGTGGGATTTGACTGCATCCCGCAGGCTGCAGAGGAATACAGCTTCTCACATAAGGCCGCTATCTGGCTGATGATCGGTGCGATCATGGTCGGTGCCTGCATTTATGCAGCAGTCGTTTTCATTACGGCAGTCGTACAGCCCTGGGGCCCGATGATGCTCTCCAATCCCGACTGGGCAACCGGTGAAATGGTCCGCGGCTCGATCGGCTATATCGGTCTTTTCTTCATTGGTGTTGCAATGCTCTGCGCGGTTCTGTCAGGCATGAATGCATTCTATCTGGCAGCAAGCCGCCTGATGTTCTCCATGTCCTATGCTGATGCGCTTCCGTCCTTCTTCGGCGAGCTTCATCCGAAATACGGAACGCCGGACAAGGCGACCTATTTCCTGATGTTCATTTCCCTTGTCTGCCCGTGGCTCGGCCGCAACGTCCTTGTATGGATCGTGGATATGACCTGTGTCGGAGCAGCATGCGGCTTCACGTATACCTGCGCGACCGCAACCATGATGGCGAAAAAAGAAGGTCTGACAGGTCAGATGTACATCAGTGCACTGGGCACCGTACTTTCCGCTTTCTTTATCATCCTGTCCTTTATTCCGGGCTCTCCGGGATTCTTAAGTGTCCCGTCCTTTATCATTCTCTTCATCTGGATCGCGCTCGGCATTATTTTCTGGATGCAGACAAAGGACAGATTCCTGCACGGCAGATGGGAAGGCATGACGGTCGAGGAGATCCTCATGACCAAGATGACCGAAGACGGAACCATCGGCGGCTACAACAAAAACCAGTAATACTTTTTATCAGCACACTAAAAAAAGCCATCCATACGGGTGGCTTTTTGATACAGGTATTGCGGCCGTTTCAGGGCTCCCGAGGACTTTCGGGGTGCCGCGCGAAAGGCCGGTCAGACATTGAAGCGGAACAGGATCGTATCGCCGTCCTGCACCACATAATCCTTTCCTTCCGACCTGACAAGGCCCTTTTCCTTTGCTGCCGCGAGAGAACCGCAGTCCAGCAGGTCCTGGTAATTAATCACTTCAGCGCGGATAAACCCTCTTTCGAAGTCCGAATGGATCTTGCCTGCTGCCTGAGGTGCTTTTGTGCCTTTTTTGATCGTCCATGCCCTGGTCTCCTTTTCACCGGCAGTCAGGAAGGACATCAGACCGAGCAGGTCATAGCTGGCCGTAATCAGCTTATCCAGACCGGATTCCTTAATTCCAAGCGTCTCCAGATATTCCGCCTTTTCTTCGTCGTCCAGATCTGCGATTTCTTCCTCGATTCTTGCGGAGATCACAAATACGCCGTTTCCGGTAGAGGCGGCATATTCGCGGACTTTCCTGACATAGTCATTGGATGCTCCGTCATCGGCAAGATCCTCCTCGGAAACATTTGCAGCGAAAATCACCGGTTTTCCCGTCAGCAGATACAGAGAATCCATGAAGGCCTTCTCATCCTCGTCCTCCGCCTCGACGGTCGATGCCATTTTTCCGTCCTCGAGGGCTGCCTTGATGCGCTTGAGGACTTCCAGCTCCTTTTTGGCTGTTTTATCGTTATTTGCCGCCTTCGCAGTTCTCGAGATCCTCTTTTCCAATGTCTCCAGATCCGCAAAAATCAGCTCCAGATTGATCGTCTCAATATCACGGATCGGATCCACGGAACCTTCTACATGGATCACATTGGGATCTTCAAAGCATCTGACGACATGCACGATCGCATCGCATTCCCGGATGTTTGCAAGGAACTGGTTGCCCAGGCCCTCACCCTTGGAGGCACCCTTGACAAGGCCTGCAATATCGACAAATTCGATGACTGCCGGAACCGTGCTCTTGGAATTATATAAAGCTGTCAGCTTATCAAGTCTCTCGTCAGGGACAGCGACAACGCCGACATTCGGGTCGATCGTACAAAACGGATAGTTGGCGGATTCGGCTCCCGCCTTGGTAATGGAGTTAAACAAAGTGGATTTTCCGACGTTGGGAAGTCCGACGATACCAAGTTTCATGATCTATCTCCTTTGCGCTTACAGCGTTCTTTTCTCTTAATCTGCCTTATTCTAACAGAAAAGCCCGTCCCGCGCAACTGATGTGCGGAACGGACTTCGCCGTTAATTTTCGGAAGTATTGCTTCATCCGTCCGTATTGTCAGGATAGCCCAGACCGTGCAGATTGTGATTCCGGATGACTTTCGGTTTGTCTATCCTCGAAAAATGCTAT
>JAFUAE010000135.1 GCA_017460845.1 Lachnospiraceae bacterium
AAAACATTTCCTGCAGCCTGCCCGGCTGCTGCTCCTGCCGGACGGCAGAGCCCGGCTCAGAGAACTGCATTTACGATCAGGCACCAGGCCGGAATCAGGATCATGGACAGCATGGTGGTCACAAAGACACATTGTGTCGCAAAGCCGGCATCACCATTATATTTAGAGGCCAGCATTGCCGTCGTGCTGCCTGCCGGAGTGGCTGCAAGGAGCACACAGACCCCGGCTGCTACCGGATCAAGCCTGAGCAGGATGCAGGGGATCAGCGTCAGCAGCGGGATCACGACCAGCCTGATCGCTGAATACAGAAGCATATTCGACGAAAACAGATTCTTTACATCTGTTTCAGCCAGAACCGCACCGATAAACAGCATGGACACGGCCATCAGGCAGTCTCCGACCGAATCGATCGTTTTCATGACAAAAACCGGAAACCTGATCCCGGTGATCATCAGGAACAAACCCAGAAAACAGGCGATCACGCAGGGATGCGTCAGGACCCTTTTAAGCAATTCTTTTTTGGTCGAGGACTCCGTGAAATAGGTGACACCGACAGACCACATAACGATTCTCTGCGGAATGGAGAAAAGAGAGGCATACAGCATTCCCATCGGCCCGTAAATACCGGCCGCGAGCGGGTTCCCAAGGATCCCCGAATTCGGACAGACCGTTCCATACTGCATGATCATTCTCTGTTTTCTCGGTACTTTCAAGTAAGCGAATGCGGCGATCAGAATACAGAGCAACTGGATCCCGCAGGAAATCAGCAGTGTCGTCAGGCCTGCGTTCAGGATCTCCCTGTTGAATTCAATGCAAAAGGCGCTGACAATGCTGCAGGGAAGGATCAGGCCGATCACCAGATCCGTCAGCATTTTTGTACCTTCCTTTGTGATGAGATCGATCCTGCGCAGAAAAGCGCCGGTCCCCATCAGCAAAAACATCATCAGCTGAAGATTGATCAGGTTTTTAAACTCGTTAAGATGTTCCATCTATCCGTAAACTATAAAAAAGTATCTGTTTCACACCGGTTCTTAAAATGAAAAGAGGAGCTGTGAGTTCCACCGCTCCCCTCCTTTATCATTTTCACTGCCCGGTCTTTAATTATGCACATGCACCGGCATGCCGACATACGCAATGCTGTAGAGATATTCTGCCTTGCTGTACGGCATATTGACGCAGCCGTGGGATCCTCCCGAAACGTAAATGTCTCCGCCGAAGCTGCTCCTCCAGTTGGCATCGTGCAGTCCGATCCCGCCATTGAAGGGCATCCAGAAATTAACAAAGCTGGCATACTTTGTACCGTTGTTGTTGGTTCCGCGGAGGGTGCGGTTACGTTCCTTGGAATAGATATGGTAATTGCCTGCAGGCGTCGCATGTCCTCCATTGACGCTGCCCGTCACACACGGGGAGACCAGCACCAGTGTCGGTCCCTGATATACATAAATCGTCTGCTCGGAAAGCACGACCTCCACGCAGGTGTGGTTGCCGTATGGATTTGCTCTTTCAACGCCTCCTGTAGGCGTATTCGGATTTTTGATCATGCGGCCGTTCTCGTCTACTGTGCAGCCGTCCGGCGTGACTTCATTTACCCACAGAGAGCCAACCGGATGTCCGTAAGATTCAGACTCCGTCAGATAGTACTGGCCGTCCTCAAGTGCGATCCAGCCTGTCTTCATAACGCCGTTTGCATCAAACCAGTACCACAGTCCGTTAACCTGTTCCCAGGCGTTTGCTACATACGTTCCGGCCTTCTGGTATTTCCAGGTGCCGTCCTCCTGTACTTTCCAGCCTCCGCCCGGACCGTATCCGGTGGATTCATAGGCAATGATCACACCCGGACCGTCTGCATACGCAGCAGAACAAATACTGAGCAATGCGGCTGTCATCACCGCGATCGTGACAAGGATTTTCTTCAATGCTGACATGACTCTACCTCTTTAACGTGCTGCATTATTGATTTCAAAAAGAAAAGTCTTTTTTATTATACCTTTGGTTTTTCAATAAAACAATAGGGGCTGACAAATGTCAGCCCCTGTTATGGGAATCTTTTCAGAAACAATCAGTCTTCTACTTTGGAGTAAACCTGCTCCTCGTCGATAACTGCGCCCTTTGCCGCGGAAGAAGCGACCTTGGAGTAAAGTCTGAGATAACCGTTCGGAATATCCTTCTTCGGTCTCTTCCAGCTCTTTCTTCTCTCAGCAAACTCTTCCGGAGTTACATCAACAGCCTCCAGAATACCGTTCATAACATCCAGATGGATCGTATCGCCGTCCTTCAGGAGTGCCAGCGGACCGCCGTCAGCAGCTTCCGGGGAAATATGGCCTACGAAGCAGCCGTTGTTGGTACCGGAGAAACGTCCGTCCGTGATCAGTGCGGTGCACTTGTTCAGGCCCTGTCCATAGAGATACTTCATAGCCTTGTACATCTCTCTCATTCCCGGTCCGCCCTTAGGTCCTTCATATCTGACGACCACAACATGGCCCGGCTTGACATCGCCCTTCAGGATCGCTTCCTCAGCATCCTCCTCGCAGTCGAAGCAGATAGCCTTTCCTGTGAAATCATACATGCACGGATCATATGCGCCCGGCTTTGTGATACCGGTATCCGGAGCAATGTTACCTCTGAGGACTGCAATTCCGCCTGTCGGTGCAAACGGATTCTCTCTGGTCTTGATCAGATCCGGATTCTCCGGATAGATGAATTTAGCCTTTGCCAGGTTCTCGCCCATGGTCTGTGCATCAACAGTCATGACGCTGAGATCAAGCAGATCGCCGAGGTTCTTCATAACTCTCTGCATTCCGCCTGCCTTGTAGAAGTCTTCCAGTGAGAAATCGGAAGCCGGATAAATACGTGCCAGCTGCGGCGTGATCTTGTTCAGCTTATCGAACTCATCAATAACATCCCAGTCCCTGATGCCTGCTTCCATAGCGATAGCCGGAAGATGCAGACATGCATTTGTGGAACCGCATACAGACATTGTCGCGATGATAGAGTTGCGGATGGAAGCCTTTGTGATGATGTCTCTCGGGCGGATATCCTTGTTGGTCAGCTCTACGATCTTCTGTCCTGTCTTAAATGCATATCTGAGTCTGTCTGCATAAACAGCCGGAACGACTGCGCTGCCTGACAGTGACATGCCGAGTGCCTCGATCGCACAGCCCATGGTATTTGCAGTGCCGAAGAAGGAGCAGGATCCGCATCCCGGGCAGCAGGCGTCAACAAGTGTATCCAGCTCTTCCTGGGTGATCTTTCCTGCGGAAAGCATGCCCATAGCCTCATCCGGAGCTGTTCCGTCGGACTTTCTGCCATCGAAATCGATACCGCTGAGCATCGGGCCGCCATTGATCAGGATCGCCGGTACATTCAGCCTTGCAGCTGCCATGATCATACCCGGAACGATCTTGTCGCAGGATGCAAGCAGAACGACTGCATCCAGCTGATGCGCCTGAACCATAAGCTCTACGGAATCACAGATGATCTCACGGGACGGAAGGATATAGCTCATACCGATATGTCCCTGTGCAATACCATCGCAGCATGCCATTACGCCAAACTCGCATGCTGTACCGCCAGCCTCATAAATACCTCTCTTTACATATTCTGCAACCTGGTTGAGGTTGTAGTGTCCCGGAACAAGCTGGTTCCAGGAATTCGCAATACCGATCCTCGGCTTCTTATCGGAAAGCTCGTCATCGGAATAGCCCATAGCCTTAAAATAACCCTTATAGGAGAGCTGCATAAGGTCTGCGCTTCTGAAATGTGCCATAATAACCCCCTAGTATATAATAAAAATATCTGATCTTTCGTGATTGATAGAAATCAGTACTGCTGATCCTCATAATGATCCTGGATCATGCGGATCAGGTGATAAATAACTGTGTTATACGGTACCGGAATGCCCAGACGTACGCCCTCGCGTACCACTGCGCCGGTGATCGTCTCGACTTCGGTCTTCATATGCTTCTTCGCATTCTGGTTCATGGATGAGTAATGTGTGCTCGGGGTATATACCTCAAAGAAGTGGTTGAGCTCAGTCTCATAATCGATCTTCAGCCCCTTTGCATTTGCAACGGCGCAGACCTCTTTGATGATTTCCCTGACCAGAGCCGCTCCGTCCGGCTCCTCGCAGACCTGTCCGCAGGTAAGGCGGGTGATCATGCCCACTCCGCAGGTGCAGCAGTTAACGCAGAGCTTTTTCCAGATCGCTGTCTCAGCTTCCGGCGTAGCCTCTGTCTGAAGTCCGGCTTCGCTTAAGGTAGCGCAGATCTTTTCTACTGCCGGAGTGACCGGTCCTTCCATCGGCATGATCTGTGTAAAGGTGTTCGTGCCGGAATCTCTGACATGTCCGGGTCCCTCAACAACGCCTGCCGCAAGGGTCGTTCCCATGATGATGCGGTTCTTCGGAACGTACTTTGCAATGATATCAGCATTACCCACACCGTTCTGTACAGTAAGTACATAGGTATCCGGTCCGATGACAGCCAGTGCGTCGCGGGTGATCTGGTCCGTAAAGTTGGTGTTGACGAAAATAATCACCAGATCCATGTATCCGTCTTTGTCATAGACATCCTGCACACGTGTCGTTGCATTGACCTTCAGAACCTGTCTGCCTTCTCTGGTATCCAGGATCAGGCCCTCGGTCTGCATCTTCTGCACATGCTCCGGCCATGTATCCACAAGCCATACATTGTTGCCGGCCGCAGCAAGTCTTGCACCGACCATGCCGCCCATAGCGCCTGCACCCATCATCGTAACATTCATACAATATACCCCTTTTCACATAACAATTTCTTCGTAAAAAACAAAATGCGCATATTACCGCAGTTTGTTTTTTATTTAACATTACTAAAATAGCATAAAATACTCAAGATTGCTACTTTATAAAAGTATTTCTTTTGGACAAAAATTAAAGTTCTGAGATCACCCGGTCCATCGGAAGATCATGCTCATCACAGGGCACATCCTCAAGGAGCTGGCGTCCGTACACAAGCATCAGCCTTTTCATCTTACGTCCCTCGAGGAAACGGTCATAATAACCGGCTCCGTGTCCGATCCGTCTGCCATCCGCCGTTCCTCCGATACAGGGCACAAATGCCACCGTATCTTCCCCGTCAAACATCGCCGGGTCTGTCGGCTGCAGTTCCTTTCCCGGCTCCCGGATGCCGTAGGGAGGCACCGTTTCCACCTCGTCATAAGAACGGAGTCTGACCGCCTCCATAATACCGTGTCCAAGGCAGCGCGGAACATAGACTTTTTTCCCGTCTGCAAGCGCCTGCCGCACGACAGGCTCCGTATCCGGCTCCCCTTCCATGGAAAGAAAAATAAACATATTTTCCGCATTTTTATATTCTTCGCTGGAAATGCATTTCGCGGCGATCTTTGCCGAAGCCGCAGCCTTATAGTCGGCCTCCATGGACTTCGTAATTTCTTTCAGATACTTTCTGGCCTGTTTTTTTTCCTCTGCAACATTTCCCATCCCGGTGCGTTCTCCTTTCCTTATACGAATCTCCTGATATCCGCAAACAGGCGGCCCTTTCTCGAGCTGCCGCTGATGCCGTCATAGATATACTTGCCGGCTCCGCGTACCGATACCCGGTCCCCTTCCTTTAATGTCCGCCCGGCGGATACCACGGTCTGCCCGTTGATAAAAATCCGCTCCGAAGCGACCAGCTCCGATGCTTTCTGCCTGGAGACCCTGAAAACAGCCGCCGTTACGGCATCCACCCGTTCAGATGCGATATTGACCTTCAGCTCTTCAAACCGTGGTCTGATATCCGGGATACCGCCCTCTTCCACCGCGCACTCGACGTTTGTATGCCTGATCCTCGTCAGGCTGTCGGCAACAAAGCCCGCGATACCGGACTGAACCAGGATCACGCAGCGTTCATTATCCGCAAGGATGTCCCCGATGCATTCTCTCTCAATGCCGAGGTTCATTAATGCGCCCAGATAATCCCTGTGCGTCAGTTCCTCCGCAAAGCGCCTGTTTGCAGGCACGACGGAGACAGCCGAGATCTTTTCCCTGACAGTGCTTTCCCTGTCCAGGTAATCCGGAAGAAAAAAGGCCATGACACGCTCCGCCTCTTCATGTCCGCCGCTTAAAAAATGTTCCTTCGTCAGAAATTCCTTCCGCAGCCCATGATAGACGCTTTGCTCGTCAAGCGAAAGAAAACCGCATACTTTCAGAATGTTTCTTTCGTATGCGGTTTTATCTGCATCCAGTATTTTGTTTTTCAGAAGCTCCTGCTCGTTCATGCGCGTTCCAGTTTCCTTGCTGCCCTTCAGACAGGGCACCCGGCGTCCGACCGGCTATGCAGCAACATTACTGCACGGCGTCAAGCACCATGCGGATACATCCGTAAATCCCCGCATCATTGCCAAGGGCTGCCCCCGTCACAGCCGTATGCCGGCATACGGGGATCGCATACTTTGCATATCCTTTTCTGATTGCATCCAGAAGGATGCTGCCGGCCCGGCTTAAGCCCCCGCCGATCAGAAATACTTCGGGATCGATCGTACAGGATATATAACTCATTGCGAGTCCGAGACATTCACCGAGTATCTCAGTTACATAGAGACAGAACGGATCTCCCTCCCGGGCAAGATCGCAGATATCCTTTGCACTGAAGACCTCCATGCTGTCCAGACCGGTCGGGCCCTCGGGGATGCTGATCCTGAGAAGCCTTTCAATATGGAGCGAGTTCTCCGTTCTCCTGCCGGAGCGGATCTCCAGCAGATTTAGGGCAAGCCTGACCATACCGTTTGCCGAGGCGTACTGTTCGAGGCAGCCTATTCTTCCGCAGCTGCAGGGAACCGACTCCTCTATATTGAGCGGAATGTGTCCGATTTCTCCGGCAGCTCCGTGTGCGCCGCAGATGACATTTCCCCGTTCGGCATAACCGCCTCCGACGCCTGTGCCGAGTGTGATCAGATAAGCGGAATCATATTGTTTTCCCGCGCCCATCCAGAGCTCGCCGGCGGCAGCGGAGGTCGCATCATTCCCGAAACACAGAACCGGAACCCCTGGAAGCAGTTCACGCACCGCTGCCGGAAGATCTGTAGGCTCCTTCCAGCCGAGATTTACACAGGATGCAGCGACTCCGTCTTCGCTGACGGGCCCGGGAATGCCCATCCCGACGCCGCCCAGCAGGGATCCCCCGGTTCTGCCGCTCAGACTGCGGCAAATATCGGGGAGGATATTCCGTCCCCCGTCCGATGTATCTGTTCTGATCTCCCATTTGTCCAGCAGTCTGCCGGACACATCGGACAGGCCCAGCTTGATGCTCGTCCCGCCGATATCGGCTGCCGCATACAATACTTTTCCAGTATCCATAGCTTTATGACTTCCTGTTATCCCATTCCAGCGGCTCCTCCGCCTGCCATTTCCAGTTGCTTCCGACTGTTCCGGGCACATTCATGCGGGCTGAGTCGTCCAGTTCCAGCAGATCCTGAAGCGGTACGATCCGGATAAATGCCCCACAGTCATAGAAGCGCTCCAGAATATCCCGGAACAGCTTCCGCGCTGCTTTCTGCGCCTCTGCTTTTTTCAGGGCAGCGGTTTTTTTATCCGGTTTTCCATCCGCCGGATCAGCCTTAAGCTCCGCGCCGCAGCGGTTCATGACCCAGCCGAGCAGCGTTTCATTATCATGCGTGCCCGTATAGGCGATCCTGTCTGCAGCCGGATGATATTCCACGGTTGGGTCTCCATCCGCAAACTGCAGCACATCCATTCCCGGGAAGCCGGTCGTAATGATCAGTGAGCGGACGCCCGGCGTAATGTATCCGAGATCCTCAGCAATGACCGGAAGCGGTCCGAAAGTCTCATAGGCCTTTTCAAACAGCGCCCTGCCCGGGCCGTGCTTCCAGCTCCCGTCCACGGCTTTTTTTCCCTTCGGCACGGACCAGTAGGCCTCAAAGCCGCGGAAATGGTCCAGCCGGACGATATCATAAAGATCAAATGCACGCGCAAAGCGTTTCATCCACCAGGAATAGCCGTCCTGCTTCATAAGGTCCCAGCGGTAAAGCGGGTTGCCCCACAGCTGTCCCTCTGCGGAAAAATAGTCCGGCGGGACGCCGGCAATGCTGGCTTCGCCCTTTGCGTCCGGACTGCTGCTTTCAATTGTAAACAGCTCCGGATACTGCCATACATCCGCGGAATCCTCTGAGACATAGATCGGCATATCACCGATGATCTTTATACCAAGCGATGCGGCATACCTGCGTATGCCCTGCCAGCATTTCTCGAAAATAAACTGGCTGTAGCGGTATTTATCCGCCTGCTTCGCAAGCTTTGCATCCTTCCAGAGAATACCCGTATAGGAAGAATACTTCGGCTCCCACTCCTTCCAGTGGGCGCCCTTCATGCGCTTTTTGATTGCGGAATACATCGCGTATCCGTCGATCCATGCGGCATTATTGCGGAGGAATTCCTCATATTCATCCCCATGCTCGGCATACTCGGCCGCAGGACGGATCTTTCCGGCAATCATCCGGTAGACCTCATACTGCTTTTCCATTTCCTCATCGCTGTAAGGAAGAAGATCCAGATTTCCTGCAAATGCCGACGAGCCGGCATACGGGCTGCCTCCCTCATCTGTCGGATTCAGCGGCAGGATCTGCCAGTAGTTCTCCCCATGCTCCTTCAGAAGATCCAGGAAATGATATACAGGCTTTCCGATCACACCGGGCTTTCCCCCGTTCGGAAGACTTGTAACGTGACAAAGCACGCCTGTGCCGCTTTCGAATTTTTTCCCGAGCCGCTGCTCCGGTGAGAAATAAATGATCGCAGAGCCAAGTCCGCCGATTTCCACCTCAACAGTCTCCTCAGCATCGCTGTAGTTGCGGCCGCCGATCAGGTCCGCCGCAAAGCTTCCGAGCTTCGGGATCTTCACCGTGCAGCTTTTCGTTCTTGCACGGTTGATCAGGACAGTGACCGCTTCATTTCCCAGCCTCCTGGTAAAGCCGATCACATCCTCTCCTGAAGCAAACGGAACGAAATCGCCCTCCGTAAAGATCCTGTGCGACCTGCGAATGCCGATGGCATTGTCATAAATGGTCCTGCAGTCCTTGTCCTCTTTGCCCCAGGGATAGGCGCCGCGGTTGTACGGATCAGCATAGCCTTCCATGCCTGCTTCATCTCCATAATAAATACAGGGAACGCCGGGCATAGTCATCTGAAGCAGGGCCGCAAGCCAGAGCCTGCCCTTTGCAAGCCCTCTCGCGCTGTCGCTCAGATGATACGACTTTTTTTGTTCGTCCGTCATTTTTTCCGGATCCGGAGCCTCTCCCAGAATGCTGAAAATACGCATCCTGTCATGGCTTCCGATCAGATTCAGACATGAATAAAAGGCTTCCTCCGGATAGTTTTCCAGAAGCGAATATAAGGTTTCGCAAAAGACTTCCGCCGTGCATTTTCCCGTCAGGAAACTGCATACACCGTCGCGGAAGGGATAGTTCATCACACAGTCAAGCTCGTCGCCCTGGAAATATCTCCGCTTGACGCCGTAAGCCTCTTTGTTGGAAGCATCCTCCCAGACTTCTCCCATTAAAAGGGCGTTGTCAGGGTCTTCTTCCAGCATGGCCTCCTTGATCCCGGCGATAAAGTAATCCGGCAGTTCATCCGCCACATCCAGTCTCCAGCCTTTGGCGCCCAGCCTCATCCACTTGCGGACGACGCTTTCCCTGCCCTTGTAAATAAAGCTCTGGTAATCCGGATCCTCTTCCCTTACATTCGGAAGGTCACTGACGCCCCACCAGCTCTCATACCCGTCGGGCACATTCGGGTTAAAGGTGTACCAGCTCCTGTACGGGGATTTTGTGCTCTGATAAGCTCCCGTACTGAAATAATTGCCGAATTTGTTGAAATAAATGCTGTCGCAGCCGGTATGGTTGAACACGCCGTCCAGAATAATGGAAATACCGTATTTTTCCGCCTCGGAGCACAGCTCGGCAAATGTCTCTTCATTTCCGAGCAGCGGATCAATGCTGTTATAATCACCCGTATCATACCGGTGATTGCTCGCAGCCTCAAAAATCGGGTTGAGATAAAGAACAGTGATGCCTAGATCCTTCAGATAGGGCAGTTTTTCGATAATTCCGCGCAGGCTGCCGCCATAGAAGTCCCAGTACTTGATGCTTCCATCACGGTTTCTGTCATAACCGGGCTCCCTGTCCCAGGAAACGATTTTTCTTGCCGGGCCGTTTTCGTGTCCGATCAAATGTCTGCGGAGTTCCCTGTCCGATACGCCTTTCTCTCTTGCAAAGCGGTCCGGAAAGATCTGATAAACAATTCCGTTTTTATACCAGGAAGGAACCTTCCGCTCCCGGAAAACGGTGATCTGATAGGACGGACATTGATATTCGTCCGTATAGACTGTGCCGGCGCCTCCCTTTTTCCCTTCAGAGGCTCCGTAATAGAAGACCCTGCCTTCAAAATCGGTCAGTTCAAACCGATACCAGACAAGACCCGTTTCAACAGGGGTATACCGCACCCTGGCGGTATACCCTCCGTTTCTTTCTTCAATTTGCATGGGAATGCGCGTTTCACCTGCGGATTCGATCCAGAGGCGCAGGACAGCCTCCCGCAGAGCGCCGTTCCATATATCGATTTTCATAGAGATCTCCTGCCCCGCGGTGACCGCCCCGAAGGGACTGCGGAATGCAAGATCTCTGCTGTTAAAATATGCTTCCATCCAAATTCACATTTTTGACAACTGGAATAACCGTTTACTTGTGATCTACATGCCAGATATTGTCTGCATACTGCGCAATTGCGCGGTCTGCCGCAAAAATATCTGCACGGGCAATGTTATGCAGACTCATCTCGTTCCATTTTCTGCGGTCCAGATAAGTCTCGGCCATTTGCCTGTGAGCCTCTGTATAGCTGTCAAAATCGGCAAGCAGCATAAAATCATCGGCGCTGCTTCCGCCGACACCCATCAGCAGCCTGTTGTAAATATCCTCATAACGCTCGCCGTCGCCGAATCCTCTGCGAATATTGTCCAGTACCGCTCTGATGCGGTCATCCTGTGAATAATATCTCTGCGGATTATATCCGTTCCGCTTCATCGCGACCACTTCATCCGCGTGCAGGCCGAACAGGAACATATTCTCGTCGCCAAGCACATCGTGCATCTCTACATTGGCTCCGTCAAGGGTACCGATCGTAAGCGCTCCGTTGATCATAAACTTCATGTTTCCGGTACCGCTGGCTTCCTTGCCCGCCGTCGAGATCTGCTCGGAAACCTCTGCTGCCGGCATCAGGTGCTCTGCAAGAGATACTCTGTAGTTTTCCATGAATGCGACCTTCAGTCTGCCCTTGCATACCGGATCATTATCGATCGCCTCCGCAAGGGAGTTGATCAGGCGGATGATGCGCTTTGCCACATCATATCCGGGAGCGGCCTTTGCGCCGAACAGGAAAGTCTCCGGTGTCTTCAGGAAATCATGATCATCATGCAGTCTCTGATAAATATAGATGATATGCATGACGTTCAGAAGCTGGCGCTTATATTCATGGAGTCTCTTCGCCTGTACATCAAAGATGGAATTAGGATCCAGAATGAGTCCCTGCTCCTTATACATATACTCGGCAAAGTTCTTTTTATTCTCCAGCTTGATCTTTTCCAGCCTGTCAAGGACATCCTTGTCATTTTTGAATTTATCAAGCTTCTTGAGTTCATGATATTTGGTCAGATATTTATTGTTTCCGACCTTTTCCTTAATCAGATCCGCAAGGCCCGGATTGATCTCGGCCAGCCAGCGGCGATGGTCGATACCATTGGTCACGTTCTGGAATTTTTCCGGGTTCATCTGATAGAAATACTTAAAGACATCATGCTTCAGGATATCGGAATGCAGGCCGCTGACGCCGTTGACTGCCATACCGCCGGCCACGCACAGGTTCGCCATGCGCACCTCGCCGTCCCAGATAATAGCCAGCTCACGCACCTTTGCCTCATCATGATAATAATTCTGGCACTGCTCCTGCCACCTTCTCGCAATCTCAGTAATAATCTGCCAGATACGCGGAAGAAGGCTGGAAATCAGAGTCTGCGGCCAGCGCTCCAGCGCCTCCCACATAACCGTATGATTGGTATAGGCGACGGATTTTGTCGTGATGTCCCATGCCTCGTCCCATTCCATGCCGTGCTCATCCATGAACAGACGCATCAGCTCCGGAATAACCAGTGTCGGATGGGTATCATTGATCTGGATCGCATTTTTCTCGTGGAAGTTTTTCAGCGTCCCGTAGGTCCGAAGATGCTTGCGCACGATACTCTGAACAGTCGCGGATACGAAGAAATACTGCTGCTTCATGCGCAGGGACTTTCCTTCATAATGCTTATCCTCCGGATAAAGCACCTTGGCAATACTCTCCGCCATTGCCTGTTCCTCGACCGCCTTGACATACTCGCCTCTTGAATAGAATGACATGTCGACCGGTTTGGATGATTTCGCATCCCAGAGACGCAGAACATTCGTGTGACGTGTATCATAGCCCGCGATGATCATATCGCAGGGAACAGCCGTGATTTTTGTTGCGTTCTCCAGCACGATGCGTGCCTTGCCGTTCTCCCAGTACTGATGGACCTCGCCCTCAAACTGTACCTGTTCCGACTCTTCCGGCTTCGGGAGCAGCCATGCGTCGCCGATCGATCTCCAGTTATCCGGAAGCTCGACCTGCTGTCCGTCGATAATCTTCTGCTTGAAAATACCCAGTTCATAGCAGATCGAATACCCTGTCGCCGGAATCTCCAGAGTTGTCATGGATTCCAGATAACAGGCGGCAAGGCGGCCAAGACCGCCGTTTCCGAGCGCTGCATCGGGTTCTGTCTCAAAAATATCCGAAGCATTAAAGCCGAGATTCTCAAGCGCTTCCTTAAGCTGCTGCAGAACGCCGAGATTGAATGCGTTTTTCATCAGGCTTCTGCCGATCAGAAACTCCAGAGACAGATAATGCACCTGCTTTTTCTGCTCCTTCATCGTTTTGATCTTGGTCTCAACTTCACGGATCGCCATCTGGTCACGGATCACCAAAGCGCAGGCCTTGACCATCTCCGTATTGCTGGCAGCCTCCGCGGGCTTTCCGAAATGGATCATAAGCTTATCTACTAAAGCCCTCTCCATATCCCGTGTGTTTGTAATTGTCATAACATCTTTCCCCTATCTATATATTAATAGCTGCCGGCCGGCAGCCGTTCATTACAAGAGAATGAAATACCGGATCCTTCTGCCCAAGGATCAGTCACAGACAGACCTGTAAATATCCATATATTTCAGTGCGCTGGCCTGCCAGCTGAAATCCTGCTCCATGCAGCGCTTCTGGATCCTCGTAAAGGCAGTCCTGTTATTCTTAAACAGAGAGACGGCCTGATCGATCACAAAGACCATATCCCCGGCTGCATATGCACGGAACACAAAGCCTGTGCCTATATCCCGCAGAGCTTCATACGCGGTAACAGTGTCCTTCAGTCCTCCGGTCTCCCTGACGATCGGAACTGCGCCGTAGCGCATTGCAATCATCTGGGAAACGCCGCAGGTCTCGGACTTTGACGGCATCAGATAAAGATCAGAACCTCCGTACACTGCGTGCGCAGCCTCCTCGGTGTAGCCGTGACGGTATCCGACGCTGCCCGGGTACTGCTGTGCCGCCCAGCTGAAGAAATTCTCATACCGGGTCTCACCCTGCCCGATGACTGCCAGCTGAACTCCGAGATTCATAATATCCTGAAATGCATCGCAGACAAGATCGAATCCCTTATGTCCGACCAGTCTTGATACAATGCCGATCACCGGGATATCCGGATTCTGGCTCAATCCCATCAGGGCCTGAAGATGCTTCTTGTTGCCGGCCCTTTTGCT
>JAFUAE010000136.1 GCA_017460845.1 Lachnospiraceae bacterium
TGATCGGCATTCCGGGAAAGTCCAATGCGTTTGCAATTTCGTCAAGGCTGGGACTGCCGGATTACATTATCGAGGACGCCAGAAAGCGGATCGCGGCGGAAAATGAAAACTTCGAGGACATCATTACCAAGCTGAATGACGACCGTTCGAGGGCGGAACGTTCCATGGAGGAAGCGGAGGCATTCCGCAAAGAGGCAGAAATTCTTAAGGAACGTCTAAGGAAAAAGGAAGAGCGCCTTGAGGCGGGACGTGATAAACTATTACAGGAGGCCCGTGATGAGGCACAGAGGATCCTGCGCGACGCAAAAGAGACTGCAGACGAGGCGATCCGGAACATCAGCCGCTACGGCGCGGAAAGCGATCAGCGCTCAGCCGAGGCGGAAAGAGAAAAGATCCGCCAGAATCTGAAGGAGGCCTCGAAGGGCAGCGGCATTGTGGTCAAGGGACCTGCAAAACCGGTATCTCCCAAGAAGATACAGACCGGCGACGAGGTCCGGATCATGAGCATGGGAGGCGTCGTGGGAACGGTCACTTCGCTCCCGGACAGGGACGGTAATCTCAATGTCCAGATCGGATTTATGAATTCCAAGGTCAGAGTGAAGGATATCGAGCTGACAGGCGGATCCGGAGCTGACGGTAAGGCTTCGGGCGGGAACGGAAAATCCGGCGGAGCAAAGAAGGCTGCGGCAGGCGGCGTCACAAAGAGCTTCGGCGCAAAGGCGCTGACCGTCAGGCCCGAGGTGAACCTGATCGGCATGACGACGGATGAAGCGCTTCCGGAGCTGGAGAAATATCTTGACGATGCTTATCTGGCAGGGCTTGAAAGTGTCCGTGTCGTTCACGGCAGGGGCACGGGCGCACTGAAAAATATGGTGCACCAGAGACTGAGAAAATTAAAATATGTCAAATCCTTCCGGCTCGGCGTATTCGGCGAGGGAGATACGGGCGTGACGATCGTCAGCTTCAGATAGGGGCGGATCGGAAGCCCTGCCGGGGAAGCGGACCGGAAAATGTATCGGGAGCCGCGCCGGGGAGGATAAAAGCGACGAATGGGGTGACAAAGATGGCTGAGAAACAGAAAATAATGATCGTGGATGACGATGCTTCCATCGCAGAGCTGATCAGCCTTTATCTTGAGAAGGAATGTTACGATACGAGGATCTTATACGACGGGGAAGCCGCATTGAAGGAATTTCCGGTATATAAGCCGGATATGATCCTGCTGGACCTGATGCTGCCGGGAATCGACGGCTATCAGATCTGCAGGCAGATCAGGACGGAGTCGGATGTGCCGATCATGATGCTTTCCGCAAAGGGAGAGGTATTTGACAAGGTGCTCGGTCTGGAGCTCGGTGCCGACGACTATATGATCAAGCCCTTTGATTCCAAGGAGCTTGTGGCGAGAGTAAAGGCCGTACTGAGGCGCACCACGAAACGCGACAAAAAAGAAGAACCGCAGGAGAAAACGGAAAACAAGGTCGAGTATATCGGACTTTCCGTAAATCTTTCCAATTATTCCGTAGTCTATAACAGCAGGATCGTGGACATGCCGCCGAAGGAGATCGAGCTGCTGTATTTCCTTGCCTCTTCGCCCAATCAGGTATTTACGAGGGAACAGCTGCTTGACCATATCTGGGGCTACGAATACATCGGCGATACCAGAACCGTCGACGTACATATCAAGCGCCTGCGTGAAAAGCTACCGGAAAATGCTTACTGGGGCATTGCCACGGTCTGGGGCATCGGATATAAATTCGAGTTGAAGCCCGCGCGGTAGAGAATCCGAATCTTGACATAATTGAATAAAACTGTATATTATGATACCTGGATTTTCAGACTTAAAGGCAGCCGGCAGTGATGTCTGCCGAGCTTAAGCCATAAGTCTGCTGAAGGGTATCATTTTTGTTTTCGGAACTGGTTCGGTGAATCTCCGGATTCTTTCCGTTTTAGGAGGGTTTTATGTTTGTTAATACCTTTTGGTCACTGGTGCCTCCCGTCGTGGCAATTGCATTGGCACTGATCACCAAAGAGGTTTATTCCTCTTTGTTTATCGGCATCGTATTCGGCGGACTGCTGTATTCCGGGTTCAGCCTGACAGGAACGATGGAGCATGTAATCGTGGATGGCATCATCGGCTCGGTTTCAGACCCCTATAATGTAGGTATTCTGGTATTCCTGGTCGTCCTCGGAGCTATGGTCATGCTGATGAACCGCGCGGGCGGATCCGCGGCATTCGGCCGCTGGTCCCAGGAACACATTAAGACAAAGGCAGGCGCTTCACTGGCTACGATCGTTCTCGGATGCCTGATCTTCATCGATGACTATTTCAACTGCCTTACAGTCGGTTCTGTTATGCGTCCGCTGACAGACAAGCACGGGATCAGCAGGGCAAAGCTTGCATATCTGATCGATGCGACCGCAGCGCCGATCTGCATTATTGCCCCGGTCTCCTCCTGGGCTGCTGCAGTATCCGGATTTGTTGAGGGCGCAAACGGTCTTGAGCTGTTTATCCGCGCCATTCCCTACAATTTCTACGCGCTGCTTACCATCGTCATGATGCTCGTACTGACAGCAAGGAATTTTGAGTACGGCCCGATGAAGAAGGCTGAAGAAGAAAACAATATGAATTATGTTGAGCCGGATCCGAAGCCGGAGGCTTCCCTGACCGGCGCCGAAGATCAGCCGAATCCGCCGGTCAGCCCGAAGGGCAAGGTCATCCATCTGGTTTTTCCAATCGTGGTCCTGATCGCAAGCTGCGTGATCGGTCTGATCTATTCGGGCGGCTTCTTCAACGGAGAGACCTTTATCGATGCATTCTCCAATGCGGATGCTTCCATCGGACTTTCCTTCGGTTCCATCGCGGCTCTGATCATTACGATCCTGTTCTATCTCATTACGCGCGTGCTTGATTTCAAGGAGTGCATGAATGCCATTCCGGAAGGCTTTAAGAGCATGGTCCCGGCGATCCTGATCCTGACCTTTGCATGGAGCCTGAAGGCTATGACAGATTCCCTCGGCGCAAGAGATTACGTTGCGGGCATCGTTGCTGCGGTTGCGGACAACGGCACCATTATGAGCTTTATCCAGGCGCTGGTATTTGTGATCGGATGCTTCCTTGCAATTGCGACAGGCACCTCCTGGGGCACCTTCGGCGTATTGATCCCGATCGTGGTAAATGTTTTCGGCGGTGATCTTTCCAATGAGCTTATGATCATTTCCATCTCCGCATGTATGGCAGGCGCTGTCTGCGGCGACCACTGCTCACCGATTTCCGATACGACGATCATGGCTTCCGCAGGTGCGGAATGCGACCACATCCTCCACGTTTCCACACAGCTTCCGTATGCGATGACGATCGCTGCGGTATCCCTGTTCTGCTATATCTTCACAGGATTTGTGAGAAACTGGTTTATCGCGCTTCCGGTCAGCATTGTCTTTACGGTCATCGTTCTGCTGCTGATGCAGATGATTTCGAAAGGCGGCAAAGAGGCAGCAGAGGAAACCACAGAGCAGTAATGCAATATGCTGCGGCTCAGCACAGTGCTAATAACCTGTCGGCCGCATATCTGCCTGACTGCGCTTCCGGCACGGCTTTTTCTGAATACGGAAATGAAAAAAGCCGCGCCTCCAAGTGCTCAAACAACAGGCCGATATACGGCCTGCTGAATAACAGCAATGCATTGCGGACCAGAAACAGCTTGCAAAATCCCGGCAGGGATACTATTATAAATTCACATTCAAATATATTTCTTCGGGGCGGGGTGTGATTCCCCACCGGCGGTACAGTCCGCGAGCCGAAGGCCGGTCCGGAAGGATATAAGGCCCGACGCAGGAACCGGTGAGATTCCGGTACCGACAGTATAGTCTGGATGAGAGAAGAAAAGAGCGATCCTTTTGCGGGATGGTTCTTTGCATACGCAATCTTTCTGTACATGAAAGGGCGGAGCAGGGAAAGATCCGCATTGGTGGAGCATATTGATTATTCGCCCCGCAGATATTGTATCTGCGGGGTTTTGTTATGGGCAGACGGGCGGTCTTAAACAGCCTGCTGGCAGGCCGGGCGGACTATCCTGAACGATCTGACAGTCTGGGCGGGCTATCCTATACAGGCTGACAGGCAGTTTTAAATAAACCTCAAGGGAAAAGATAATGACAGACAGAGAATATATGCTGCGGGCCATAGAGCTTGCAAAGAAAGGCGCGGGACATACCAATCCGAATCCGATGGTAGGCGCGGTGATCGTTAAGGACGGCCGCGTGATCGGGGAAGGATATCATGAGCAGTACGGTTCCCTTCATGCGGAGCGCAATGCCTTTCTGCACTGTTCGGAAAATGCCGAAGGGGCGGACATGTATGTGACGCTGGAGCCCTGCTGCCATTATGGAAAGCAGCCGCCCTGCACGCTCGCCGTGACAGAGCATAAGATCCGCCGCGTCTTTGTCGGTTCTGCGGATCCGAATCCGAAGGTGGCGGGGAAAGGCGTAAAGATGCTGAGAGACGCCGGCATCGAGGTCATCGAAGGCTTCCTGCAGGAGGAATGCGATGACCTGAATCCCGTCTTCTTCCACTACATCAGTACCGGGGAACCGTATATTGCACTGAAATATGCAATGACGGCAGACGGGAGGATCGCGACGGATACTGGAAAATCCCAGTGGATCACAGGTGAGTCTGCCAGAAAATATGTGCATGAGCTGCGTAATTACTATACCGGCATCCTTGCGGGGATCGGCACGGTGCTGGCGGATGATCCGATGCTGACCTGCAGGCTGGAAGGCGGCAGAAATCCCGTCAGGATCATTCTGGACAGCAACTTAAGCATCCCTGAGGAAAGCAGGCTCGTAAAAAGCGCAGGAGAGGTTCCGCTCTGGATCATCTGCGGTCCTGATGCAGATAGAAAAAAGGCGGAACGCTTAAAGGCGGCAGGCGCAGAGCTGATTTATGCCGCATTGAATGAGGCCGGAAGCATTTCCATTGAGGCTGCCGTGTGTGAACTCGGAAAACGCGGGATCGACGGGATCCTGGTGGAGGGCGGCGGCAAAGTCAATGCATCCTTTGTGAAAGCCGGAAAAGTAAACAGGATCTACAGCTTTCTCGGTGCAAAGATTTTCGGCGGCACCGGCAGATATACGCCGGTAAGCGGAGCCGGGATCGATGAGGTGGATGAAGCGCTTCAGCTTTCGGAGCCCTTTGTCAGGCTGTTCGGAGATGACGTTATGATCCGCTATGAAGCAAAAAGAAGGATCGTCGGGATCAGGATCTGACAGATGACTTAAAAGGGCTGTCCGGCAAGTGCCGCCGGGCGGAAAGCAGACTTTGTGGAGAATAAAGATGTTTACCGGAATTGTAGAAGAAAAAGGAAAAATACAGAAGGTTATCAGCGGACAGAGCTCAGGTTCCATTGAGATACGGGCGAAGAAGGTGCTGGAAGGGACAAGGATCGGGGACAGCATTGCGGTAAACGGCGTCTGCCTGACGGTTACGGCCCTGCGGCCGGACGGATTTACCGCCGATGTGATGCCGGAGACCCTGCGAAGGACAAATCTCGGCTCTCTTTCACTGGGAGCGGAGGTGAATCTCGAGCGGGCCATGGCAGCCGGCGGCAGGTTCGGCGGCCATATCGTCAGCGGTCATGTCGACGGGACCGGCACGATCCGTTCAATGAAGCAGGAAGGCAACGCGGTGTGGGTATCAATAGAGGCTTCTTCCGGTATTCTGCATCTGATTGTGGAGAAAGGATCGATTTGCATTGATGGAATCAGCCTGACGGTGGCATATGTGGACAACAGCCTTTTCAAGGTGTCCATTATACCGCATACCGGCGCCGAGACCACGCTGCTTGCGAAAAAGGCCGGCGATATTGTGAATCTTGAGAATGATATCATCGGAAAATATATTGAAAAGCTGATGCAGCCGTATCAGGGCGGGGAAGCGGCCGGAGAGCAGAGGGAAGAACGCTCCGGATCAGGACTGACCATGGAATTTCTGAGGGAGTACGGTTTCTGACAGGCCGGCTGCAAAAGAATTAGACTCACAGTTAACTTCGTGCCAACTTCGTTGGCACTACGCATACATGAGCTAACGCACACATGGAATGAGCGCTCGCTTTGCTCGCTGCATTCCATAGTGAAAGTAGCGCATCCCCTTCGCCCTTCGGGCTCGGCAGCTAAAGCATCCATCTCATGACGGATCGCTTCGCTCTCCTATGAGATTGGATCGCTGACTTTCATAGTAAGGAGGAAATATATAAATGGCAAAGGGATTTAATACGATCGAGGAAGCGCTCGAAGCGCTCCGCGCGGGAAAGGTCATTCTGGTCACCGATGATCCGGACCGTGATAATGAGGGCGATTTTATTTGTGCGGCAGAATTTGCCACCCCTGAAAATGTTAATCTGATGGCATCTGTGGCAAAGGGACTGATCTGCATGCCGATGTCCAAACAGATCGCCGACAGCCTCAATCTGATGCAGATGGTCGCGGAAAACACAGACA
>JAFUAE010000137.1 GCA_017460845.1 Lachnospiraceae bacterium
ATACCGTGACCGTGCCGGCGCCCGCCCTGACCGCAGTCCTGACAGCCTCATAAAGAAACTCTGCATCGCTTCTGGTCGCGTCGTCGGCAATGAACTCAACGTCCTCCGTCAATGCCCTGCAGGCAGAAACCGTATCCTCGATCGCAGTCAGCATCTGCGGGCCCTTCAGGTGATGGATATACTCCATCTGCGCCGGACTGATGGCCGCCGGTACCTGAAGTCTCGGATGCCTTGCATCCTTAAGCGCCTTCCAGGTCTGCCCGACACTTTCCTGATTCAGTGAAACCGGCACTGCCAGCTTGCTGTTTTTTACGGACGAAGCAATGGACTTGATCCTGAGGCTGTCGATTTTGGCCTGGTCAATGCCTTCCGCTTCGATCACAGCTACGCCCAGGCGGTCAAGCAGCTTAGCCATCTCGAGCTTTTCCTTAAATGTCAGCGAAATCTCTCTGGTGCGCCCCGACTGCTTCATCGTCACGTCACTGATGCGTATCTCTTTCATAAATTCTCCTTTCGGCCCGAAGACCCGATGTACAAAAAGTGCCTCGTTTCCTCCCGGAAACGAGGCACAATACCTGTCTGAATGTACCGCAAATATGTATAGAGACCGTTTCCTTTAAGAGTATGCAAAATGAGAGCGTCCAAGAATTAGGCCGCCCTTTAGCAGAGAAACGATCATGTAATTTGCAGATGATGTGTTTTTCATAACAGTCTATAATTTAAAACACCTGCATAAAAATGTCAACAAAAACTGTGCAGTTTTTTAAAACTTTAATGTGCTGATGCAATGTCCTGCCCCGGACATACCGCTTCAGGGCTTCCGGGAGACTACTGCTGGACGATAAACTCCGCAACGCGCATCGGGGACGAAGCGATATAGTCCGCGCCGGCTTCTTCAAGCTCTCCCTCCGCAGCATATCCGTAACGGACGCCGATCGTCTGAAGTCCGAATTTCTTGCCGGCATCGATATCCCAGCGCCTGTCGCCGACCATCACCGCATTTTCGGGATCCAGTATGCCGTTGGTCTTAAGCGCGTAGCTGATCACATCCTCCTTCGTGCTCCGAAGTCCTGAGGATTCGACGGAAACCGGACTGTCGGAATTCGATCCGGAGATGAAGCAGAAATAATCGGAAAGTCCGAAATTCTCCAGCACGCGTCTTGCCATAGCTTCCGGCTTTGATGTCGCGACAAGCAGCTTTTTATCATGTCCGCGAAGTGTCTGCAGCATCTCTTCCGTGCCTGGAAATACTTTATTTTCCTTGTATCCGGTCATATTATAGTATTCCCTGAAATACCGCAGGCCAAGCTCGGCAGTCTCATCGTCGAATCCATAATACTTTTTCAGTGACCAGATGACCGGCGGTCCGATAATCTTTCTGAAAGTCTCCGGCTTCGGCTCCACATTAAATCTGGTCAGACTGAAACGGAGCGCATTGATGATACCCTCATAAGAATCAGTCAGCGTTCCGTCCAGATCAAATAAAACGTATCTCTTTTCCATAACAGCCTTTCCCGGGACGGATACCCGTTCCGGCATGTCCGGGCACCCTATTGCCACTGCGACATGATTTTCTCCCATAGAATTTATTCATTTTACCACCAACAAACAAAAATAGCAAGTAAACGGGCAAAATGGCGCCGTACCAATTTGTACAATTGTATTTTATTTGTCTTTCCAGTCCTCCTGTCCCCCTTACATTTTCTATTTATGATATGCTTCAGAAGAAGGAGGCCCGCTATGAAGATAAGAAACTACGAAGCCCTCGCAAACCACGGCTGCACAGAATCCCGGAAGATCGTTCTTGATATCGCGGAGAAGACTTTGCAGCAGCTCGACAGCTATCGGAGGATCCGGTCCATGACACGGCTCGACGGAGACATTCTGACCATCGGCACAAAAAGCTGGGATCTGTCGAAGAAAAGGCATGTTTACCTGATCGGTGCCGGAAAGGCCTGCAATCACATGGCGCGCGCCATTGACGAGATACTCGGAGACCGTCTCACCCGCGGTATTGCAATCGTCAAAATCAGAGAAGACACGGACATCTTCAACAGGACTGAACTATATACGGGCGGACATCCTCTCCCGAATGAAGACGGGTACAGGGCCTGCCTTAAAATTCTGGAGCTTGTGGACAGTGCGGGACCGGAGGATCTTTTTATTGTCGTCATCAGCGGCGGCAGCTCCGCCCTCATGAGCTGTCCGCGTGAAGGGATCACGCTGCAGGATGAAATCGATACAACAGACGTCATGCTGAAAAGCGGCGCCGGTATTTATGAGGTAAATGCCGTCCGCCGGCACATCTCCGCCCTGAACGGCGGCATGCTTGCCAAAAGGATCCGCGACCGCGGAGCCGAACTGATCGGGATCGGTATCAGCGATGCCGTCGGAAATGCTCCAACGACAGATCCGGGCATTCCCTATAAAAAATATACCTCCACACCTATGGGACCGGATGCTACGACTCTGGAAGATGCCAGGAACGCGATCCGCAAATATGATGTGGCGGACCGCCTGCCAAAACGCGTCGTGGATTTCCTGATGAATGCCGGTCCGGAGTATGAAACGCCCAAGGCATTTCCCGAAAACACCTATTACAGGATCAATACACTGCCTGACAGCTGTATTGCCGCAAAACGGATCGCGGAGGAAATGGGGCTCCGGGCTTATATTCTGACCTCCTTCCTGGAAGGCGAAGCTTCAGAAGCGGGAAGAGTCATGGCATCCCTTGCACGTGAGGTGCAGACCTGTGGCAATCCGTTTCCCGCCCCCTGCGTGCTGCTGAGCTCGGGCGAAGTGACGGTAAGGATCACGGACAACGCCCTGATCCGCGGGCACGGGGGACCCTCCCACGAAATGATGACAGGCTTTGCCCTGGCCGCTGCCAGGATCCCCGGGGCCTGCATGCTGTCCATTGACAGTGAAGGAACAGACGGTACTACCCCTGCTGCCGGCGCACTGACAGACAGCGAAACCTCAGCCGCTGCCGCAGCAAAAGGCATCGACCTGATGCAGGCCCTGCGGGAACACAGCTGCCATGAAGCGCTGCTGCCGGCCGGGGACGTCGTTATGACCGGAAACACCGGCACCAATCTGTGTGACCTGAACATCCTGTATGTTCCGGCAGTTCCCGGACCAGAAGAAACAGACAGCACCCCGCCGGCACATAATGAGCAGGATACTGCCCGAAAGGAGAACAAATGACTGACCGCATCAAATCTGTAACCGCAAGACAGCTGATCGACTGCAAATGCAGGCCTCTCGTAGAGGTCGACGTCGTCACGGAAAACGGGTTCCTCGGCAGAGGGAGCGCGCCGACAGGCTCTACGGTCGGGATGTATGAGAGCTATGTGCTCCGGGACGGTGACCCGGCCGAATACGGGGGGAAAAGCGTTCATAAAGCCGTTGATAATGTCTGTTCGGTCCTGGGGCCCGCCATTACGGGGATGAATGTATTTGACCAGAAGCTGATCGATGAAACCATGATCAGGCTGGACGGCACAGATAATAAAAGCAGGCTGGGCGGAAATGCAATTTATGCGGTTTCCGTTGCCGTCTTCCGCGCCGCAGCTGCTTCCGCCGGAATGGATCTCTGGCGTTATATCGCCGGCGGACCGGTCTCTACGGTTCCCGTCCCGAGCTTTAATGTGATCAATGGCGGAAAGAACGGAAATATCACTCAGCCCTTTAATGAGTTCCTGATCATGCCCTGGAAGGCGCCCGATATCTGGAACGCCGTCGAGACCGGGGTCCGGATCTTTGAAGAGCTTCCGAAAACGATCCGCGCCCGTTTCGGTACAGAGCCCATGACCGGACGTTCCTATGGCTATACCGCCCCGAGTGAGGATCCGGAGGAAGTCCTGGATACGATTCTTGACGCCGCGGACAGCTGCGGCTGTCTGGATAAGATCTCCCTCGCCCTCGACTGCGCCTCGAGCGAAATGTATGACAGCGCGACAAAAACCTATCTGCTGAAGGGGAAAAGGATTTCATCGGATGAACTGATCGATTACACAAGGGAACTGACGGAAAAATATGATTTTGTATTCATCGAGGACCTGCTTGACGAAAACGACTGGGAAGCCTTCCCGAAGGCGGTCAGCAGGATCCCGCAGACAAACATTATCGGTGATGATTTTATTGTGACAAACAGAAAGCGCATCGAACAGGCTTATGCCGCAGGCGGCATCGCCGGCTTTATCCTGAAGCCGAACCAGGTCGGAACGATCACGGAAGCGCTGGATACATTTTCCTTTGCAAAGGAGCACGGTCTGCTCGCGATCACCAGCGGAAGAAGCGGGGGCGTTATCGATGATGTCGTCATGGACCTGGCCGTCGGGCTGCAGATCGGCTTCATCAAAAACGGAGCGCCGAGATCAGGTGAGCGCATAGAAAAGCTGAATTTCCTGATGCGTGTCTGCTCACTGAATGAAGGGTGCCGCATGGCGGACATCAGCAGTCTGGTCCGTTTCTGAACAATTTCGGATCTATTTGAACAGGAGCTTCCCCATGGAAAAAATCTTTGACATTATCTCCAAAAACTATGATTCCTATACCAAGGGTCAGCAGATCATAGCCGGCTACATTATGGAAAACTATGACGAGTCTGCCTTTATGACCCTTGAGCAGTTGGCTTCCTCCGCCGGCGTCAGCACAACTTCCGTGATCCGCTTTTCCAGAGAACTGGGCTACGACGGTTATACCTCCATGCAGAAGGCACTCCGTCTGGATCTCAGAAATAAGGCCGCGATCCCTGCCGATTCCATAAACAACAGTCCCATTCCGGATGACAGTCTGCTCCATCAGGTCATCTTCAACGACATTAATAACATCGAGCAGACCTTTAAATATATGGATCCGCATTCCATTGCAGAAGCATCGGATATCATCGCATCTGCCAGAGAGCTTTATATTCTCGGGCTCAGACGTTCCTATTCTCTTTCCGTATATGCTTTTTCGCGTTTATCCCAGGTAAGGCGCGGCGTCCGTCTGATCGGCACGCCCGGCCTGAACTATCCGGAGGAAATCTCCAGCATCGAATCCGGAGATGCCTGCCTGGCATTTCTGTTCCCACGCTACAGTCATACTACCATCTCCCTGCTGGATTTTATGCGGAATCTCGGCATGAAAACCATCGTAGTGACCAGTATGAACCACATCGCCATAGACCGCTATGCCGATATCATTCTGCCCTGTGAAACCCGCTGCTTTCTGGAAAAAACCTCCTACGCCGCTCCGATGTCTCTGGTCAATTACCTGACGGCACTGTATATCAATAATAACCATGACTCTTCCCATGAAATGCTGGAGAAGGCGGAAAGCATTTATGCAACCGGCAGCTTTGTCGGGCTGTAGTTTCTATGGATCCGCCCGGACACCGGGTGCGCCCGGTACCGGCTTCTCTCCGCACTTTGGCGGCCGTATGGCTATTGCTATTCTATTTTGATAAATCTATAATATTAGGAAGATCCTTTATAAACATTAAGCAGCCATTGGGAAACGCATTACAGAGGTAATCACAATGAAAAAAAAGGAAATCGGAGTATTAGGAATTCAGATCGGCCAGACCAGCAATAAGCGCGATAACCTGAGAAGGGCCACCGCTCTGATTGAGGAGGGCTTTAAGAGACATAAGAAAATCGACCTGATCTGTCTGCCGGAGCAGTTTTATTCTACCGTCACGCCGGAAACACGCAAATCTGACGGAGAAAGTCTGGAATCAGAGTTCTTCTATACGTTTTCGGAAATTGCGGTAAAACACAGAGTCAATATTATCACGGGCTCCTTCCCGCTTGCAAAGGACGGCAAGGTATATGACTGCGACCTCTGCATCAACCGTGAAGGCGTGATCGTGGGCGACTACAGCAAAACGCATCTGTTTGATGCCTTTGTTTCCAGGGAATCCGACTCCTACGACGCCGGCAACAAGCTCGGAATCGTAGATTTTGATTTTGGCCGGGTCGGACTGGTACACTGCTATGAGCTTCGCTTCGGTGAATACCTGAGGACGCTTGCTCTGAAAGGCATCGATTTCCTGGTCGTGCCGTCCATGTTCTATCAGCCGAGAGTCGACCAGTGGCAGACCCTGATTACCTCAGCAGCACTGAACAACCTGATCTATGTTGTAGCGCCGAATCAGTACAATTCACAGCATTTCGGCCGCAGCTGCATCGTCGATCCCTTCGGCGTCACGATCACACAGGCATCGGATAAGGAATGCTGCTTCTATGGCGTGCTGGATATGGAATACCAGAAACAGGTCCGGGCTAAAGTGCCTGTCTACAAAAACCGCCGCCCCGAGCTTTACAACGTGCTCTAAACCGTAACGGGTCAGCACTAAATCGGAAAAAATCGGCAAAAGGACAAGTTCACTTGTACTTATGCCGATTTTTTTTGATTTAAGGGCTGATGTGCAGACGGTGCCTGCATGAGGATGGAGCCCGAAGGGCGAAATCCGAATGCCGGCACCGGGTGCTGACCCGTTACGGTTTAGTTTGTTAATTATTATTTTATTTCTTCAAGGATCCTGCGATATGCCGCAATCAGCACGGCAGCATCCAGGCTGTAGCAGACAATATCAAAGCCCTGTGCATAGTAGTCTTTTACATTATCTGTCGTCGGCGTAAATACCATCGCATATTTTCCGGCATCCTTGCAGGCCTTCAGGATCCTTGCAATCGCGGCCTTAAAGTCAGGATTCTCCCACTGTCCGGGAATCCCCATCGCAATGGACAGGTCAAACGGTCCAATCATAATGCCGTCAACGCCTTCGATTGCAGTAATTTCTTCAATATGCTCGAGACAGCCCACGGTCTCGCACTGCGGGATCAGCAGAGTCTCATGGTTCCAGTACTTCATCTGATCTGCAACGCTCAGTGTGCCCGGATATGTGAAGCCCCATCCGTCCTTGCGGCTCGGGCAGAATCCTCTTTTTCCGACCGGTGCATATTTTGCATAATCCACCAGTTCTCTGACCTGGTCTGCATTCTCAACACAAGGCACGATCACGCCGCCTGCTCCTGCATCCAGCAGCTTCAGCACTGCCGGCCTGGATATTTCTCTGACGCGGCAGAGCGCCGTAACACCTGTTTTTTCACAGGCCCTGATCATTTCTGCAGCACTCTCTGCTTCTGCCGGGTTGTGCTCATTATCGATCAGAACAAAATCTATTCCGCTTGCACCGAGCGCTTCGACAGAATTCGCACCGCCTAGCTCTGCGAAAGTGCCAAAAACATGTTCTCCTGCATCAAGCTTTTTGCGCAGTAAGTTTTCCATTTACAATTCTCCTTTCAGAGTATGATTCCAAATGCACACCGCCTGCAGCAGCCGGACATCCGGCAGCCTGTCCCGGTCAGGCCATAATGGACATAAGCCTTGTCTGCGACAGGACCCTGTTGATTGCCACGATCATCACAAACTGCACAGGCGCGAGCACCGCACACTGAATGATCCTTGTGCTTAAAAGCGGCAGGAACGGAGATCCGTAAAGAATAGATATCCACAGGGAATTCAGCAGCAGGCTGAATACGAGCTGATTGATCGCCACAGCGGCAAGGACCCTGCCCGGTGTCCTTTTCTCATGAAGAAAGAGACCGAATACAAGGCCGGTACAAAATGCAGTCAGTGTAAAGCCCGGGAAATAAGGGCCGATCGGAAAGAGCACCGCACCCAGAAAATCTCCCATCGCTGCTACAGCGGCAGCCGGGAGCGGTCCGAACAGCATGGCCGCAATTACGATCGGGACAAAATTAAAACCGATTTTAATATTCCACGCATTGATGGAAAGAAAACGGGATAAGACAATTTCAGCAGCAACCAGGACACCAAGATACGCGATCATACGGGCATTCATCTTTTTCATGAAACTCCTCCTTCCAAGCATCACAATAAGGAATTCACTATTTCGGTGTTCAAGAGGGAAGTAATCGGAATTTTCAGACAAAAAAAGAATATCCGAATACTGAACAGCCGTGGTTTGTATGGTTTTATACCGACATGTACGAACCCTGCCGTACACCGCACAGTATCAGATATCCTGCATCGCAGGCGAGAAATCATCGTTTTCTATAGTATAGGTGAAAGACCATTTTTCTGTCAAGTACAAACCGTCCGCGTACCGTCTTTTTATTTCACTTTTCCTGCTTTCCAAGGACTTTCTTTCGGGATATAATATTTTAAGTAATGAGCTTATCTTGTTACTATGAAAGCCAGTGAGCCGAGCACGAAGTGCGAAGGGGATACGCGGCTTTCACAATGGAATGCAGCGAGCTGCAGCGAGCGCCCATTCCATGTGTGCGATAGCTCATGTATGCGTAGTGACAGCAAAGCTGGCACGAAGTTTCGTATTGGAGACCGGCTATGAAAGATATTATCAGCATCAATGCACACAGCAGTATCCGCATCGCACTTGATCAGATCCTTTATTTCGATCCGTTTCATATCACAGAAGAAACACATGATGCAGATATCATTTTTATAACGCACGAGCATTACGACCATTTTTCACCGGAAGACATTCTGAAGATCGTCCAGCCTGATACGATGTTTGTACTTCCTGAGAGCATGAAGGATAAAGCTGCAGCAGCAGGTATCCCGGACAGCAGCATGCTGACCGTGGAGCCAGGACACAGCTATGAGCTGAAAGGTATCTCTTTCGATGCTGTTCCCGCCTACAATATCGGCAAGCCCTACCATCCGAAAGAAAACCGCTGGGTGGGCTATGTGGTTTCTGTCGGGATCAAGCGTGTCTACATCTGCGGAGATACAGACGGCCTTCCGGAAAACAGGAAGATCCCCTGTGATATTGTGATCGTTCCGGTAGGCGGTACCTATACGATGGATGCATCTGAGGCCGCTGCCTTTGTCAATGCTCTGAAGCCGGAAATCGCCATCCCGTCCCACTATGGAGATATCGTCGGCGCTCCCTTTGACGGAATGGATTTCACAAGACGGCTTAAGGGAGACATTCAGTCCAGGCTCCTGATCCATCAGTAAGCTGCCGTTTTCCCTTTACTGTTTTCGCTTTTTTTAAAATGTGCTTGACGAATTTTTAAAGTATGTTATAATGACTTTCGCATTGAAAATAGCGCTATCGCCAAATGGTAAGGCAACGGACTCTGACTCCGTCATTTCAAGGTTCGAATCCTTGTAGCGCTGCTTGAGACTTCCGGTTTCCGGAAGTCTTTCTTCGTTTTCTCTGAAGTCAGAGTCCGTTGCCTGCGGATGCCTTCACGGATGCCTCCATTCTTTTTTCACATTGTATAAATATACGTCTATTCGTCAACTTTTGTAGTTTTTTCGTCGTTTTATTCAAGATTATAAAATTTTTATAAAATTTTGTTGAAAAATCTATAAAATCGGACTACTATTGCGTCTATAGTATTTGTTAGCTGAGGATCTTCAATATGACCCGGAACGAGATATTTGAAAAGGTCTATTCATCCTATTGTACCTGGTATGATATGGAACGCTGCGGCGGGGAGAAGACGCCGCTTTGCGCAACAGGCGCTTTTCATGCAACAGATCAGGCCTATATGCTTGTTGAGAAGGTTCAGATGTGGACAGCTCACAGCAATGATTATCTTTATCTCTATTGTATGCCTGAGCTTACCCTGGAGCAGTTTGACACACTGATCCTGGAGGCAAAGACAGCCGGAGAGGCCCTGATCGACCCGGGCAAGGATCACAGAAGTTCTTATATTACCGCACTGTTTATCTGCGATACCGCAGAGGAGGCTGTGGTAAAAAAGCTGTGCAAATACAGATTCAGGAAGGATTTCCTTTTTGGATTCCGCGGCTGGGAAGAAATTCATACCGCCCTGATCCGGTCCGATAACGGCAGCATTCGAACCAATGCGGACGGCAGGAACACAGCCTCATTCCTGAACCGCATTCTGTATCCTAAGAAAAAAGGGTTATTTTAAATTTTCAAAGGGGTGTAACAAATGAATGGTTTAGTATTACTGCTTATTTGCATTGCGGCTCTGGTCGTTGGCTATATCTGCTACGGCGGCTGGCTCTGCAAACAGTGGGGCGTCGGGGAAAATAATCAGCCGACTCCCGCACATACCTTGGAAGACGGTATTGACTACGTTCCTGCCAAGGCTCCGATCCTTCTCGGACATCATTTCTCATCGATTGCCGGTGCAGGTCCGATCACAGGCCCGATCAGTGCCGCAGGTCTCGGCTTCGGCTGGCTTGCCTGCACGCTCTGGATCGTCCTTGGCGGCATTTTCTTCGGCGGAGTTCATGATTTCGGCGCACTGTTCGCTTCAGTCCGTCACGGCGGAAAGTCGATCGGTGAAGTTATTTCCGCAAATATGTCTCTGCGCGCAAAGCGTCTCTTCATCATCTTCTCCTATCTGACGCTGATCCTCGTGGTTGCTGCATTTGCTTCCATCGTTGCCGGTACCTTTGCTGCCAAATATGATGACGCCGGTGCTCTGGATATGGCCGGTTCCCTCAGCAACGCCCGCGTTGCCATGGTTTCCATCCTTTTCATCCTGATTGCGATCGTATTCGGATTCATGGTATACCGCCGCAACATGCCGATGGGAGTTTCCACGGTCGGCGGAGTCATTGCAATCGTAATCATCATTGCGATCGGCATGAATTTCCATCCGTTCTATTTCAGCTCCACGGCCTGGATGTGGATCGTAGGCGTATATATTACGATTGCTTCCGTCACTCCGGTCTGGATCCTGCTTCAGCCGAGAGACTATCTCTCCTCCTTCCTGCTTTATGCGATGCTTGTGCTCGCAGCGGTCGGCGTTGTAATGGCACGTCCTTCCATGAGCAGCCTGCCTGTGATCCAGTCCCCCGATTCTACCAGCTATGTATTCCCGGTACTGTTCACAACCATCGCCTGCGGCGCAATTTCCGGATTCCATTCACTGGTTTCTTCCGGAACTACATCCAAGCAGCTTGACAAGGAAACTGATGCAAAGCCGATCGCTTACGGCGCTATGCTGATCGAGTGCGTGCTTGCAGTCCTGACTCTCTGCGCTGTAGCATATGCGTACACCTGGAACCAGGCAAATCCGGATGCAGCTCTGAAGGGAGCAACTGCTATCTTTGGCGGCGGTATCGCACATATGATCGACGATACCTTCCACGGCAGCTATGATATCCTTTACACGCTGCTTGTACTTACCTATTCCGCATTCTGCCTGACATCCCTGGATACCGCAACACGTCTTGCAAGATTCATGTTCCAGGAATTCTGGATCGACTCCTCCAAGGGCGAGACTCCGGAAAATGTCGAGGGCGCAAGAAAGATTCTTGCAAATCCTTATGTTGCGACCATTATCACCGTTGTCCTCGGCGTTGCACTTGGTCTGACCGGTTATGCAAAGATCTGGGCACTGTTCGGATCCGCAAACCAGCTTCTTGCAGCGCTCGGCCTTCTTGCAGTCGCAACCTGGCTTTCCAATATCGGCAGAAACAATAAGATGTTCCTCTTCCCGATGGCGTTCATGCTGGTCGTAACGATCTGCTCTCTGATCCTGAACACCAAATCACAGCTGGCAGCAATTACAGCCGGCGGTGCAGACTGGGGTCCGTATGCACAGGTCCTCCTGGGTGTCCTGCTGATCGTCCTTGCGGTCGTCCTTGCAATCGAGGGTATCTCGACCCTGAAGAGCCCGAAGGCAAAGCAGGCTTAAGACAAGCTTCAAACAACTGAATACCGGAATGCACCCTTCGGGGTACATTCGCTGAAAAAAGCGGCGCGTCCATCCGGGCGCGCCGCTTTTGAACATATATGACTTACATCTTATCGGGTGCTTCAAAACCAAGCATGTGGATACAATCCGTCAGGACTCTCCTCGTCAGGACCAGCATATTCAGGCATCCGGCCTTTTTCTCCGCATCCTCCTCGCTGACGATCTTTACCTCATGATAGAAGGTATTAAAAGCATTTGAAAGCTCATAGATAAACTGGCAGATCTTATGCGGCGCCAGCTGATCCCAGGCCGCAGGCACCACTTCATTATATCTGGACAGCACCTCGGCAAGCTCCTTCAGGGACGGCATCGTTTCGATCGCCGTCTGAAGTGTTGCCGCAGAGACTTCCGGTACTGCAGCTTCATCATAGCCGCACCGCTTCAGAATACTGCCGATCCGGACGATGGTATACAGGATATACGGTCCCGTATTGCCCTCAAAGCTCGTAAAGCGGTCGATATCAAAGATATAGTCCTTTGACGCCTGATTGGAAAGATCGCCGTACTTCAGGGCAGCCAGTCCGACAGTCTTTGCGATCTCTGCCGCCTCCTCATCGGATATCTCACTTTCATCCCTTGTTGCACGGATCTTTTCATAAACCGCATCGCAGATATCCCGGATCAGGATTTCCAGCCTCATAACGCCGCCGGAACGCGTCTTGAACGGCTTTCCGTCTTTTCCGTTCATTGTTCCGAAGCCAAGGAAGTCCAGCGTTTCCTCCGGACGTACAATGCCGGCCTTTCGTGCTACACGGAAAAAGCTCAGGTAATGCAGGCTCTGCCGCTGGTCAGCCACATAAACGTAAGCATCCGGATGATACAGCATTTCCCGCTCCACCAGCGTTGCCAGATCCGTCGTTGCGTAAAGAGAGGAGCCGTCAGACTTACGGACGATACAGGGCGGAAGCTCCTTCTTATCCGTGTCCTCCTGCACATCCACCACAAGCGCGCCCTGGGACTCATATGCAATTCCCCTGTCGATGAAATCCTGCAGCATGTCCGGAATATATTTCTGTACATCCGATTCGCCCTTCCAGAGCTCAAAATGCACATTCAGATCGTCATAATTCTTTTTCAGGTCAGCCTTGGAAAGCTCCATGATCCGCTTCCAGACCGCAAGGCACTCCGGGTCTCCGCTCTGCAGGCAGGCAGTCGCATGCAGTGCACGCGCCCTGAAGGATTTTGCCGCCTCGGTCAGCTCGCCGTCTGCTCCGGTTTCCTTGGACTTTGCGGATGCGGCAGGATAAATCTCCTCCAGATCCGAAAGGGTGAACTCCGTCTGGTTTCTGTCCTTTAATTCCTCGATGATCAGGCCCATCTGCAGGCCCCAGTCCCCGAGATGGACATCCCCGAGCACCTCATTGCCGAGAGCCGCGGCGATCCGCTTTAACGCCTCTCCGATCACGGCAGAGCGCAGATGTCCGACATGCAGCGGTTTTGCGACATTTGCCCCGCCATAATCCACGATGATCTTTTTCGGGGCCGCGGTCCTGATCAGTCCGGCGGTTTCGCTCAGCAGCATGCTTTCCATATATTCTGCGATAAATGCGGGACTCAGGTCCAGGTTGATAAAGCCGGGCATACATGCCTCCGCCTTGGAAAAAGCAGGATCCTCCTTCAGGATCCCAGCGACAGCCGCGGCAATATCGATCGGCTTTTTATGCTCCTTTTTGGCCAGAGCCATCGCACCGTTGCACTGGTATTCGCAGAGATCCGGCCGGTTGCTGACATTCACCCTGCCGGCGGATGCTTCATAGCCTGCCCGGGCGAATGCCTCTCCGCAGATTCGATTGAGTTTCTCTATGATAATTTCCATTTTTCCTCATCCATAAAGTGCCCGACGAAACGCCGGGCACTTCTCATGCAATACTGTTATATACTTATACCCTCTTCAGATACTCGCCGACACGGGTGTCGATCTGGATCCTGTCACCGATATTGACAAAGATCGGAACCTTGATTTCAGCGCCTGTTTCAACAGTTGCCGGCTTCATGACGTTAGTCGCGGTATCTCCTCTCAGACCCGGTTCTGTGTCTGTGATCTCAAGCTCTACAAACATCGGCGGCTCTACGGAGAAAACATTGCCCTTATAGGAGCAGATGCGGCACATCTCGTTCTCCTTGACGAACTTCATTGCATCTCCGACAAGCTCCTCATTGAGTGAAAGCTGCTCATAGCTCTCCATATCCATATAAATGTACTGCTCGCCGTCCTTATAGAGATACTGCATCTCTTTTCTCTCGATCGGTGCCTGCGGGAAAGTCTCTGTCGGTCTGAAGGTCTTCTCGACGACGCCGCCGTTGATTACATCCTTACATTTTGTTCTTACGAAAGCAGCGCCCTTACCCGGCTTTACATGCTGGAACTCCACGATCTGAAGCACCTTGCCCTCGATTTCTACTGTCATGCCATTTCTGAAATCACCTGCTGAGATCATATATAATCCTCCAAAATTATTTTCATATATACAACTGAATAGTCGCTACTAGTTTAAATGAAATAGTCTTTTCCTGCAAGCTTTTTCTCTTTCAGGAACGCTTTTATGAGGGGTTTTTCCAGAATTCTTTTGAAAACGATCTGGATTTCATCCGTACGTCTGTCGACCGGTTTCACAAGAACACTGCTTATGCCGGCTCTGTTTGCGCCCCAGATGTCCGTAAAGATCTGATCCCCGAAGAACAGGACCCGGTCAGCCGGCACTCCGGCCAGCTTCGCCGCCTTCCTGTACCCGGACGCAGAAGGCTTTCCGGCTTTGTAAATGTAGGGGACCTTTACTGCGTCACAGAACTTTTTCACTCTAGGCTCCCTATTGTTGGAGACCGCGCAGAGGGAAAATCCCATCTGCTTCAGACTCTCGATCAGCTTAAGGCTCCGTGCATCGGCAGGGGCGCCGTGCGGAACAAACGTATTATCAATATCAAAGAGGATCAGCCGCTTGCCTCTTTCATACGCCGCCGCAAAGTCATATTCATATATACTGTGCACATACTCGGACGGACACAGGCTGTGCAGAAGCTTTCCCGCCTTCATCCGCTCAAAGCTGCTTTTTGGCCAGCTCACTGATTTCCTCGATAAAGGTATTGACATCCTTAAACTGGCGGTACACGCTGGCAAAGCGTACATATGCGACCTGATCCAGATCCTTGAGTTTTGTCATGACCTTCTCCCCGATCAGTGATGTCGGCACTTCGGTCTCTCCCATACCGAATAATTCATTTTCAATATCGTCGATCATACGGGAGATCTGTTCCGTCGATACAGGCCGTTTATGGCAGGACCGGAGAATGCCGGACTCGATCTTTCCTCTGTCATAGGCTTCCCTCGTATTGTCCTTCTTTACTACAATAAGCGGCATGGTCTCAAGCTTCTCATAGGTTGTAAAACGCTTGCCGCAATCCTCACACTGACGTCTTCTGCGGATCGAGGTATTGTCGTCCGCCGGCCTGGAATCGATGACCTTGGTATTGTCCGAACTGCAATATGGGCACTTCATTGCTTACTCTCCTGTGTTTTCTGTCTGATCTGCACTGTTTTCATTCATTTCCGGCAATTCGGTCTGCGTCTCTGCCAATGCTTCCGGCGCCGTTCCTTCCCGAAGCTCCGGCAAAACGGCTTCCTCCGCTTCATATGCGGCTTCTGCAAATGCTTCCGGCCGCAGCTCTGCAGTTTCCGTACCGATCACTTCCGCTTCCGGAATGCTGCCGGACGCATCCTGCTGCGGGATGCTGTCTTCTCCTGTCACATCCGCTGCCGGATATACATCCTGCACAGCCTCCGTCACAGGGACATTTTCCGCTAATGCCTCAGGCGCTGTGCTTTCCGGGATCACCGGAGCAGATGCCGCACCGGGAGCGGGCGCCGCAGCCGCCGTCTGAACAGCCGGATAGTCCGGATCCGGGATCTGCCATATGGAGCCGTCTGCATCCAGATAAAACACGCACATCGCACATTCGATATACGGAAGCACCCACAGGGAGGTAAATCTGCATACCCCGATCAGCAAATACCAGAACAGGAAGCTGAAGGTAATGAGCCAGAAACCTCTGATCCTTCTGCCCTTCATCAGTTCGCGCGACTTTGAAAAAGCCCGGGAAAGGCCGGTTTCAGGCTTGTCTGTCAGGATCAGGGTCACAAAAAGGAACGAGGTGAACACATACAGCGCCAGCAGCACGATCACAGCATCAATGCCGATCACCGCCCACTTTGCCGTCCGGGCATTGATCCCCGGGATCCGCGGCACACAGAAGCCAAGGATCACAGGCAGAAGGGAGAAAACAAGCAGGATGATCAGGAAGATCAGGCCCGCCAGCAGGTAATTCCACGGCCGGCTCCCGGCACGAAAGCCGTAAAAAATATCTCCGACCCCGTATTTCCTGCCTCTGCAGATATTAAGCATCAGTTTTTTCTTTCCGAGATCCAGCCAGATCGAAATGATCCAGGTCAGCAGAAGCATCGCCAGAAATGCCACAACGCCGATCGATACCAGCGGGAGAGAAAACGGCACATTCCGGTCCAGACGGCTGTTCAGAAGTCCTGCATGGTACAGGGTAAACCCCGCGCAGCCTGCCACAGCGGTACTGAAGAGCATAACAATAAGGCCTGCCAGGATCCCGGCAAATATCAGAGTCCCGTAACGGCCGATCAGAGTCTTTCTTGCAATTGCTTTACATTCTTTGATCTTCATCTCTGCGGCCTCCTTACATGCCTCCCGGCAAATTTCCGATCATGCCGGTGAAGTAATCCGCTCCCATAGAAAGCAATCCGTCCAGGGTCGCCCTCATAACCGTTAAGGCAAGCACAAGGATCACCAGACTGATCACAGCCGCAGCCAGCGCCAGGATATTACCGGCAATCGCCTGCCCGTTCATTTTCCTGTCCCCTCTCGAAAGCCAGGAAAACATAACCGCCATAGAAGCAAGAAACGGCGTAGTCAGTACGCAAAAGCTCCCGAGAAAGGCAAGTATGCCGAAAATCAGAGCTGCCAGACTCAGACCGTTTGGTTTTGCATAAGTTTGATTACTCATAGATTATCGCCTCAAATACATATATTGACTATGCATTCAAACACAATTCATTGCTTTTTGCCATTATTAGTCTACTACATCTTGTGTTACTATTCAAGAATACAAAAAAATCAGACCCGGATTTTAGCGTACCGGGTCTGAAAACAGCTTGTTTTATGCGATTTTAGCACTTGTTATTCATTGTAGGAAGCGTCCATGGCTTTGTCATAGATATCCGTTACCTCTTTTGACGGTTCCGGAGTCATAAGCGTCACAATGTATGCAGCGGCCGTGCCTGCAATAAATCCCGGGAACAGCTCATATACGCCGGTGCCGGACAGGCAGAGAAGCCAGAAAATATCCACGGCTGCTCCTGCGATAACGCCGGCGCATGCGCCCGCATAGTTAAAACGCCTCCAGAACAGCGAGAACAGCACGACCGGTCCGAACGCCGCACCGAAAATGCCCCAGGCATTCTCGACCATGTTCATGATCGCCTGTGCGCCTGCGCCATTGGACCTTGCGAGAAGATATGCAATCACAGAGATCACCACAACTGCCAGGCGTCCCATATTTAAAACTTCCTTATCGCCTGCATTCTTGCGGAGCAGAGGCTTATATATGTCTGAAGTGAAGGAGCTGGACGCTACCAGCAGTTGGGAATCCGCTGTGGATACGGACGCCGCCATAATTGCTGCCAGCAGAAAGCCCGCAATTGCCGGCGGGAAGAACTTCCTTGCCATCACAATAAACACAGTCTTCTGCGCACCCTGGGTAAGAAGCTCCTCACCGACGATCATTCTCGCCAGATATGCCATGAAGCAGGCTGCGCCGATGGAAAGAACGACCCAGACGATTGCTACGGTTGCTGATTTTTTAATCATGGACGGCTTTTCGATCGACATAAAGCGGATGATGATATGCGGCATGCCGAAATAGCCGAGACCCCATGCAAGACCGGAAATAATATCCTGCCAGGAGGCCTCAAAAAGTCCTGTGCCGAACTCGCAGGTCACGACCGCGCCGCTGGCATCCGTATACTGATACACCTTCTGCAGCAGGGAGGTATCAAGATCCTGTGTTGCGACCACAATGATCGGGACCGCGAGAAGCGCGACCAGCATCAGGATACCCTGGAAAAAGTCTGTCCAGCACACTGCCTTAAAGCCGCCGAGGAAGGTATATCCGACAATAATGAGGGCGAAAATAATCATGGCCGTCTGTTCCGTCATGCCCGGGAAAAGCATTGTAAAAACAGAGGTGCCGGCTACAAACGCAGAAGCAACATATACCGTGAACGCAATCAGGAAAATGACGGCGCAGATCACCTGCAGGGTCTTGCTTTCCGAGGCAAACCGGTTGGTCAGGTACTGCGGCAGCGTAATAGCGTCATCCGCCGCCTTACTGAATTTGCGGAGCCTTTCCGCACAGAAGATCCAGTTGGCCGCCGTGCCGAGCGCCAGACCGATACCGATCCAGATCTGTCCGAATCCGAATGCGAGGATCGAACCCGGAAGGCCCATAAGCAGCCATGCGGACATATCCGATGCCTGCGCGGACATTGCGGTGACCCACGGTCCCATGGAGCGTCCGCCGAGGAAGTAGTCCTCCTGATCCTTGTTACTTCCGTTAAAATAAAAAATCAGGCCCACAAAAAACAGAATAATAAAGTAGGCCAGAAAAACAATGATTTCAAGATTAAACATAACCGATACACCCTTTCGCGGCAGCTCCTGCTGCCATACCATGTCATTCTATCATGGAGAAATTTGAAATAAAATATCGACTAAAGATTGTAACATTTCTTATATTCCGGATGAATAATTGTAAATATTTATTGAAATATAAGACTATTCTTACTAGACTAGAGTCTGTACTAAAATATATATAATTTTGAAACCGGGAGATGATCTGATGAAAAAAGCCCAGAACCAGACAAAAAGCCGTATTGTTTCCGCAGCATGGAAGCTGTTTTATCAATACGGCTATGAAAACACGACAATAGATGACATTACGGAATTATCCCAGACCTCCAAGGGTTCCTTTTACCATTATTTCAACTCGAAGGATGACCTGCTGGGATCTCTTTCCTATCTGTTTGATAAAAAATATGAGGAACTGATCGGCACAATGGATCCGAAGCTCAGTCCCGCGGAAAAGCTGCTCCTTATGAACCGGGAGCTGTTCCTGATGATTGAAAACACGGTCTCCGTCTCCCTTTTATCACAGCTTTTCGCCTCCCAGCTGAGTTCGAAGGGGGAGAAACGTCTGCTCAATCCCGACCGCACCTACTACAAGCTTCTGCGGCAGATCGCCGTGGAAGGAAAGGAGCAGGGGCTCTTCCGGGATGACCTTTCCGTCAATGATGTGACCAAAGCATATGCAGTTTTTGAACGCGCCATGCTTTACGACTGGTGCATTTCGGACGGCAACTATTCTCTCTGCCAGTATTCGGAGAAGATGCTGCCTCTTTTTCTGAACGGCCTGAGCCGGCAGACCGGCGGCTGAAGGATTGTAATATAATGGCTGTCAGGATCGGCAGACTGCCGAGACCTTAACGGAATGCAATTCACACGGTCTTCCGGCTTGTCTATCCTCGAAACCTGCTATACACGCAGGTTTCTACGGCTATCCTGCGCCATAAGGCCTGGAATTGCAATTCCGCAGGTCTATGGCATCTGCCGATTCCTGACAGCCTGTTCGATTATATCAGCATCTCCTGAATAAATGCTTCTTAGTCGTTTTTTATATCAGCCACAGAGCCGTACGATGGCAAGGGCATAGATCAGGGCTGCATCCTGCAGTTCCAGGACGGGCATAAATTCATCCGCCCCGTGCATATGCGTATCTGTCTCAGCGCCCACCGCACCGAATGCGACGCCGTTTTGGAGCTCGTGTACATAAGTACCTCCCCCGATTGCAACACATTCGCCCTTTTTGCCGGTGACCTCTTCATAACAGCTGATCAGAGTCTGTACAAAATGGCTTTCCCCGTCCACGGCATGCGGCGGATTAAAGGTATGGGAAAATGTCATGCCATCCTTCTCAAGCCTTTCGCGAAGCGGGTATACGGTATTTGCCTCATTTGCCGAGATACAGGTCCTTGCATCGAAGAAGGCTTCCATTCTGCCGTCCCGGATCTTCAGGATATCCATGGAAATGCTGGTGCTCCCCGAAGCGGGATCCGAAGCTGCGATCCCGAGTCCATGTCCCTCATGATCCCCGTACGGAAACAGCGCGCTGAGCTTCCTGACAGCCTCCTGCCAGCCTGCTCCGTCCGTGTGTACCTTTGAAAGGATCAGGAGCAGAAGCACTGCAGCATTAACTCCCTCCTGAGGTTTTGACGCATGTGCCGGTTTCCCGCTGACCAGAAGTCTGCAGGCTTTTTCACCTGTCTCTTCCAAAACGGTCATCTTTGCCTCTGCAGTAAATGCAGCGCCGGTCTCCCTCCGGACCTCATCCGCCGCTGACAGCACAGCCTCTTCGGGAATGCCGGCGAGGACCGCCAGCGCCTTCTGCGGAACAATATTGATCGTATCTCCGCTTTCCGCCAGAATCAGCCTTACCTTACCGCTTTCATCGCTTTTGCCGTCTTCGGCATAGTCAAGGCGGACCGTGCCCCTGAACTGACCTTTTTCAATATTGATCACCGGAAATTCCGCATCAGGGCTGAAGCTCATCGGGGCTTCTTTTTCTTTTGCATAATAATAGGGAAGATCTGAAGAACCGTTTTCTTCATCCGAACCAAGGATCAGCCGGCATCTGCCCTTCAGCGGGATCCCGAGCTCCTTGACTGCTCTCATTGCATACAGTGCAGCCATTGCCGGGCCCTTATCATCCGAGCTCCCCCTTCCGTACAGGACATCTCCGATCAGCTTCGGCTCAAACGGTGCCGTCTTCGTCCAGCCCTCGCCGGCCGCCACCACATCCATATGGGCCAGGATATCCAGGCAGGGAGCGCTGCCTTCCAGATCCGCGGTCATGACTCTGTTATCGTAATAAGCTGTCCTGAAGCCATAGCTGCTGCATATCGCACCGGCCTCCGCCAGTGCAGCATAGGGTCCCGCTCCGTAAGGTTTGCCCTCTGCGGCAGTATCCCTGATGGAGTCGATCCTGCAGAGTCTCATGATATCCTCCAGCATCTCCCCGGTATGTGCATCTATGTATGCTTCCAGCTGTTTTCTAATCTGATTATCCATGTTTTCCCTGATTTTTATTCATTCATTGCCGTACCGAATTCGGAAAGCTTCAGGCCTTCATTGCGTTCCAGCACCATCCTCGGACTCCACTCATGCGCAAAGAGCAGAAGCGGATTTCCCTTCAGGTCCTGTACCTTCTTCATATCGCTGGTTCCCTGGATCCTGTCCAGATCGACCTCGGCCGGGTTATCGATCCATCTGACATATTCATATGGCAGCTGCTCAAGACCGACTTCGACATTATATTCGCTTTTCAGACGGTACAGCAGCACCTCGAACTGGAGCACGCCGACGACGCCGACGATGATTTCCTCCATGCCGGAATTGATTTCCTGGAAGATCTGGATCGCGCCTTCCTGGGCGATCTGCATGACGCCTTTCAGAAACTGCTTGCGCTTCATTGTATCGATCTGACGCACTCTCGCGAAATGCTCCGGCGCAAAGGTCGGAATGCCTTCGTATTTAAACTTCTTCGGCGAAACGCAGAGCGTATCCCCGATGCTGTAGATGCCCGGGTCGAATACACCGATAATGTCTCCGGCATAGGCCTTCTGTATGATCTGGCGTTCATCCGCCATCATCTGCGTCGGCATGGTCAGGCGGATCTTCCTGCCGCCCTGCACATGATTGACTTCCATGCCCGCATCATACTCTCCTGAACAGATACGCATAAAGGCCACTCTGTCCCTGTGGGCCTTGTTCATGTTGGCCTGGATCTTAAATACAAACGCCGAAAAGCCTTCCTCCACCGGATCGATGAGGCCCTGGTCGCTCTTTCGCGGAAGCGGCGTCGTTGTCATTTGCAGAAAGCTCTTCAGGAATGGCTCCACGCCGAAGTTTGTGAGCGCGGAACCGAAGAATACGGGACTGAGCTTTCCATGCAGCACCTTGTCCAGATCCAGTTCGTCCGCAGCGCCGTCGATCAGCTCGATGTCCTCCTGCAGCTTGTCATAATTGATAAAGCCGATCACGTCCTTCAGCTTGGGATCGTCGATGCTGTATTCGTGGGTCTCAAGCTCCTTTGCGCCGCCCTGCTCCGCCTTAAAGGTGATGACATTCCGCGCTTCGCGTTCATAGACGCCCTTGAAATTTTTACCGCAGCCGATCGGCCAGTTGACCGGACAGGTATGAATGCCGAGCACATCCTCGATCTCGGAGAGCAGTTCAAACGGATCTCTTGCCTCACGGTCGAATTTGTTGATGAATGTAAAGATCGGAATGCCTCTCATGACGCAGACCTTGAAGAGCTTGATCGTCTGCGCCTCGACGCCCTTGGAGCCGTCAATGACCATGACTGCGGAATCCGCCGCCATCAGGGTACGGTAGGTATCCTCCGAGAAATCCTGATGTCCGGGGGTATCCAGAATGTTGATCACCTTGCCGCCGAATTCAAACTGCATGGCGGAGGAGGTGACTGAAATGCCTCTCTCCTTTTCGATCTCCATCCAGTCGGAGACCGCGTGCTTTGCAGCTTTTCTTCCCTTGACCGTGCCCGCCAGATTAATTGCTCCGCCATAGAGCAGGAATTTCTCCGTGAGCGTAGTCTTGCCGGCATCCGGATGCGAGATGATCGCAAAGGTGCGTCTTTTTTCTATTTCCTGTTTTAACTGTTTATTCATGCTCCGATTCTGTCCATCCTGTCATTTTGTCCATGCGGCCGTTCCGTTTCAGACCGGGTTGCAGTCCTGCATGTCTTTGTTGAGTTCATAAAGCCTGAGCAGGCCCTTCATGAGCAGCATATCGTCTCTCACGATGTCCTTTCTCTTGCAGTACTGCACCACAAAGCGCGCCATTCCTCCGGTCGCGACAATTTTGCACTTCTTGCCGAGCTCAGCCTCGATACGTTCGACAATGCCGTCCACCTGTGCAGCATTTCCGTAAATGATGCCGCCGCGGATGCAGTGAACCGTATTCTGGGAAATGACACGTCCGGGATCCTCCAGGCTGATTTCGGGAAGCATGGCCGCATTGGCGGTCAGCGCATCCAGACTGGTGCGCATGCCCGGCATGATCGCGCCGCCGCAGTACTCGGCATCGTCATCTACTACCGTGATCGTTGTGGCAGTTCCCAGATTGACGCTGATGCATGGTGTGCCGTAATAATAGTAAGCAGCATCCATGCCTACGATCAGATCCGGTCCGATCCCCTTCGGATACTGGAATTTATGCAGGCCGATATCCATCCTCATGTTGCAGGATACAATGATCGGCTCAAGGCCGACGGCCTTTCTGATCGCGGTCGCTACAATACCGGTCAGTGCCGGTACCACGGATGAAAGGATCGCTCCTTCGATTTTTTCTACCGGGATCTTATGGAAACTCAGCACCGCCAGAATGTCCTGGCCGTACTCCAGACTGGACTTGTATTTTGCCGTCGTGACACGTTCCTCTATGATTCGTTCCACCGTATCTACAACACCGATTTTAATGTTTGTGTTGCCCATATCGATTGCGAGTATCATTTTCTGCTGCCTCCGCTGATTATTTAAAGGTTCTGCCGCGCTCTCAGCCGGGATTTCCGGCTTTTTCCGCCTGTCCGCAGTTAACTGCTATCCTATCATTTTTATTTCTTTCCAACAAGGGAAATGTTGCAGAAATTCGGGAAATTCGGTACATTAGAATTACAAACCGGAAAGCACGATGCAGGAGGTACGAAGATGGGAAAGAGAACAGAATTCTTATATATGTCCGAAGCGGATTGTATTGCAGCCGGCGTTCTGGATGCTCCGAAATGTATCAATAATGCCGAAGAAGTGCTGGTCCTGCTTGCCAAAGGAGATTTCCTCATGGGCGGATCGACGCATAACAGCCATGGAATGTATATCGTCTTTCCGGAGAGTTCTCCTTTCCCGAACATGCCTGTGGCAGGCCCGGACAGGCGCTTTGTTGCGATGCCGGCATATCTGGGCGGAAGGTTTGACCTCTGCGGGCAGAAATGGTACGGCTCCAACAAGGCTAACAAGGAGAAAGGGCTGCCCCGTTCTGTTCTGACCGTTACGCTGAATGATAAGGATACGGGTGAGCCGCTCTGCTTTATGAGTGCGAACCTGATTTCCGCTGCACGTACCGCCGCGATCCCGGGCGTCGGCGCCAGATATCTTGCCCGGAAGGATTCGGAAGTCATCACCTGTGTCGGCTGCGGGGCAATCGGCAAGGCCTGCCTTGATGCGATTATTACGGAGCTTCCCAATACAAAAAAGGTGATCTGCC
>JAFUAE010000138.1 GCA_017460845.1 Lachnospiraceae bacterium
AGAGCGCGGTCTTCTGACAATGATACTCGCACATATTGCATTTTGCATTCCATATGTTATATTAAGTGTCATGCCAAAAATCAGGTCACTGGATCCGAATCTTGCGGATGCGGCAATGGATCTCGGAGCAACGCCGGCGCAGGCGCTCTGGCAGGTTATCGTACCGCAGATCTCGCCCGGTATCCTGAGCGGCGCTCTGATTGCATTTACGATGTCATTTGATGACTTTATCATTTCCTATTTTGCGACAGGAAGGGGCGTCAAGAACCTGAGCATTATGGTCTATACCATGAGCAAGCGTGTCAATCCTTCGATCAACGCGGTATCCACCCTGGTTGTGGCTGTCATTACCATTGTGCTTATTGTAATTAATGTTGTGCCATATCTGATGGAGAGATCCGGGCGGAAAAAAGAACATCTGTCCGATCAATGAGGCTTATGACCTCGGTATCATAATATTTATCAAGGAAGCCGGCGTCGGGTTCCTGAAAACCGGGTATCGTCCCGATTTTTAGCTCAAGGAGGGTTATGAGAGTTGAAAAAGTATGTCGTTGCAGTAATTGCGGCAACAGTTCTTTCCGCAGCATTCCTCGTGACAGGATGCGGATCGAAGAGTGAAGGAAAATATGCAGGTCAGACGCTGCATATCTATAACTGGGGAGAATATGTCGGGGAAAATACCATCTCCGGGTTCAAGGAGCGAACCGGTGCCGATATCGTTATGGATGAGTTCGATTCCAACGAACAGATGTACATTAAAGTGGCTAACGGCGACGCTTATGACATCCTGGTTCCGAGTGACTATATGATTGAACGGCTGATGAAGGAGGATCTTCTGCAGCCGCTGGATAAATCCAAAATCACCTGTCTTGATCTGCTTGCGGACGGTGTCAAAAACCTTCCGTTTGATCCGGACAATACCTACAGCGTCCCGTATTTCTGGGGAACGGTCGGTATCGTTTATGATAAGACAAAGGTGGATATCGCAGATCTGGAAAAAGAAGGCTTCGGCATCTTTGCAAATGAAAAGTATAAGGGCGATATTTATCTCTATGATTCCGAACGTGATGAATTTATGATCGCGCTCAAGTATCTGGGCTATTCCATGAATACGAAGGACGAGAAGGAGCTGAATGAAGCTTATGAGTTCCTGCTCAAAATCGTAAATACGATGAAACCGGAAATCGTCACGGATGAAATCATTGACAATATGGCACAGGGCAGAAAAGCGCTCGGACTGATCTATTCGGGAGATGCGACCTATGTAATCAATGAAAATGAAAATATGGGCTTTTACCTGCCTGAGAGCGGAACGAATCTCTGGTCAGATTCCATGGTAATTCCGAAAAATGCTGAGAATCCCGAGCTTGCTCATGAATTCATCAATTACATGGTTGAACATGACGCAGCCCTGGACTGCTCTTCTTATGTCGGTTACACCTCACCAAACAAGGAAGTAATTGAAGAGCTTTCGGGCGAAGGCGGAGACTTCGAGGGAATCGATGCTTACATTCCGCGTGATGATAATCCGAATGATGAAGTCTTCGAATATGACGAGGAAACCAGGAAAATCATCGCCGAGCTCTGGAGCAAGGTTAAGATCGCCGCTTCCAATGCAGGCTGATTCCGAAACTTCATGCCAACTTCGTTGGCATTACGTATACATGAAAGTAGCGCATCTCCTTCGCACTATGTGCTCGGATCGCTGACTTTCATAGTAAACTTCATGAGATAAATCACACAACCAGTTATATGAGCTTGCGGATGACTCCGTGCTGCGCACTCCCGTCATCCTCAACCTGTATTCGGAAATCGTCCCGCTCCATAAAGTCGCGTGACTTTTTTCCTCATACAGGTTGCCTCATCAAGTGTCTGATTTACCGTGCGTACTTTGTACGCCCGTAAATCTTCCACTTTCTGAGAGCTCATATAGTAAAAGAATTCACAGAACAATCACATTTGTGGTATACTTTATAATCGGTGCCTGAAAAGGGCATATATGCAGCGGTCCGGTTTCTGACAGAATCGGACTGCTGTACATTCATTTTTGGCGGAAGGTTGAAGCCATGACAGAGAACGAAAGCGGGAACCGGAAAGAAACAAGCAGGAACCCAATCCTGAAGGAAATACTGAGCTGGATCGAGGTGCTGGCGATTGCGGTCGTAATCGCACTGTTCTGCAACAACGTGATTATTGCGAATTCGACAGTTCCCACAGGATCCATGGAAAATACCATCATGCAGAAGGACCGCGTGATCGGCTCCAGGCTCAGTTATACATTCGGAGAACCCGAACGCGGAGATATCGCTATTTTCAAGTTCGGCTGGATCTGCAATCACTGCAAGGTCGCCATGGGAGAAGGCACTGCGCCGGAGGTATGCCCGCATTGCGGAAAGTCGATCAATCATCCGAAGACCTTATATTATCTGAAGAGAACGATCGGTGTCCCCGGCGATGTCGTAGAGATCAAGGCTGAAGGGTCGATCTCACAGTCGGAGCTTTCGCAGGATCTGCCGGGCCTTGACGCTTCCAAAGGAGCTGAGGCGCAGCTGGTGACTGCAGCCGTGTATGTCAATGGAGAAAAGCTTACGGAGGATTACCTTAAAGAGCCGATGCTCTATACCGGCGATATGCGGTTTGAGGTGCCTGAGGGCTGTTACTTTTTCCTGGGCGACAACAGAAATGCTTCGCTTGATGCCAGATATTGGGAAGAAAGCTATATCAGCAAGGATAAGATCATAGCAAAAGTACTTTTCAGATATTTCCCGCATCCGTCCGTATTGCACTGATCGGGAATACCGGATATTAACCAGGAGGATAAATAAGCATGAAAAAAATCAAGAACATTGCTGTTCCGGCCGCAGCGCTGGCCGTAGCTGCAGCATGTGTTTTCGGAGGCTGCTCTTCAAAGCCGGCTGAAACATCTGCGGCAGGAACAGAAACAAGCGCTGCAGGTGAGACTGCAGCTGCCGGAGAGACAACGGCAGCAGGAGAAACCGCTGCTGCGGGAGAAACTGCTGCGGCACAGCCTGAAACATTAAGCGCGGATGCGCAGGCGATTGCAGATCTGAATCCGGTCAAGCCGGATCTCGGAACGATCAAGCTCGGTGATTTCTCAAATATTTCCCTGACCGTTCCGGAACCGCAGGTCATCACGGATGACGATGTCAATGTCTATATCACGGATTATGTCTTCCAGGGCAAAACGAAAGACGTTGAAGATGCAATTAAGGAAGGCGACACTGCCAATATCAACTTTGTCGGCAAGATCGACGGAGAGGCTTTTGAGGGCGGTACCGGTGAGAACTATGACCTTGTGATCGGTTCCCATACTTTTATCGACGGATTCGAGGACGGCCTGATCGGAGCAAAGGCAGGGGAGAAGCGTTCCCTGAATCTGAAGTTCCCGGAGGATTACGGCCATGATGACCTGAACGGCAAGGATACTGTGTTTGAGGTAACGGTCAATTCTGTTAAGAGACCCATGACACATGAGGACCTCACCGATGAAGTCGCCGATCAGTACAGCGCAGGAACCTACAAGACGGCTGATGAGTACCGCAAGGGCGTGCGTGAAGCTCTGGAGCTGTCTGCATTTGCAATTGCAAAGGGCGAGCTGTACGGCTCTGCGATCGAAGCAGCGACATCTCTCAGCGAAACCGAGATTTCAGATGCATGCATTGACTGGCAGATGGATCTTTACCTTCAGAATTACGACAACAGCTTAAAGCAGACCTACGGCTTTGGCCTTGCTGACCTGATCAACAATATGTATCAGCAGTCCTACGAAGATTTCCGTGCAGATCTCAAGGAGGGCGCTGAAGAGACCGCGAGACAGGCTGCAATCGTGAATACGATCGCTGAGAAAGAGGGGCTGGAGTTTAATGATGATACTCTGAAGCAGTATCTGGATGAGTACGGATACGAGGAGGAGCTCGTCAGAAAGAACACGACGGATGCATGGCTGGAGCAGACAGTCCTGCAGTATCTGGTCGGAAAGCATCTTGTTGAAAATGCCAAGGTCAATTATATCAGCTACGAAGAATTCGAGAAGCAGGAGCTTGCAAAGGCGGAGGCAGAGGCAGCCGCAGCGGAAGCTGAGACAGCAGAATCCGAGAGCGCTGCAGAGACAGAAGCTGCTGAGGCAGAGTCTGAATCCGAATCCGAATCAGCCGCACAATAAGATCAGAATGATTTCAACGGACCCGCAGGGATATGAACCTGCGGGTCTTTTGTGAATGAAGCAATGGCAATCTGATATGAATCGTGCTATACTGTTACTGCAGTAAATCAGTGCCGGACATGCCGGCAGGGTAATAATACAAAGGAGAACAGACCAATGAACAATATTATTCTTGAAACAGCTGATCAGATCGCAACCATTACGATCAATCGTCCTGCATCACTGAATGCGCTTAATTCAGAGACGCTTGCAGAGCTCAATGAAGTATGCGCAGA
>JAFUAE010000139.1 GCA_017460845.1 Lachnospiraceae bacterium
CATCCGGCATACTCATGGAATTCTCCTCGATTTCCGCATCGCGAAGGCGATCCTCCTGATTGCGGAACCTGGTCTGTCCGGCATACCACTTGTCAAAAGCTTCCTTCGGAAATCTCTGCCAGTAATCCACCAGGACCGGCTTGATGCCGGCATCCTTCATGACCTGATACGAATACTGTTCACTGATTCCAAGCATTCTGCCGATGTCCCTTGCAGAGTAGGACTCCTGCATCAGCCTTTTCCCCGGCGGGTCTCCATTAACCTTGCGGTATTTCACCTGCCCCGCATACCAGTCCTCAAAGCTGTCGATCACGACGCGCATCTTTCCGTCCAAGAGAATGGTGTCAAAATACTCCTTGTGCACCAGCCAGTAAGACTCGACTTTCTTCAGTCCCAGCAGCTTTCCCATCTCACGAACGGACATTGTTGTTTTGGGATGCATGTCCATGCTTTTTTTACCTCCGATATGTAATGTTGCCAGGCCCTAAGGCCTGGCAACAGAGTAGCGGATTCCCGCTGAGACTTTTAGGATGTCGATTCGTTTAATGTCTGGGAATGCCATCCTTGACAAGATTATGAGAAAGTCAGCAGCCCTGTCTGTCCAGCCACTCGTCGAAACTCTTCTTGGAGATCCTGTATCCGACCCTGTTCATCTTGATATATCGGAACTCCTTCCTCTTCAGCAGTTCATACACAGCCCTCCGGCCGCACTGAAGGATCATCATCAGATCGTCTACGGTGTAGCACCGTGCTTCCGGCATTACCGGACCAGCTCCTTCCGGGAAATCATATTCAACACAAGCTTCCATCATCTTAATTTCCTCCTGTATATGGTCACGGGGCTTCCACGCACTCCGGGATCTCCATCCCGAGGCTTTCCCGTATCGCGTCTTCAACCTTCATCATCTGTTCCCGGGTCATCGTCCCGAGGTATTCTTCGACCCTGCATTTGTCGATTGTCTTGATCTGCTCCAGGGATACCATCGACGGCTCCGCCAGGCCCCTGACTTTCTCGAAGTAGCAGTGCGTCGGCATGTTCAGCTTCTTCAGCTTCGTGGTAATCGGCGCGACGATCAGTGTCGGACAGTAGTAGTTGCCGTCATTATTCTGCAGGACCAGGACCGGCCGGGTGCCTCCCTGTTCAGACCCTTTAAAAGGGTTCAGATTGGCGAGGTAGATATCCCCGCGCCGGTAGGTCCAGTCTTTGGTATGGCAGGGATCCCGGCGGCCTTCATGATCCATTTCTTTATAGCTCACGCACAACCTCCTTAGAATTTGAGCGGCAGGTTCAGTCTCTGACTGGATCCGTTATAGATATCCAGGACCTGGTAGAGATACTTCTTGCTGCCCGCCATACTGTTTCCCATTGCGTAACCCTTGCGGTAAATGGTGTTGGGGTCGCTCTTTTTACATCTCCTGACCAGGCGCTTCCGGTCATATTCGCCATCATAGAGATCAATGAAATCACACATGGCACCTACGGCTTCCGATCGGAGAGAGTCGGGATCGCCGTCCCATGCCTCTTTCAGAATGCGAAGCGCCTCTGTATACTTCTCAGCGCCGATCTTGTGAAACTCCTTAAATGCCGTCGATACACAGGCCAGCCGGTTTCTCGCCCTTCTCTGGGCGTAATCGATTCGAAGGCCGGCCGCCTCTGTCGACTTAATAAAGTTGCAGGCGTTTTCATCTTCGGCGAATACCAGTGCCCGGATCCTGGGGCCTGCTCCCAAATCAGCGGAAAATCCGGTCTGCTCCGCAAAGAGTCTTGCTTCATCCTTTTCCGTCAGTCCATAGTAGACCTTGCAGAGGATCATCAGCGGATTGCCGCCGTTTCGCTCAACCCTGGCAGCAATCGTGTGCTGGCCGTCGAAAACGTAGTAGCTGCCATTCCGAAAGCTCACCTTAGGCTCATTGGCTACGCGCTCGTCGAACTGTTTCACAATCTTGTGAACGCGGTCTGTGTTCAGTTCCCTCTGATAGGTATTACGGGGGATCAGCAACTCTGTGCTCATGATCCTCAGTTCTTTGTACTTTTTATCGTTATTCTGCATCTCGTTTCTTTCCTCCTCGGTATAGTTTCAAATATGCTCGTCCTTTCTCAACAAGCAGCTGTATCTGACGTCTGCATTCTTTGTCACCTGCTTCGTCAGGATGTTCTCCCAGCATGAAATCCCAACGGAAGATCATGCTGTCCAGCGCATCTGTGAGTTCCTCAATGATGAATTCGGTTGGCATCCTGTGTTCCGGATGCTCCGCATCACTGGCCATCGCTGCTGAGATCTGACGAATGGAAGCTTTGGACGGAACGTATGATTCCGTTTCTTCCTCGATATCCTCATCCGCTTCTTCATCGTCATCTTCCAGATCCGGATCAGCAGCTTCTTTCACCGGTTGTCCACGAGCCACAGCCCTGGGCTTTCGAAGATTCTCAACCAGCTCCAATCGGTCATCTGGTGAAGCGCGGGCTATTGCCGCCACATCAGAATCGGTAGTCTTCAGCGATCCGGAGAAGACCTCCTGCTTGATACCCGGAGAAATTTCCTCAGCGGCATCCAGGCCTTTGGCGAATTCCTCGGCACGACGGACGTAACTCTGGCTTTTACCAATCTCTCCAGCTATTCGAGCACTTGTTTTCTCAGATGACCTCAAGTGTTCATTTTGAGCACTTGAGGTAAACTTGCCTGTTTCGGAATCCCTTTCACGAAATGTGGATCCCCCCTGCATTGCCTTTTCCGCCTCATACTGTTTCCCTATCAGGTATTTTCTCTGAGCGGGCGTCAGATTTCTTCGCCCAAGCTGGTTCTTGCAAATCCAGGCGATCACCTCGAAGCGGTCCGTGAATTCCTTCTCATGAATCTGATACGGAATTTCCGGATGCATCTGCAGGATGCGGTATCGGTTATGTCCATCGACAATCACTCCATTCCAGACGATCAGCGGATTGATTACTACGCCGTCTGCCATGATGTTCGCCTCCAGCTGTTCAAATTCCTCTTTGGTAAGGGGAGGAATCTTATCAGCAAATTCCTGATCGATCAATAGATCCATCTCTATGTCCTCCTTCTTATCGGCGGCTTGCACCGCCTATGTAAAGCGGGCGTACCGGCATAAGCTTTCCGGCCCGCTGTTAATTCAATGTGTTATGGTCCTTCCGTATTTGTCCTCGGCACCCCCGGAAGAAGCGAAGCGATTGCCTCGCCGGGAAATCAGCAGGGTTCCGGCAGCGTACCGGACATCAGGCGTATCGATGCCTGCAG
>JAFUAE010000140.1 GCA_017460845.1 Lachnospiraceae bacterium
GTCAGGCTACGATTTCGCTATCCCTTCTTCGCGCCTACACCTCGCAGTATAAACCTTGGGAGTCGCTATAGGGTTCGTCGGCAACTACGCCCCTTGTGGACTTTCACCACAGACTGACGGCATGCCCGTCATACTAATGAATGCACTGATCGGCTGTCAGCGCAACACCGGCCGGAGAAAGCTCCGCATTCAGCAGATCGCCTCCCCCAAAGGTCTTCATGACGGTGATGCCGACGCCGAGTCTCTGACAGGTCTCATACAGGCGCTGTCTGTCCGGATCCATATTGGTGTATTCCTTCACATAAACCTCATCCGCCCACAGATCCTCCACATCTTCGCTTGCCGGCTGAAGATCATAGCAGGGGTTTACGGAAAACATCAGCACTTCGATCCCGCCCTCTTTGACGGCACGCTCCGCGACCAGAGGATTGTGGCTGGAAAGGCCGATATGGCGGATACGCCCCTGGGCTTTCAGCTCTCTGGCGTAGTTCAGGATCCCGTTATCCACAATGCTTTCCCAATCCTTCATGGCATCGCAGTAGTGGATCATACCGACATCCAGATAATCCGTGCCCAGAAGCGACATCATTTCTTCAAATGCCGCTTTCACTTCCGCGAGATCACGGGATCTGACATACTGCCCGTTCTTCCAGACAGAGCAGAGATGCGACTGGATCAGGAATTTTTCCCGTCTGCCCCGGAGCGCTTTTCCGACCGCGCGGCGCATCTCGGGATCCGAAGCGTACAAATCAAAATAATTGATGCCAAGGCGCTCCGCCGCATCAAACAGCGGCTGTGCCATCTGATAGTTATCTTCGGCAAATCCTTCACAGCCCATGCCTATCACGCTGACCTTAAGGCCCGTATTGCCAAGTTCCCTGTATTCCATCTCATCAATTCCTTTCAGTCTGTGATCCGGTAAAACCGGCATGCATTCTCAAAGGCCGCAGCTTCGACCTCTTCCGGCGAAATGCCCCTGATTTCCGCGATGCGGTCCCTCACAAATGTCAGATAAGCGGAATAATTGCGCTCCCGCTCCTTCCTGACCGGTACCGGCGTCAGATAAGGGCAGTCCGTCTCGAGAAGCAGACGGTCGAGCGGCATTTCCATCACTGTTTTCGTCAGCTTCTTCTGTCCCTCATAGGTCAATACCCCGCCGATCCCGATATAAAAGCCCATATCCAGATACTGCTTTGCCATCTCCCAGCTGTACGAATAACAGTGGATCACGGCGCAGCTTAATCCGTCTGCCTTTGCCTGCTGCATCATTTCCATAGTATCCTGCGCAGCATTGCGGGAATGGATCACGACCGGCTTGCCGAGCCCGATTGCAAGCTCCAGCTGCTTTTGGAACCAGTATTTCTGGGATTCCTTGTCAGGCTTGTTCTCGTAAATCTCATAGCCGTGGTAATCGAGGCCGATCTCGCCGACCGCCACCACCTTCGGTGAGAGCGCCAGCTCCTTCAGCTCTGCAAATGTCTCCGCGTTCAGTTCTCCCACCTCGTCCGGATGGATGCCTGCTGCCGCAAAAACATAGGGATACTTTGCCGCAAGCCGGACTGAATCTCTCACAGCCTGCATCGTGGATCCGATATTGCAGATCCGGCCGACGCCTGCTGCCGGCAGCCCTTCGATCAGAGCCTCCCGGTCGGCGTCGTAGGCCTCGTCGTCATAATGTGTATGTGTATCAAAAATCATTTATAAGAGTCCTTTTCAAAAGTTACATTCCGCCCCGGCAGTCCGGTATTGTCGAATGCCATAGACCGATGGAATTGCAATTTCAGGTCTTATGGCGCAGGATAGCCGTAGAAAAATGCGTGTATAGCATTTTTCGAGGATAGACAAGCCGGAAGACCGTTTAAATTGCATTCTGTCGGTCTCGGCATATCGACACACCGGACTGCCGGGACTGGGAAAGCATCACCGGTTCGCCAGATATACCAGCGCCCAGAACAGCGCGAGATGCGCGGGATAAGCGAAATAAAAGAAATATTTCAGTGCCCAGTCGCCCCGCTTGCCGTTATAAAGCCAGATCAGCCCGTAGGACAAGGCCGCAACGCCGCAGTAAATATAGCTCTCCGCGGCTGAGATCACCGCACCCGCGATCAGCTGCATATTCCGGTCCATACGGAACAGATACAGCACTGAGATCAGCAGCACGCCCACCGGCCCGTAGTCGCAGCGCAGAAAATATGCTGCCGCACAGCAGATCCCGATGGCCAGCACCTGCAAAAACGGGGATTTCCTGGCTTTTTCCACGAAATACATGGAAATAACACCCAAAAGCAGGGTAATCAGTGCGTTCTGATATTCCGGATACCAGACGACGCCCTTGATGGCAAGGTCAAACGGCACCTCGCTGATTGCGGCGAAGACTGCCAGGCGCAGCGCATAATTGCGCACATTGCGTGTGTGCTGAAAGCCCTCCACGGTCAGAAAGGCAAAGAGCGGGAACGCCAGTCTTCCGAGAAAGCGCAGGACCCGCGCGGCAAGATACCATCGCTGGCCTTCCGGAGTCTGCAGCGCCAGCTCCCAGTAGATCGGATTCTGTCCGTAAAGCACGCCATTTTCAATCAGCATGAATCCGACATGGTCGCAGAGCATAAAGAAAAAGGCGATCAGCTTCAGCTGGTTGCCTGAAAAGCCGGCGAGACGCCGCTGATTGAATTTTAACTTGATCGGTTTTGCCGCCATATTGTCCTAAGTGTCTGTATTTGCCTGCCGCGTTATCGTTCCGGATCCTGATCGGGTCACATCCGGAATGCTTGCCGTTTAATCAAAGAACTGTCCGGAACAGATCTGAAATGATGATCTGTCCCGAACAGCGTTAATAATTGGTTTCATGCAAAGCTTTCGGGAAAGGGGAACTGCCGGACAAAATCAGCAGATCTCACTGCCCGAAGGCATCTCGCCGTTATCCGGCGTCATCAGGGAAATCATCTCCCCATCCGCGGATTCCGCAGCCACGATCATGCCCTGGGAAAGCTCTCCCGCGATCTTGCGCGGCTCCAGGTTGCAGACGACCATGACCTTCTTGCCTACCATGTCCTCCGGCTTGTACCATTTCTGAATGCCGGAAAGGATCGTGCGCGTCTCGGAACCGATGCGGATCGTCTCCTTCAGGAGCTTCTTCGACTTCGGCACTGCCTCGCAGGCAATGACCTCGCCCACACGGAACTCAAGCTTTGCAAAATCATCATAGACGACATTCGGCTTGTGGGTAAGCGGAGCCTCCGCCTGTGCTGCTGCCCCGTCTTCCGCCGCAGCCTTTTCGTCGCCGGCATTTACAGCTGCCGCCTCTGCCGCCTTATTCAGTCCCGCCTTTTCGTTCAGGGTATCCTGATCCATTCTCGCAAAGAGGATCTCCGGCTTCTCCACCACGCGGTTCCCGTTCGGATAGAGGCCGAAGGTATCCATATCCGCGTAAGCGCGCTTTTCGGTGTTGAGCTCCTGCAGGATCTTTTCCGCAGTCGCCGGCATGAAGCTTTCGAGCAGGGACGCGCCGATCGTGATGCCCTCAGTCAGGTTGTAGAGGACGGTCTTCAGCCTGTCCTTCTTTTCCTCATCCTTCGCAAGCGCCCACGGCATCGTCTCATCGATGTATTTGTTGCAGCGGCGGAAAATGTTGAAGATCGCGGTGATCGCGTCCGCTACGCGCAGGTCATTCATCTTGGCATCGACGGTTTCCACGCAGTCCAGGATCGTATCGATCAGGTCGGTGTCGATCTCTTCCGCAGCATCATTGTTTTCCACAACGCCGCCGAAATATTTGTTGGTCATGGAAATGGTCCTTGAGACCAGGTTTCCGAGAATGTTGGCGAGATCCGAATTGAATCTCTCGAGCATCAGATCCCAGCTGATGCTGCCGTCATTTTCAAACGGCATCTCATGCAGTACGAAATAGCGCACCGCGTCAACGCCGAATACATCCACAAGCGTATCCGCATACAGGACATTGCCCTTTGACTTGGACATCTTGCCGTCCGCCATGAGCAGCCACGGATGTCCGAATACCTGCTTCGGAAGCGGGAGGTCCAGCGCCATCAGGAAGATCGGCCAGTAAATCGTATGGAAGCGGATGATGTCCTTTCCGATCAGGTGCAGATCCGCCGGCCAGTATTTGCCGAAGGTCTCCCTGCCCTTCTGATCCGCCTCGCCGCTTCCGTATTTGCCGTTGGCGTAGGCTGCTGCCTCATCCTCCGGGAGGCCTGCCGGGTTATAGCCGAGTCCGGTCGCATAGTTGGAAAGCGCATCCAGCCATACATAGACCACATGGTCCGGATCGAAATCCACCGGGATGCCCCATTTGAAGGAGGTTCTGGAAACGCACAGATCCTGCAGTCCCGGAAGCAGGAAATTGTTCATCATTTCATTCTTCCTGGAAACCGGCTGAATGAACTCCGGATGGGTATTGATGTGCTCGATCAGCCTGTCGGCGTACTTGCTCATCTTGAAGAAATATGCTTCTTCCTTAGCCTTATAGACCGGTCTGCCGCAGTCCGGGCAGCATCCGTCCTTCAGCTGCGAATCCGTCCAGAAGGACTCGCAGGGCTTGCAGTACCAGCCCTCATAGTAGCCCTTGTAAATATCGCCCTGGTCATACATCTTTTTGAACATCGCCTGGATCTGCTTCTCATGGAAGCTGTCCGTCGTGCGGATGAACTTATCATATGAGGTATTCATCAGGTCCCAGATACTGCGGATCTGTCCGGCAACATTGTCCACAAACTCCTTCGGGGTAATGCCGGCTTCCTTAGCCTTGTCCTCGATCTTCTGGCCGTGCTCATCCGTGCCGGTCATAAATCTGACGTCGAAGCCCTGTTCTCTTTTATAGCGGGCGATCGCGTCCGCCAGGACGATCTCATAGGTGTTTCCGATATGCGGCTTGCCCGAAGTATAGGCAATCGCTGTCGTAATATAATAAGGTTTATTCTCCGCTGTTTTTCTCATGGCAATTTCATCCTGCATTAAAGGTCGTATGTAAATTCGTAAGTACCCATATCCTCACCGCCGACCAAAATCTCGACCTTTTTGAGGCCAAGGTTGTCGATAAAGGTATTGGCGATACCGCTTAAAACAACATACTGGTCGTGGGTCTTATAAATGTCAAGCTTGGAAAGCTCCAGATGTCCGGTGTCCCCGTCAACGGTGAAATCCTCGACCTCCGTACCGGATTTGAATGCGCCCGCTTTCTCCAGCGCCGCGATCAGGGATTCTGCATCGCAGACATCAAGCGCGTCAAAATCCTGGGACAGTCCAAGGTCGGTCTGGCGGTACAGGATGACCAGCGTCTTATTTTCATCGCCGGGCTCCGCCGCTACCGGACGCTTGTTCTCCGGATATACGGAATAATCGACCGGCGTCGTTTCCATGGCGCCCGGGCCGCCCGCCTCACCTGTCGGTGCATTTTCCGGGATCACATATTTGCTCGTCTCCGGTACGGTCCATCCGATCGTTGTCTCTTCCTGGATCACTGCGCCCTCCGGAATGAACATGGTCTCCTGGTTGGAAATGCTGGACGGCGTACATCCTGCAAGAAGCGCAGCCGCAGTCGTCAGCAGCAGTAAATTCACAATTCTTTTCAAAGCTCTTTTCCTCCTGATACTTTATCGAAATGATCCTTTCGGATCCGCTGATTTCTCTTTACTCCTAATTAATCCTAAAGTGACATTATAGCAAATATCATCCGTGAAAACATTACGTATTATTTAATATTTATCACAGCAATGCCTGGTATATCTCCCGCTTCGGCACGCCGCGGTCCGCCGCGACTGCCTTCATGGCTTCCTTCCGGTCCATGCCCTTCTGCAGATAGAGCTCCATGTGCGCTTCAATACTCATTTCTGCAAATGCCGCCTGCTTTTCTTCCTGTACCTCCCGCACATCCCTGCCTTCGATGACAAGCACATATTCGCCGCGCGGCTCTTCTTCCAGAGCGCCCCCGATCGTCGTCCGTATGACCTCCTCATACTTCTTGGTCATCTCCCGGCAGAGCGCGATCCGGCGGTCTTCACCGAGGAGTCCGGCCAGATCCTTCAGGGTATCCTTCAAATGATGCGGCGCCTCATACAGTACGATCGTGCCGGTTTCGTCCTTCAGGCGTGCAAGCGCCTCGAGCCGCTCCTTCTTTTTGGCCTTCGGCGGAAGAAAGCCTTCAAATACAAATCTCCGCACCGAAAATCCGCAGAGCGTCAGGGCCGTGATGACAGCGGACGGTCCCGGCAGCGAGGTAACTTCGATACCGGCTTCATAGCATTTCTGCACGAGGACCTCTCCCGGATCGGAAATGCATGGCGTGCCGGCATCCGTGATCACCGCCACATTTGTGCCCTCCAGCATTTTCCGGACGAGCTCGTCCGCCTTATCAAAACGATTGAACTCATGGTAGCTCGTCATCGGCGTTTTGATCCCGAAATGGTTGAGAAGCCTGATCGAATTTCTGGTGTCCTCCGCCGCGATCAGATCCGCGTCCCGCAGCGCCTCAACAGCCCTCGGGCTCATGTCCCCGAGGTTGCCGATCGGCGTCGCCGTAATATACAGTTTTCCGCGTTTATTCTCCATGGATTTTTCCATTATGAAATGACTCCGAGCCCGAACGCCTGGCCGACCACCGGCTCAGTACCCGTATATATCGTAAATTTCGTCGGTATAGACGCCTTCCGCCTGATAGACGATCAGCGGTTTTTCCATGCGGCATTCCGCGCCTGCATTTCTGACCGCCTCGATCAGGACCATATTCGCTTCCTTATCTGCAAAGGGATAGACCGGCTTGATACGCTTCGGCTCAAGGCGGACCTTCTTAAGCTCCGTGATGATCTCCGGCAGGCGCTGCGGTCTGTGTACCATATAAAACCTGCCGCCGCTTCTGAGCAGCCGCGCCGCCGCCCTGCAGACATCCTGCAGGGTGCACATGACTTCATGCCGTGCGATCGCCTTGGAATCATCGGGGTTTTTAAGCCCGTGCAGATCCTTCATATAGGGAGGATTGCTCGTCACAACATCCACATGCCCCGCGAGCTCTGCAATCAATTCCGGATCCAGCATCCCGTACAGTGCGGCGGGCGGATCCTGACTGAATTGCTGCTCTGATCCGTAAGCGCTCCCGGCACCGGGCTTCGCCCCGCCGGCATTTCCCGCAGCATTTCCATCATCAGCTTCTGTCCCAACAATGCTGCGAATGTCTCCGCGCAGGATCTTTACCCGCTCCTCCAGTCCGTTCAGCCGGACGGATCTCGCTGCCATATCGGCCATTGCCTCCTGGATCTCGAGCCCGTAAAACAGCTTTCCTTCCGTTTTCGCCGAAAGCAGGATCGGAATAATGCCGGTCCCGGTGCCGAGATCGACGGCAGTCTCCCCCTTCCGGACTGCGGCAAAGCCGCTCAGCAAAACGGCATCCATACCAAAACAGAATGCCCCGCTGTTTTGAATGATGCCGTATCCGTTTCTCTCCAGGTCGTCGATCCGTTCGCCCGGTTTCAGTTCCGCTTCATTGTGATACTTAATTGTCAAGTCCCGACTTTTCCTTCTTGTCCTTGTTCTCGAGCTCCGCAAGCTCCTTCAGCGCCTTCTCATCTTCCTGGCGGCGCGCACGCTTCCTGACTCTGAGCTTTAAGTCCGCAGCCGGGTATTCGCGGATCTCCTTTTCGTCATTCGGCAGATCCACCACGACCTTGACCAGCTGGCGGAGAATGTTGACCGACTGGACAACGCCTCTTAAGTTGTCAGGCGTCGAAACGGTATCCCCGCTTGACGGCAGGGTGCGGTTCAGCTCCTCATAGACTGCCTCTTCATTTTTCAGGCAGCACATCAGCCTGCCGCAGACGCCCGAGATCTTGGATGTATTGAGTGAAAGATTCTGCTCCTTCGCCATCTTGATCGAAACCGGCGCAAATTCGGAAAGATAGGTATGGCAGCAAAGCGGACGGCCGCAGCTGCCGATGCCGCCGAGGATCTTGGTCTCGTCCCTGACGCCGACCTGCCTGAGCTCGATCCTTGTATGGAATGCGGATGCGAGATCCTTTACCAGCTCCCTGAAGTCGATCCTTCCCTCTGCCGTAAAATAAAACAGCATCTTTGAATTATCAAAGGTATACTCGCAGTCGATCAGCTTCATTTCCAGCTCATGCTTGCGGATCTTTTCCTTGCAGATCACAATGGCTTCCTTTTCCCGGATCCTGTTCTGCGCGTCCTTTGCGATATCTTCCTTTGTCGCCTGGCGAATGACTTTTTTCAGCGGCTGTGCAAAGCTATCCTCCTCCGCCTCCGTGACCCCGGTCGCGACAGTGCCGAACTCCACACCCCTGGATGTCTCAACAATAACCTTATCGCCTCTCTTCAGCTCAAGCTCACCCAGATCAAAATGATAGATCTTTCCGGCCTGTCTGAATCTGATTCCAGCAACCTTTACCATAAATAAAACCTCTTAAGCTTCTTTCATCCTGAGGAATAACAGCTCGAGCGAAAGCTCCGGATTGACATTGGCCCTCAGTCTGTCCCTGCAAATGTCAATTGCCTCCATTGCGTCCTGCACGCCGTTATATGACGATACGGAAGCCATGTTCATCAGCGCTTTTCTTTCTCCCTTAAATACGACCGCATTCAGATCCTTTGTGACCATAAACATGGTCAGATCCCTGTACCAGAGCTCCAGCAGGTCCAGTGCCTCTGTCAGGTCCGGACATTCAGACTGAAGCTTTCCGAGCTCCACCCTGAGCTCTGTCGAATCCATCCCGCGTAAGTTTCTCAGGATCTTCATCAGGCGCTGGTACCAGTCTGAAAATGTCTCGCTTTCATATAATGCGATCGCCCGTCCGAGATTGCCCTTGGAAAACGCGACGCAGATGTCGAGAAGCTCTCCCGAGGCGCCGAAGTTTTCCACCAGATATTCCCTGACCGCGGTATCTGTCAGGGGTCTTAAATTTTCCTTGATCACTCTGGACCTGACCGTATCCAGCAGTTTTCTGTCGTCGTTTACGAGCAGCAGGATGATGACGTGGGCCGGCGGCTCCTCCAGTGTCTTGAGCACCGCATTCTGCGCCTGGATCGTCATTTTGTCCGCTTCCGGAATGACATAGACCTTATATTTGCCTTCGTACGGCTTGATCTGCGCCGTATCCATCAGCTGCTCCCGGATCTCATCCACGCTGATCGATCCCGGCTTCTCATGATTGATGTAGATCACATCCGGGTGATTGCCGGAAAGGATCTTTTTGCATTCCGGACATGAAAGGCACGGCCGTTTGCTCTCATCTGTCTCTTCGCAGAAAAGTTCCAGCAGGAAGGCTTCCGTCATGGTTTTTTTCCCCATGCCTTTATCACCGGTCAGCATGTATGCATGCCGGATCGCTTTTGTGCGGATCGCTGTTTTCAGCTGTTCCTTGATCAGGTCGTTTCCTATGATGCCTTTAAATCCATTCATATTGATCTCTTTCCTTAGCCTGAAGGATCGGACAAACTGCCGAGACCCTGCAGGATGCAATTCCAACGGTCTCCCGGCTTGTCTATCCTCGAAACCTGCTATACACGCAGGTTTCTACGGCTATCCTGCGCCATAAGACCCGGAATTGCTATCCCGCAGGTCTATGGCATTTGTCCGGTCCTTTCAGTCTATTAAAAAGAACCTTTTTCTAACTTCGGATCCTCACCGTTTCCGGTCCGGATCATTTTCGCGATCGCGTCAGCGCAGCGGTCCGGGTCCTCATTGGCAAATCTGCGGGAAATGCCTGCTTCCTGCAGTTTTTCCTCTGAGAAATCCGCCGCATCCGCCAGAAATCTCCGGCAGAGCTCCTCATATTTCGGCTTTGCTTCCTTCTGCTCTCTCCGGATGGCCCTTATGAGGCGCTCGCCGTCTTCTACCTCCAGAAGGATCGGGACGACCCGGTTGGCACCGAAGTATGCCTTCAGCCTGACAAATGATTCGGGTGTTCCCGGGATCAGATAATCCCCTGCAGCCAGATCGATCTGGCCGTCATCGACCGTAGCGTAAGTCCAGGGTCCGTAAATGGTATCGTAGGTCCTGGATTCGATTACCTTTCCCTCATGGGAAAGTGCTTCAAGCGCGCCTGCATTTGTATAATGATAGGTCTTTCCGGGGATCTCGCCCTCCCGCATCGGCCTTGTCGTGTACATGACGTAGGTGCCAAGCTCCGGAAGGAGTTCCAGCACCTTCCGGTATACCGTGTCCTTGCCGGATGCGGATTTACCCATCAGACAGTATATCTTTCCCATCAGGGCTCACCGGGTCCTTTCTGTTCGGCCGGCTGCGGACTGGTTTCGATTACCCCGCCGCCCGGACCGCCGGTTACTACCTCCGCAGGAGCAGCCTGGACTGCCTCGGTCTGAGGTGCCTCTGCCGGTGCCACTGTCTCTGCTTCCTGTGCAGGGGATTCCGGCGCCGCTGCAGTCATCTCACTGCCGGGGCCCGGACGGGTCGGCAGTGTCTGTGCCGTTTCCTGAACAGTGTCATTTCCCGGTCCGGTCTCGGTCTCTGGCTCTGTCTCCGGATCATCTGCTTCCAGTACGATCGGATCTATGCCCAGTGTGATCGGGTAGGTCGCTGAAATACGCACCTTTTTAAACGGTGCATCGCTTCTTCCAGTCTTTACGACAGCCTCGCCGTTCTGGATCGAATACAGCTCCACGGAACCGCCAAGATCCGACGCATCCACCAGCTGATCCACATCGCCGTCCTTGGTAATGTTGACCAGGCCTGCCGCGCCCGTACCGTCGTAATACTCCGCAATCATCCTGCTGGTGCCGAAATCGTAATGTATATTACGGACACTTCCGTCAAATTCAGCCGAGATCACCTCGATGGTGCCCGCGCTGTCCTGACGGAGCACCCTGGCCTTTTTCGCGCCGAATGCCTCGCCGTTTTCGATCGTATAGGTATAACCGCCGATCGAGACCTTGGACTTGGAAGCCACGGACCGGATCTCACCGAGTCCGTTGATGGAATAAATAAAGTTGCCCGCTGTAAATGCTTCGGATTCCAGTGTCACCGGATAGCCGCCTTCCAGCATCAGGATCGCTTTTCCGGAGGAAGTCTCCACATAGTAATTTGCATCCTCCGGGAAGATCCGAAGCGAATCATCCTGCCTGAAGCTGTTCGTACAGTGAATGCCGCTGCCGTCATCATAGTAGACTCTGACGTATCCGTCCCCGGTCTCCATGATCTTATAGCCCTTGACATTTTCAGCTGCGATCTCACGGTATTCAAGACCCGGCTTCATACGAAACAGCTTGCCCGCGATCGGCTCGATCACCTTGTCCTCGCTGTCGCTGACAGCAAGATAATAAATATAGCCCTCTGCGATGTCCATCGCGTATTTCGAGGTATACTGGGGATTCGATCCGCCTCCCAGCTCATGGGTCAGGGAATCCGTTGTTTTTTTGAAGCGAACTGCATAGAGATCGCCGGCCTTTTTATCCTCATCTACAAATGCCCACAGCGTTTTGTCCCTGACCAGGCCCGGGAAGTCTGCGCTCTCATCCTCGGTATTTCCGGCGTAATTTTTGTTGTAGCTGATTGCATGAAGGATATGGTCTTTGTCGAAGGTAAAATGCATTGCTCCTTCATTCAGCTCTGAGACCGCCTTGCCGTCTGAACCGAAATAGTAGAGATATTCTCCGCTTTCATACCATGACGAAGCGAGGATCTTATTATCCCCTTCATAGTCCAGCACACAGTCCGGATCGAAGCCCGGGAGTTCATTTTCCTGTATTACATAAATCAGGGAGCCGTCCTCCAGTCTTGTCAGCCCTTCGTAGCTTGACTGAATATCAATCTCCGTGCTGTCTTCTCCTCCGCCGGTCTCCTCTGTCTCCGCCTGACTGTCTGTCTCCTCCGCAGCCTTTGTGCCGAAAAACGGCAGGCTGTCGAGAAAGCTGTTGTTCTTAATATAAAAGTACACAAAAACCATCAACAGCACTGCGATGACGATCATTGCTATTGATGTGATCAGTGTAATAACATCTGTGAAAGCAGATTTCTGCCTTCTTCTCTTTCTTCTGTTTGCCATGCGATTAGTTTAGCATTATTTACATCGGCAGGCAAGATTGTGCCGTGATCTGTAAAGAATGTCTCAGGTTTTCGTAATAAAGAGTTGCACTACGGACGCCGGGGA